>JBKBWT010000410.1:0-5520 GCA_046314415.1 Saprospiraceae bacterium
GGATTATTTACAACCAAATCAGAATGAAGCGCCAATATGATATGGATATGATATTGGGTATTTGTGCCGGTCTTTGGAATTTTTTAATATGCTGATAATCAATTTGACGCAAGTCTAATTATTATAAAAATTATTTTAATACTCACTAGTTTTAAAAATCAGTGTACTATTATAAAGATCATATCATGTTAAAAATAGCTCAATATTTACTGCTGGTATATTGCAGTATTGCCTGTGCTGCTACAGCGCCGCAACTGCCTGATTTTGATAATTTTATGAAAGATTTTGCCGCCGGTTATGACGCGTTGGAAGTGCCGGGTTTTACCCTGGATTATAAAGCATATTTTAATGCCATTCCGGATTTGGAAAAATTACAACAGCAGGAAACTTTTTTTAAAGCGCAACAAAAATTATTATTGAATTTTGATAAAGATAAATTGCAAAAGCCTGATAACCTGTATTTTGCACACTTGGATTATGAAATTAATTTAAATTTGAAACGTATCATATTAGAAAAAGATTGGGTACAAAAAGGGCGCAACGTACCGGTGAATGGCTTATATGAGATGCCCAATTATAAAGATTGGTATCCTTTTTTTATCCAAAAATTTACCAGCACCAGCAGCAGCCCAGAGGAAGTGCATGAATTGGGCAAGCGCGAGGTAAAACGTGTACAGGCGGAGATTGAAAAGATTCAGCGGCAATTGGGTTTTGCGGATAGCAGCAAATTTTATCAACATTTACAACATGATACTTTTTTTATAAATAACAAAGCGGAGATTCTGGCAGTGTACGAGCGCATTGATCAAACTGTACGGCAAAATTTAAAGCAATTTGTTGATATACAAGATGTTGTATCGGTTATGCCAATGGAGTGGCCTAATGCCGGACCCAGCACGCCGCCGGGCAGATATGTAAATAGGGAGAGTAATGCGTATAATAAAGACGTGTTTCAATATAATTTTTATAATGAAAAACATAATAAGCGGGCAATGGAATGGCTGTATATGCACGAGGCAATTCCCGGGCATCACTTGCAGTCGGTAACCCGACGAAGTAGGACGGAAGCGCCGGCTTTCCAACAACGTTTTTTTTATGCGGGAAATGCAGAAGGTTGGGCTTGTTACGTTGAATACTTTGGAAATCAATTAGGTATGTATAAAAATCCGTACGCTGCGTTAGGAAAATGGGAATGGGATTTGGTGCGTTCTGCGCGATTGGTCATTGAAACGGGCATTCATTATTATGGTTGGAATCGGGAGCAAGCCCTGGCGTATTGGAAAGAAAATATTCCGGGTCAGGATGATATTGCCGAACGGGAGGTGACGCGGGTAACCAATTGGCCCGGACAAGCTTTGTGTTATAAAGTAGGCGCGGATAAAATTGAAAAACTCGCGCAAAACTTTAAAGATCGGCGCGAGTTTCACCGGCAATTTCTTGAATTGAGTTATTTTCCATTAGCTGTAGTGGAAGCATACTTATCCGTACGATAATCCGCTACATCTTTGTGCTTGGTAGTCTCGTAAATATCAAAAAAGACCTGCACACTTTGCCCGATAAAATTACTCATGGCATTGCTCAATACGACAATGCCCACTTTTTCTTTCGGATCAAAGGCAATTTCTGTCCGGAAACCATTGACAAAGCCACCGTGATAAATGATGCGTTTCTTCGGAAAATCCAGTACCCGCCAGCCTTTGGCATACCAGGCGCGGTACATGCCATCCCATTGGCGGAGTTCACGGGTGTTGACCCAAATTTCCGGTTTAAATACATCTTCGAGTTCTTCCGGCGTAATAATCTCCGGGCGATTGCCCATTAACACCTGCAACCACTGCGCCATATCGGCGATACTGGCATTGACCCCAGCCGCCGGAATTACTTCGTAATAATTGCGGGAAATTTCGATGGGTTTGTAGCCCTGCCCTTTGTAAAACCAATGCGGTCGAGCTACATCTTCTGCACTGATGATACCATGATAACTCGCAGAGGCATCATTCATACCAGCCGGTGTAAAAATGCGCTCGTTGAGTAAGCGGGTATAACTTTTGCCGGTTGCCGAATGCAATACATCGCCAATAACGCTATATATAACATTTTGGTAATTATAGCGTTCTCCGGGTTTATCTACAATTTTAACTTCTTTTAATTTTGGAAAAATCTGCTCATAATACCAACCCATGTTTAATAGGTTGGAATAGGAATGCCGGGGTAAGCCGGTGGTATGACTCAATACATGCCGAAGGGTAATATCGGCGGCTTGTTCTTTACTGCGTAATGCAAAATACGGGATAAAACTAATCACCTTGTCATCCCAATTGAGACAGCCTTCGCGGATAAATTGCGCGGTAAGAATTGGGGCGAACCCTTTTGATAAAGACGCAAGCCGAAACACGGTATGCTCATCCACACTATCACTGGTAATCGTACTCTTCACGCCAAAACCTTTCATCATCACAATCGTACTATCCTTCACAATCGCCACGGCTGCACCCGGAACCTCTTCTGCACGCATAGCACCACGCACATAAGCCTCATAACGGTCTGCCAGATACTGTAATTTTGGATCTAATTCTTGTTTTTCTTGCTGCGCCTCTGCCCGGGAAAACCAACTTGCCAACCACACGCGGTTATTCGCCAGCACACAACACGACACAATCAGAACCGACACACTCAATAAACGCTTTCCCATTTTTACCGGATTCTTCGATGATTTAAATATATTAATGCCGCTAAAGTCGAAAAGTAACATGTTGGAAACGTGAAGTTTTAGGCTTTATTCTCACAAGATACGTTAAAGCCTTGTTTTTCGTGAACACAAAATAGGGTTAAATTCTGTTAACAATCTCCTAAAGTTTCCCTTTTAACACATTCTGTTAAGGATTTCCTAAACTTTTTATGCCCGGAAAAATTTATATCTCGTTCCTGTCCAATGGTTGTTTTTTTCACCCATGGATTTTCCTAATTTATAAGAACATCATTAAAAAGACCATGAAGAAACTTTTATTACTCACTCTGTTATTATGCGGATTTTTATTTCAAGCAACAGCACAGCGACCTGCCGGCGGAGGACCTCCAAGTGGCTTTGGCGCTCAGCCGTCCATTACCGGAAGAATTTCGGGTACACTGCTCGACTCTACCACCAATAAGCCGGTAGAATTTGCAACGGTTGTCTTATTTGATACCCGACAAAAAAAACAAGTGGATGGCACGATTACCGATGAGCAAGGTGAATTTAAATTCCCGGAAGTAAAACTTGGCACCTATGAATTGCAGCTTTCATTTCTGGGCTACAGCAATAAAATTGTAAAAGACATCAGCCTTACACCGCAAAAGCCCGACTTTACACTTGATAAAATATTGCTTTCCGCAGAAGGCGTTATGCTGAATGAAATTCAGGTGACCGGACAAGCGGCAGTGGTTGAAAATCAAATAGATAAACTCGTTTACAACGCCGAAAAAGATGTAACCTCGGTCGGTGGCGATGCCTCCAACGTATTACAAAAAGTACCCCTGTTATCAGTTGATGCTGAAGGGAATGTGTCGCTGCGCGGTTCTTCCAATGTGCAAATTCTGATCAACGGTAAGCCCTCGACTATGTTTTCTTCCAATCCGGCGGATGCGCTGCGTACCATTCCGGCGGACCAGATCAAAAGTGTGGAAGTAATTACGGCTCCGACCGCAAAATTCGACGGCGAAGGCTCCGGTGGGATTATCAATATTATTACCAAAAAGAAAGGACTGGAAGGTTTTACCGGCTCGGTGAATGGTAGTGTCGGCAATCGTCAGAATCGCGGCGGCGTGAATCTCACCCTGACACGGGGTCGCTTTAGCGTCAACCTCAATGGCAATGGCTGGTACAATCCCAATCGCCCGTCTTACGGCGAATTTTATCGGGTGGATCGCATCAATGATGTAGATCGGATTTTGGATCAAGATAGCGAGGGCGACAGCGAATTTTACGGACCACGGGCAGGTATGAATATTAATTATGATATTAATGCGTATAATAGCATTACGGTTTCCGGGGGATTCCGGGGTTTCGGCAGAGATCAATATAACAATACCACCGCCATTTTTACTGATCCGTCAGCAGGGTTAAATCAAGTTTATACGCGTTCGAGTACTGCCAATTCCTTGCGCAGCGGTTTTGATCTTAATACCGATTACAAACGCACTTTCAAAAGACCAGAACAAGAATTAACCCTTGGTTTTCAAATAGATACTGATAGAAGTACGGCTGAAAATGAATTTGACCAGACGGGGAATGAGGAGAGCCTGCGGATTCGCAATTTCAACGAAAACCTTGGTCGCAACCTTGAAACCACTGCTCAGATTGACTACGTGCAGCCGCTCAGCAAAGCCATCAAACTGGAAACAGGTGTCAAGGGGGTGTTGCGTTCGATCGATAGTGATTTTTCGTACCAGAATTTTGATTTTACCGGCAATCAATTCGTAGAAGACGCCAGCCGTTCCGATATTTTTTATTATGATCAAAATGTGTATTCGGGCTATTTATCTTTGAATACCAAATTGGGTAAAAATTACGGCATGGTAATTGGTAGCCGTTACGAAACAACGGATATTACCGGTGATTTCAGTCGGGCTGAGACAGCATTTAGCAATTCATATAATAATTTTCTACCCAGCTTTATCCTGAGCCGCAATTTTAAAAACATGTCCAGCCTGCGCTTTTCTTACAACCAGCGTATTCGCCGACCGGGCTTGTTTTTTGTGAATCCTTACATTCAGCAGGAAGATCCACGCGAATATACCCAGGGTAACCCCGAATTGCTGCCGGAAATTACCGATCAGTACGAACTCAATTACAATACGCTCATTAAAGGCATTGTATTAAACGCATCTTTATTTTATCGTTATACTTCTGATATCATAGAAAGCTTCCTCGAAGTAACGCCCGATGGAATTTCAGTAAATACATTCCGTAATATTGGTGAAAATCATTCTATTGGCGGTAGTTTCTTTACATCTATTAATATTAAAGAGAAATTGACGATTCGCGCCGGTGCCAATATTTCCTCTTCGAACTCGCGTAGCGTTATCAATGGGGTGGACATCAGCCGTACTTTCCTGGTGTGGAATGGTAACCTGAATGGTACCTGGACCTTGCCAAAAGGCTTTAAAATAGAGGCATTCGGCTTTTACAATTCGCCCCGCGCCTCGTTACAGGGTACACGAGCTTCATTTTCACAAATCAGCTTTGGATTCCTGAAAGAGTTTAATAAACAATTTAATATGGGCTTGCAATTGGTGCAGCCGTTTGCCAGAGATTTGAAGTTTGAAAATGAACTCGAAGGCTTAAACTTTACCCAGCGTAACTTCAATGCAGTGGCGGTGCGCTCTATTGGCGTGAGTTTCAGCTATCGTTTTGGCAAGCTTGACTTCCGGCAGCCCCGTACCCGCGGTGCCCGCAATAATGACCTGAAGCAAGGGGAAGACGGCGAAATGGGCGGCGGTAATCGAAATTAAAGGATTATAGCCGAACAATAAAACGATTGT
>JBKBWT010000411.1:0-5463 GCA_046314415.1 Saprospiraceae bacterium
TGGTCGCTCGCCATTGTCGATCCTCTTTTATAGCTTTATAATTTAGGCTCATGCTCCTTTTTTAACCCCAAATTTAATCAACTTTGATTTTCAACTATTTACATGGACGCAACTCTATTATAAAAAATCACAATGAACATAATATTATCTTTGGAATATTTACTAAAATTTAAAAATCAGTAACCAAAAACCGATCAATATGAAATGGAAACAATTGTTATTTGTTGCAGCCCTGAGTGTAAGTTCGCTCATGGCATGTAATAGCGGCGGCAATCAAAATCAGAATGATGGCACTGGCGAAATGCCTGAAGATCCGACGATGGGCACCGGCGACAATACGGGCGGTAATGAAGATGTGTATCGTGATACCATGACTGCCGATACCCTGCGCGAAGACACCGGCGGAATTCGTTAAAAATATCTGCTTATCGTATATCTGGCTAAACCTCGTAAGCGTTATAAACTTACGAGGTTTTTTTATAAAAAAATTAAATTATTTATTTCAGTTACTAAATATCACGTCAAAATCATGAAATATTCATTCACAATATTATTGCTTTTTTTCACTTTATTACAAGCTTGCAAAAATGATAAGCGCACCGGAGAGGAGCCACCCAGCGAGGATATGCAAAATAATGATCGCATTCCTGAGCGCGACAATGTAAGCGTGGATGAAGAATATGTAGCGGATGATGGCATATACAACCCGCGCAATCCGCAGTGGTACACGTATCGCTATGAAAATGAGGCGATTACCTCCGAAAATCCGGTGGTACGCTCCAATAATAATCAGGAGAAATCAGGCGCAGCAGCGCCGGAAGTATATGAAATAACCGAAACCAGCCGCCCGCCACTGTTTGATAAAAACTGCCTGACCGCTGCCAATCCTGAAGCTTGTTCTAATGAAGCGGTGATTGACTGGATGAGATATGCTGTCGAAAGACCGAAATTAACGGATCAGAATCAGGATGTTATACATTTTGTTACTTTTATTATTAATGAGAAAGGACAAGTTGAAAATGCCCGCATTATTCCGGTTCAAGGACAAAAAATTTGTGAACCTTGCCAAACGGCTACCCTTGAAGCAGTGAAAGGCATGGCTACCTGGCTACCGGCTATTCGCAACGGGCAAGCTGTCAAAGTAAGGATCACGCTACCGGTTTATTATAATAAAAGAATGAATAGTTAATGAATGAATGAATGAATGTATTAGTAATACTTATTATTCCTTCATTATTAATTACTTAATTATTAATTTTTCATTATTACTTATTCGCAATTATTCGTATTACTCTCCACCGTGGGTTCTTCCTCTTTGAAAAAGCTCATCAGCCGGTATTTTTCATCTTCAAACTTGCGTTCCATGATGCGTTCTTTCAAATACAAATCACTGCTGAGCATCACACTCACCGGTTTGAGGAAAGAAATTTGCTCGAATACTTCTTTGAGAATCGCCGTAACCGGAATGGCAATGACAAGCCCAGGCACACCCCAGATGGCGCCACCGATGATCAGCGCCAGAATGGCGGCAAATGGATTGATTTTAACGGATGAGCCGACTACATTGGGGGTTATAAAATTATTATCAATAAATTGAATTCCAACAAAAAGTCCAGCTACTGCAATGGGCGTCCAAATGCTGTCGGAATTCGCAAATGCATATAGAAAAGGTAATAATCCGCCCAAAAAAGTACCGATGTAAGGAATAATGGCTAAAAATGCTGCCAAGCCACCCCAGAAAAACGGATAATCCACGCCAATAATCCATAGCCCGATGCTACTGCTCAAGCCCAGAATCGTAGTTACAATTAATAAACCATATAAATAACCTTGGGTAACGTGTTGGGTGCGATGAATAATTCGCTTGGCTTCGTCGCGCGTATTATCACCAAACTGAATAAGAAAGAATTTCTTGATACCGGTGCGATATAATAAGAAAAAGAAAAGATAAACAACCGCCAGGGCAATATTACCAATGACTGCGGTAGTGGACGTAATGCCCTGCCCCACAAAACCCAAAGGCGCACTGAACAACGGATCAATATTTTCTTTATACCACTGGTCGCTGGTTTGGCGGGTAAAATTGACTTGCTGATTCATCCACTTAAAAACCACATCAAATCCATCCTTTAATTTCTCGCCAATGCCACTAAATGCGGCAAAAACATCCATAAACTGCCACCAGAAAAACATAATAATCCCAATAATTGGTAAGATAAAAGTAAATAAAGTAAGGAAAGTGGATAGGATACGCCCGGGTAACCACCGCTCATACCATTCAGCTATGGGTTTCAACATCAATGTAAAAAGCGCAGCGAAAACCAGCGGTACCAAAATACCTTTCGCATATACCAATATCACAAAGAATAAAACCAAGATAATCAGAAAATTAGCAATTCTCTGTAGGCTTAGCGTGTGGTCTCTCATTCGTATCTAAATTATTTACGATGCACTATGCTTAGTGCAAGCTACAATTTTATAAAAATGCTCAATCCTATAAAGTAAGGAAAATTTTATAGGTTTTATTAAGCAACAACTTAACAAAAAGCCATGTTATTTACTAAGATAAATCGTTATCAGGGCATATGATGTTGCCCCTGCTCATCCTGAGCAACTTGCCCGTTTTCCTTAATTTTTACTTTATCCATAAAATCCAATAATTTAATATCGGCGTAAGTACCATAAGCCGACACAACCGTTCCTTTTGCGCCATCATTACATTCTACGACGAATACAATAGACATATCATCGGGGTTAGAAATCCCTTCAAAACGATGATATTCTACAATGGTCATATCCTGCGCCTGATACAACTTATTAGAATTCAAGCATTTAATGCTATTACCAGACATTTGAAAATCGCAGTCATAGCCACGCTTCTGGAGATCGTTCAACGCAATCACCATCGAAGGATATCGGTTAATGGCTGTGCCTTTATTCATTTTTCTGTGTTTTTAGCTGGTGAAATAATTATGATTTGACGAATTAGCGATCAGATTTATTTACCTTAAATATAATATTATTAAAAATAAATATTCATTCCAGCGCGCCAATTAAGCTTTTGGAGACCTAGAATCCCAGCGTTATTACAACAAAAAGGCAGATTAGATGAACCGCTGTTTGGAACGACTCCGCAAAAGCGGATGGTTGTCGGTTTTATCCGCTGCAAGTGGTACACGCCGTACGCTGATGTCAGTATTGCGGTTAGCGGCATTATTTTTATTGGTGTACTTCAAATCTTCACTCGTGGAAGTGCGCACCTCATCACAATAGGGCATCATCGTCTGCGACTTCTTTTTTCCAATCTTCATCATTTCGGTTTTATGCTAGAACGGAGAAGCCAAGTAGATGTTCAGGTAAATGAATAATGCCAAAAAAATTATAAACAGGTGAAAACGAGTCAATTACAAAGGCAAGGGACGAAGATGAAAACCTTGTAATTTCAACAGTCGTAAGACGCCACGCTGCCCCGCCAGGTGCGCCGCGCCAATGGAACAAAAAGTGGCTTGTTGCTGAATTAATTGTGCTATTCGATTCGCCATCAGCACATTACGATCATATAATAACAAGCCACGCAAGCTATGCGTACCCCGGCGCGTGCTTTGATACAATTTATAAATATCACCCTGCTCGTACCACTGCGCCATTTTTAGTAAATGATGCCGATAGCGGGAAAAATGACGCACCGTACTTAATAAACTTTGAATTTGATGTTGAATGGGGATTAATTGTAATATTTTAAGCTGCTCCTGCAAGGTCTCAATGCCGAATCTATGCTTGCCCAAGCGATACGCGTATTGCCACAAATGTTCGTCTAAAGATTCGGGCATGTTGCTGGCAAGCAACCGTTCTTCGATGAGATTGGATAATAATAATGGGCGGTTATATTTTAATAAATCGATATTCAAATGTAATGTTTTTTTTAAAACCCGTCGTAATTTATCATATTTTTTAGCAGGGATCAGTTGGTCGAGTGAAAGGTCTTCGGGGAGCGCAAACAAACGTGGGTCAACACCCTCACCTGCATCTTGCAAATCGAATTCGGCTGCGTACGCCTCACATTGCGCCATAGCAGCATACACTTTGCCTAGTCGCTGAAACACGCGCGCATCTTTCACGTGCATGGTTCCAAAAATATAAGATTTACCTGGCAATGCACCGCCCGAAATCTCCCACAACAAGGTCTTTTTATTGGCTTTCATGTTTGTTTTTACCTGCACTTTGAATACGCAACGACATCACAATAATATTACGTTTTTTCGATTTTGCTGTAATAAAAACGGCGGCACCGCAAAGATACCGCCGCTTTTTATCCTTATTATACAATATTTACTCAAACAAACATTAGCTTAAAAAATTGATTTTCATATAAATAAACAGTATTTATTTAATTTATATTAATTCGACATCCGTATTATTTTAATTACAGGAAAAGATTGCGCTGCATCTATTATTTTTAACCAATATGTGCCTTGCGGCGCAAGGCAGAATTATAGTTTTTACATAATTTTGACAAATTTAATTCCTACTTATACAAGTTGAATAATATTTGTATAGGAAAACCGTAAGGCTTACAAGTGGCGCATGATACCCTTATAAGCCTTACATTGAGTGCTTTATGTATAACAATATTATTGCTAACGAATAAAAAGAATTATTCGTAGCGATACGGCAACAGTTTAGAATCTTTCACCGTCGAAAGTGTCATCAGCGTTTTCAGGCGCTCGATTTCTTCAATTTGCGACAGCGTTTTGAATAACAACTGCTCGTAGGTAGGAATATCTTTGCAGATGATCTTCATCAGAAAATCGGCTTCCCCGGTAATGATATAACACTCTACAATTTCCTCGATCTCTTTGATTTTCTCCAGGAAATTATTGAGTGCATTTTCCTTTTGCCAGGCGAGCGAAACTTGCACGAAAGTCTTGACATTCAAGCCAATAGACTGAGGATTTACCATCGCATGATAACTTTCAATAATACCGCTCTGTTCCAGCTTTTTGACACGCTCGAGTGTAGGCGCAGGCGACAGTCCGATTTTTTTCGACAAATCCAGGTTCGTGATCTTACTGTTCTCTTGCAAGATTTTTAGAATCTTGAGGTCAATTTTATCTAGTTTTTCTGACATGGGCTAAAATATTAGTATCTAATTGATTTAGCATTAAGGATTTAGCATTGAAACAACGATATATAATAATTTTTTAAAAACTATTAGTGCGCTGTTGGTAGCTAGCCCCCTCGAAAGCATTTACAAATAAAATGCAGGCGGAAAGTTAATAAACCTTTCTTAATTTTTTTTTATTGCGAAGAAACAAAATTTTTTGCAATAAAATTTTGGACAATTGCGTACACTTGGAAAAAAAATGCCGGAAGGGAGAAATGCTCCCTTCCGGCATCCGTCTGCCAAATAACATTAGGGAAAAATCCCCATATTAAGATAGTCGTTGCTGATTTTAGTAATGG
>JBKBWT010000412.1:0-5389 GCA_046314415.1 Saprospiraceae bacterium
CATCGCAACACAAAAACACCATAATACCATAACACAAAACTTTGAAAGCAAAAAAATCATACGGGCAGCATTTTCTCACCAATGAACACCTCGCGCAGCGCATTGCTGACAGCCTGGTGCAGCCATACACGCGTATGCTCGAAGTGGGACCCGGCAAAGGCATGCTCACCAAGTATTTATTGGAAAAACCAGCCGAATTGAAAGTGGTGGAAGCCGATCACGACATGGTGGAATATTTACAAAAATTTTATCCGCAACTCGGAAATAATATATTGGAAGGCGATTTTTTAAAAGCCAGGCTTGATGAAATCTTTGATAATCAGTCTTTTGCTTTAATCGGAAATTTCCCATATAATATCTCTTCGCAGATTGTTTTTAAAATGGTGGAATACCGGCACCTTATTTCCGAGATGGTCGGCATGTTTCAAAAGGAAATGGCGGAACGCATTATTGCTACGCCGGGCGGCAAGGATTATGGCGTCATCAGTGTCTTAACGCAAGCATTTTACGAGGGAAAGATGCTTTTTAACGTCAGCAAAGGCAACTTCAATCCGCCGCCGAAGGTCGAATCTGCCGTTATTCGCCTCACCCGCAAGGACAACCCGGAACTAGATTACGACTTTGCGTTGTTTAGAAACATTGTGAAAACTACTTTTAATCAACGCCGTAAAATGCTGCGCAACACACTGAAAGGCTTTTTCAAAGACGAAAGTATTTTGGAGGAACCGTTTTTTCAGCAGCGCCCGGAGCAGTTGTCGGTGGCAGATTACATAACACTTGCGCAACGCATCCGCGAAGTTGAAGGGTTTAAAGGGTGAAAAGTTGAACCAAATCAACCTTTCAGTAACATTAAAAAACATCAACCATTCAACCCATCAACCTATCAACCTTTCTTAACTTTGCAAATCAAAATAACTTCGGAATATGACACTGGAAGAAAAAATCATGCAAGACCTCAAAAATGCCATGAAAGCGAAGGACGAAGCCGCCCTCCGTGGCATTCGCGCGGTGAAAGCCGCTATTTTATTGGCAAAAACTGATGGCTCCGGTAAGCCGATTGACGAGGAACGCGAAATTCAGATCTTGCAAAAACTGGTGAAGCAACGCAAAGAATCGCTCGAAATCTACGAAAAGCAAAACCGCGAAGACCTTGCCAAAGTAGAGCGCGAAGAAATTGAAATCATTGAAAAATACCTGCCGCAGCAATTGAGCGAAGCCGAACTGGAAGCGGAATTGAAGCAAATTATCAGGGAAGTGGGCGCTACCTCTGCTAAAGATTTAGGTAAAGTAATGGGCGTTGCCAGCAAGCGCTTCGCCGGTCGCGCCGATGGAAAAATGATTTCACAAGTGACGAAACGACTTTTGGAAAACTAATCTGGTGTTACAGTATTATGGTGTGATAGTGCCTCTAAAACACGATAACACTTTAACACCAAAACACCATTCATACAAATAAAACCAATGAACAAAGACTTCTTACAAACGCTGGGGCTGGAAAAAAGAAACGCCGGCACCAGTACCGGTTTACAATCTTCTGATTCCGGTAATTATATCTACTCTTACTCGCCTGTGGACGGTGAATTGATTGGCTGTGTAAGTGAAACCACGCCGGAAGAATACGAAAATGTCATCAAAACTGCGCAGGAAGCTTTCAAAACGTGGCGCATGCTGCCCGCCCCCAAACGTGGCGAAATCGTGCGGCAATATGGCGACGAATTGCGCAAGCACAAAGACGCCCTTGGCAGACTCGTGTCTTACGAAATGGGCAAATCCCTCCAGGAAGGCTGGGGCGAAGTGCAGGAAATGATTGACATCTGCGACTTTGCGGTGGGATTGTCACGGCAGTTGTACGGTTTGACGATTCAATCGGAGCGCCCGCAGCATCGAATGTTTGAGCAATGGCATCCGCTGGGCATTGTAGGCATTATTTCTGCATTCAATTTCCCCGTTGCCGTGTGGTCGTGGAATACCATGATTGCCATGGTGTGCGGAGACGTATGCGTTTGGAAACCTTCCGAAAAAACACCCTTGTGTTCCGTCGCTTGTCAGAATATTTTACAGAAAGTCCTGAAAGATAATAACTTACCCGAAGGGATTAGCTGCATCATCAATGGCGATGCGAAAATTGGAAAGTTGTTGACGGAAGATCATCGCGTGCCTTTGATCTCCGCGACCGGCAGTACCAGAATGGGTAAGATCGTTGGCGCAACTGTCGCGCAGCGCATGGGGCGTTCGATTCTTGAACTCGGCGGCAACAACGCCATTATCATCACCCCGAGTGCGGATATGAATATTGTTTTGACCGGTGCGCTCTTTGGCGCCGTCGGTACCGCCGGGCAGCGCTGCACTTCTACGCGCCGACTCATCATTCACGAGAGCCGTTACGAAGAAGCCAAGCAAAAACTCGCTAAAGCCTACGGACAACTCCGCATTGGCAACCCGCTCGACCCCAATACTCACGTGGGTCCGCTCATTGATAAACAAGCGGTCGAGATTTATTCCAATGCGCTGGAAAGCATCAAAAACACGGGTGGCAAGTTCATTGTCGAAGGCGGCGTGCTCGACGGTGCAGGCTACGAAAGCGGCTGCTACGTAAAGCCTTGCATTGTGGAAGCCACGGCTGATATGGAAATCGTTGGTTGTGAGACCTTTGCACCGATTTTATATCTGTTGAAATACAAAGATTTGGAAGAAGCGATCGCTATTCAAAACGGCGTACCACAGGGCTTATCCTCGGCGATTATGACCGACAGTTTGCGCGAAGCGGAGTTATTCTTATCCGCAGCAGGTTCGGATTGTGGCATTGCCAATGTCAACATCGGGACCAGCGGTGCAGAAATCGGTGGCGCTTTTGGCGGCGAGAAAGAAACCGGTGGCGGTCGCGAAAGTGGCTCCGACGCGTGGAAAGCTTACATGCGCCGACAAACGAACACGATCAACTGGAGTAAGCAATTGCCGCTGGCGCAGGGGATTAAGTTTGATTTGTAATGGTTAACTGAGTAACTCGCTATGGAGCGAGTTACTCAGTTATTACCTCTGGCTTTTGAAAAATAGCATTCACCGTCATCGCAAAATCGGGCAGCACGGGCGCAGCCGAGCAAAGGTCTTCGCCTTTTTTGATTTTCATGGAACGGTCGGAGCTATGATACACATTTACCTGTTGAATAGCAGGCAGGATTTCCCAGATCACTTGCACCCCGGCGTTGAAGTAATCTTGTATTTTGAGCTGATTTTTATTGATTTTATCGTTTTTGGAAATCACTTCTATGACAAATAGTGGCACCTGATTTCCGCCGTAAGTAGCGCGGTCAATTTGTTCGTCTGTATAATAAGCAATATCTGGTTTACGATGGTTTTCAAGAAAAAACGCATCTCCTTCTATCATCAATTCACCGCTTAATTTGCTACTTACTACCAATTTCCGAAAAAAAGAAAAAAGATTTCTGACAATGTAAAATTGCTCTTGATTTATACTTCTTTCTGTTTTTTCGACAAGACCATTGAGCCACTCGTATTTGTACTTATCTTCACGAGTGAGATAGCGTTTCTCAAATTCCGACCAGGAAATTTTTCTCGGTGAGGGCGTATGCGCTTTATTTTGACTTGCAATGGATGCCATCTTCTCCTTGATTTATTTTCTACAAAGATAAGCGATTCCGTCAAATCGCGCTACCTTTTGTACCTTGTCTCTTATGCGTACTGCCCTGCGATACGCTGCTTACCCAGGCTCACTCCTTCGGCATTTCCGCTATAAACTGTCGGATCGCGTCCAGCTTTTCCAACGGCAATTCCTGCAATTTTTGCAACATGTCCAGGCTTTCTTTTTTCGGCAGTAGCTTATGCATTGGATGGTCCGGCGGAATATTCATCCCCGCAGGCTTTTGCCACACATACAGGTCGTTTGGCGTACAACGCAATGCCACACACAAGGTTTCCAACTGCTCATTTGACAAACCATTTAAATGATTATTCAAAATGCGGCTGGCAGTGTAAGAAGTGAAGCCGTGTTTTACTAAAAACTGATTGGGACTCGCAATGCCCCGCTGATTCATTATTTGTTTGAGGTTTAAATACAGCATATGTGGAATCTATTTTTAAATTTCTTGCCAACAAATATAGCAATTGCTTCATACAATACTTACAACTGAATTGCATTTTTTGCAATGGGATTTACTTTTTTACAAATAATCTAGCTTTATCTACAAACAGTTCTTGCTCTTCGTGCAATAGTATCAATTATTTGTGCAATAATTCTTGCTATTTCAGCAATAATCTTTACTAATACTGCAATAGAATTAGCTATTTCTGCAATGACTACAGCTTTTTAAGCAATAAGTATTGCAATTTCTGCAATAAGATCAGCTTTTCTAGCAATAAGATCAATATTTTTAGCAATAGACTTAACTCTTACAACAATGAACACTGCTCTTTTAGCAATAGGATTTACAATTTCTGCAACAAGGTCAGCTTTTCCTGTAATAAGATCAATATTTATAGGAATAGACTTAACTCTTACAGCAATGATCACCGCTCTTTCAGCAATAGGGTTTACAATTCCTGCAACAAAGTCAACGCTTCTAGCAACAAGGTCAATATTTTCACAAATACTCCTCGGTTATCCAAAAAACAGCATGACGCATTCATAAAAATGCCTTTATTTTACGCAATCGTGAAGGGCTCTTGTAGAAAAAAGATGCCCTTATACGCGCAGCAGGTCACTCGCCGCAAAGTTGAAGTTGTAGAATCGTACAAACAGGATGGGTTAACCAAGCCCCTGCGGAGGCTGGCAAAGGATGGAGCGCGCGCTATTCCAGCGCAGTCCGGCTATTAAAACTTAGCGCTGAAGGAGCCATTGCTGCAAGGTGGCTTTTGCCGCATCACTCAGCGGGAGACTCCGATTGTCTTTCGTCTGCACAATGATGGTTTCCGCACTTGCAGCGCAGCGCCCGTTTTGATAAATTTGCTGGTGTATTTTAATAGAACTCGTGCCGATGTGAACGATGCCGGTGCCAATATCTACCTTGCCGGGCCAGCCTATTTCATGCAGAAAACTCAAATTTAATGCAGCGATCACAAAACTTGCCCCCTCCGCAAGGAGCTTATGCTCCTGATTGTACAGGAATTCAACCCGCCCCGTTTCCAAAAAAGTGGAGAAAACCGCATTATTCACATGCCCCTGGCGATCGGTATCGGCATACCTTACTTTATCAAAAGTAATCAAAGGAAAATCATGTAAGCTTAGCTCCTGCATAAAAAACGTTCGTGTTGTAAAGCGTTATGTAATGAGGGTTTCTTATTTATCCGAGTGTCTTTGGGGCTGGGAAATTGACATTGCATGGAATGGTTTATTTTTCTAGAATCTTTTCTAAAAGTTGAATTCGCTTCTCCT
>JBKBWT010000413.1:0-5376 GCA_046314415.1 Saprospiraceae bacterium
GTTCATTGCAGCAGCAGTCTTGGCATTTCTGAATTTTTTATATGGCTATTTCATTCTACCTGAATCACTTAGCCCGGAAAACCGGCGCAAATTTGAATGGAAGCGTGCCAATCCGGTCGGTTATTTATTACATATTCGTAAATATCCGGTTATTTTAGGATTGGTGGGTTCGCTGGTGCTGCTGTACATCGCTGCGCACGCCACGCAGAGTACCTGGTCGTATTTCACCATGGAGCGATTTGGTTGGAATGAAGCGTGGGTAGGCTATTCGCTCGGCGTGATTGGGGTCTTGGTAGCGGTGGTGCAAGGCGGTTTGATTCGCGTGATCAATCCCTGGTTGGGTCAGAAAAGGTCGGTGTACGCCGGATTGATTTTATATGCCATTGGTTTTGCGTTATTTGCATTTGCATATCAAGGTTGGATGATGTTTTTGTTTTTAATTCCGTATTGTTTGGGTGGGATTGCTGGTCCGGCATTGCAAGGTATTATTTCCGGGCAGGTGCCCTCGAATGAACAAGGCGAATTACAAGGGGCGCTGACGAGTTTGGTGAGCTTAACTTCTATTGTTGGACCACCATTGATGACCAATCTTTTCGCGTATTTTACCGGTCACAATGCACCGTTTTACTTTCCGGGGGCTGCGTTTTTTGCGGGTGCCATTATGACCATTATAAGTGCTTTATTAGCCATGCGTTCGTTACAGCATTATATTCAGCCGACGGTGACCCCAGCTTCACCCGCAGAAACCATTGTAACAGAATAATTGAACATGCTTTTAGGGTTTATAGATGTTAAACTTTTCTAATTTTTTTTAGTCTAAATCATAACTACTTTCTCTGCCACGTTCAGAAAAGTAATGATGGCTCTTTAATATCTAAAACCTATTGTCTATGAACCCTATTGACTGCGCCACCGGGACGCTCGCGCCCTATGTGCCTGACGCGAGTGCGCCCTGGGACAAGCGCCGCGTGCTGCACCTGTATCGGCGGATGAGCTTTGGTGCTACGCCGGCGGAAATCAATGCCGCGCTGAATTTGTCTCCTTCACAACTTGTTGATAATCTGATTAATAATGCGATAAATTTACCCTTGCCGCCCGAACCGGAGTGGGCATTTTGGGATGTTTCCCGTTACCAGAATCAAGAACAAGCCGCCGAGCAAATCTTTGCGTGGTCGCGTCGCTGGCTGTTAGATATGTTGAATCATGGCTTTCGTGAAAAATTAGCCTTATTTTGGCACAATCATTTTGTAACCCGCCAGGAAGATTATGGTTGCCCGTCTTATTTATATCAATATCATAAATTATTACAACAATATGCCCTGGGTAATTTTAAAAATTTTGTCAAGGAAATTGGCAAAACCCCGGCAATGCTAGTGTTTTTGAATGGAGTGCAGAATACGCGCTTTAATCCGAATGAAAATTACGCCCGGGAATTATATGAGTTATTTACTTTGGGCAGGGACAATGGTTATACGCAACAAGACATTGTACAAACCGCGCGGGCATTAACCGGCTGGAACAGTTTGGAGAACAATCGGTATTGTGGTAAAATCAATTTTTTACAAACTTTATATGATCCGGGTCAGAAAACGATTTTTGGTAAAAGCGGCAATTATAATTATGATACATTACATGATTTATTATTTACCGAGCGCGCCGTACCTATTTCAGAATACATTTGTGCCAAGCTGTATCGGCATTTTGTAAGCCCAACGGTGGACGAAACGATTGTAAAAGAATTAGCCCTTGTATTTAGAAGTAATAATTTTGAAATAGCGCCGGTGTTGCGCACTTTATTTAAAAGCGAACATTTTTTTGCCGAGGCGAATTGGGGTGTCATTGTCAAAAGCCCGCTGGAATTGGAGTTGACGTTTATTCGCGAAGGTGGCTTCAACATTAATTGGACAGACGAGACCTTAACTGGCTTACTTTATCTGGCGGGGGAATTGGGACAAAATTTATTCAATCCGGTGGATGTGGCAGGTTGGCAGGGCAATCGCACCTGGGTCAACAGCAATACGCTGACCGGACGCTGGCAGGTGCTGCGTTTTATTATATTTAATTTATATCAAAATTATCCGGCACAATTGGTGCAATTGGCGCGTAATCTTTCCAATAATTCCAGCGATGGCGAATTTATTACTGAACTGATTATCAATCATTTCCTGGTAAATGGTTTGCAAACCCCCGAAGAATACGATCGTGCTTTCATTTCCTTTCAAGCCGAGATTCCCGTGCATTATTTTGAAGATGGCAGTTGGAATTTAAATTGGGAAACCGCACCCGCGCAAGTGGCGCTGCTCCTGGATCATTTGATTCGTAAACCGGAATTTCAGTTGATGTAGCAGTTGACGACATGCGATTTGCGAGAGGTGTTTTATAATTGATTATTTTAATTTGAAATAAAATGCATAATATAGATAAAATTAATAAAGTAAATAGAATAGGCAGTGCGCTGGAGCACGGTGAAGCCCATGCGCGTGACCACCGGCGTTGGAGTCGGCGCAGTTTTTTACAATCCCTGGGCATTGCAGGTGGTAGCTCAATGTTACTAGGCAATTTGCCGGTGACAGCGTTGCTGAACTCGCCATTAGCGTATGCCTTAATGAGCGGCGAGTCGGAACGAATTCTGGTGTTAATTCGCCTCAAAGGCGGCAATGATGGCTTGAATACGGTGATTCCCGTTGGCGAATATGGCACATATCAAGCTTTACGACCAGCTATTCGGGTGCCGCAGAATGAAATTTTGCCGTTGAATCCGGCTTTTGGTTTGCCTAAAACCATGCAAGCAGCGCATAATCTCTGGCAGGACGGGAAAATGAAAGTAGTCCACAGCGTAGGGTATCCGGATCAGAATTTGTCGCATTTTCGTTCGTCTGATATTTGGGCGTCCGCCAGTGATGCCCAAGTGCTCGATGATTCGGGCTGGTTGGGGCGTTATTTACAACAGTTACATCCCGATTTTTTAATGAATCCCCCCACATTACCGCCGGCAATTCAGATTGGAAGCGTTGGTAATCTGGCATTTACTGATACAAATAATGTTAATATTTCCGTTTCAGTCAATGATCCAAATGAATTATATGAAATCGCGCAATTGGGGCAATTATATAGCCTGAGTGATTTGCCCGATTGTTTGTATGGGGAGCAGTTAGGTTACCTACGTGCGGTAGCCAATAGTACTTTTGTGTATGCCGAAGTGATAAAAAATGCGTACGATGCCGCAAATAATCAGGTCACTTATCCGAATGGCGGCTTGGGGCGGCAGTTGGCATTGGTCGCAAGATTAATAAAAGGAAATCTCGGTACCAAATTTTATATGGTGACGCTCGATGGCTTTGATACGCATGCCCGCCAGGGCGAGATTCACCCTTGGTTACTCAACGAATTAGCTGATTCGGTGAGCGCTTTCTATAAAGACTTGGCTTTTTCACAAAAAGATAAGGACGTGCTTTCGATGACCATTTCGGAATTTGGACGCCGCCCCGAACAAAACGCATCTGCCGGTTGCGATCATGGCGCAGCCGCACCACTGCTACTATTTGGTGAGGGTTTGAATGGCAATGCTTTGGTAGGTACAGCGCCTAATTTGCAGGATTTAGATAATAACGGCAATTTAAAATTCGGCACGGATTTTCGGCAAATTTATGCCACTGTGCTCGAAAATTGGCTTTGTATCAATGCGGATATCGTGAATACCGTTTTAGGTAAGAACTTTACCCGCTTGAATCTTGGCTTAACCTGTATGGGAACAACAGCAGTGCGTGGCATTGCAGCGGCATCCATCAAGCATGAAGCGCGTTATATTTCCTCGCAACAGATTGAAATTCATTATACTTTACCGGAATCAACAAATGTTCGAATTGAAGTTTTTAATGTATTGGGACAATCCGTGGCAACACTGGTAAACACATTTCAATTGGCGGGCGCGCATAAAGTTACTTTTATGCCAACCGGCATGCTGGCGTCAGGTCAATATTTTTATCGGATTCAGGCAGGAAACAGCATAGCAGGGCAGGCTGTGCGAGTGATGAAATAGTCGCTTATTATAAAGACGAAAGGAAGGCTTTTAATATTTTTTATCAAAAGTCTTCCTGCATTAAACTAAAAATCGGGGCACTACGTTGTATCATTACAAATGAATAGACTCCCACAGCGAAAGAAATTAGTGTTGACAGACAAAATAGTGTTTGAAAAAAAGATCGGCTTTCGGGTGGGAATTAAACTGTTCACGGGCAACAATTTCAGGGGAAATTGTTTACAAAATGTTAATAGTAAGTCGAAAGTGAACTAATTATACCAGAAAAAACGTTAAAGAGGTAGTTCACTGATACTAAAAACACATTTTAGTAGTTAAAGAACGATAGCAAAAGTAGTGAAAAATTGTTTTCACTCAAGAAATGGATAGGTCTTTTTTTTATAGGTTATTTTGTCATCCTGAATGGTAAAAATCTTTGAGAAAAAGGACATTCGCCGAGCAATCGGCACTCAAAAGAGGCTTTTCTAATTAGATATATTCATGGGATTATAATTTGTTAGTAGTAGGTCGTGTCACGCATGTGATGCGACTTTTTTTATTTTCCTATTTTACCTCCTACAAGGCTTTCAAAACTCAGAACACCACGATTATTCCATAGGATAAAGTTTTATAATAGATACATTTGTTAAAGTTTCCGATTTTTTAGACAATATTCTGATTTTCAGTGGACGTTTAGTTTGAAAAAAGCATCATTTAAAGTAGATTACTTCTCGAAAATCAGATGAGTATGAAGCACCTTTCCTCTCTCTTAATTGCATTATTTACTTATTTCGGCTGGGCAAATCTTTTTGCACAAGATTGTACTGCCTTTATTACGAAGAATGTCACCATTGGCGGAAAGCATATTGTACAAAGCCAATCACAGGTGTTGGTGGTACGCGGTAGCTATAGCTATAGCCTGGAATTCATCAGCGATGAAAAGGGCATTACCGCAAAGGTTTTTTCCAAAGGTGGAGTAGAACTGAATCAAGAAGATGAAGTTATTTTCGTAGATTCCAATAATGTCCGGCGCAGCTATCGCTTTATTGAAATGGTGGAGCTGACCAAAGAAGGAAATATGCCGGTTTACCAAAATCTACTTCAACTTAATCTGGCGGCGATTGAATGGTTCTCTTCCGCAGATATTGCGATTATTTACATTAAAAATAATACTAATAAAGAAATGCGGAAATTTACCGTTGTGCCAGAGCGCCAGGTAGATTTCCGAAGGCTTTCCACTTGTTTTTATCAGCAATTGGATCCCACCAAAGTTGTGGATATGAAATTGCCAGACAGTGAATTGCCCAGTGCGCCCAAGCTAACGAGTGACAAGCCTGCCGCTGATAAAACCACCGCGC
>JBKBWT010000414.1:0-5361 GCA_046314415.1 Saprospiraceae bacterium
TATCAATAACCCATTGTATCCGGGCGGTGGTCGAGTATTTGGTCCTAAGCCACGCGATTACAGTCAAAAGCTGAATAAAAAAGTAAAGGCATTGGCAAGAAAATCCGCACTAGCTACTAAAGCGGGTGTAGGTTCTGTCATCGTATTGGAAGACTTCTCTTTTGAAGCACCCAAAACGAAAGCTTTTCACAATATCCTGAAAGCGTTGCAGTTGCACGACAAAAAAACGCTGTTCGTAACGGCTGATTACGAAAAAGAGGTACTGCTGTCGGCACGCAACTTACCGAAAACGACCATGATTCAGGCAGCAGACCTGAATACGTATCAGATTCTGAATGCCAATACGGTTGTGCTTTCGGAAAGCTCTATCGAAAAAATTAAGGAAACCCTTGCGTAAGCAAGTTTCAATTCTTTGAACGATGGTAAAGACAATTTTGATAAAGCCGGTTATTACGGAAAAGGCAGATCGCCTTACGAATCGGTTGCAGCAGTACACTTTTATTGTAGCAAGAGACGCCAATAAAATCGAAATCCAGAAAGCGGTGGAAGCACGTTTTAACGTGGCGGTGGAATCAGTAAACACCTTGGTTTTACCAGCTAAGACAAAAAACCGTCTGACTCGTTCGGGTTATTTGCGTGGTTTGAAGCCTGCTTACAAAAAAGCTGTGGTAACACTGGCAGAAGGCGAAGAAATTGATTTCTTCGGCGATATTTAATATGCAGACAATAGACTTTGGGCGATAGATGAGATATTTTATAATGTGTCTTAAAGCTCATAGTCTCGAAGCTAAAGTCTTAATCAACTGAAATTATTACCGCAATGGCAGTAAAAAAATATAACCCGACATCACCGGGTACTCGTTTCAGAATCGGTAATGCGTACACCGAGATTACGACGGATACGCCTGAAAAAAGCTTGCTGGAGCCGGTTAAAAGAACTGGCGGTCGCAACAGTTCTGGTCGTCGTACGATGCGTCAAATTGGTGGCGGTCACAAGCGTCGTTACCGCGTCATTGACTTTAAGCGTAATAAAGATGGCGTAGCGGCAACGGTACAAACCATTGAATATGATCCGAATCGCACCGCATATATTGCTCTGGTAGAATATGCCGACGGTGAGAAGCGCTACATTCTTGCGCCTAACGGGCTGAAAGTTGGCGATAAGATTGTTTCCGGTGAAGGAGCTGCCCCCAATGTAGGTAATGCATTGTTGTTGCGCGAGGTACCACTGGGTGCTAATATCTTTGCGATCGAAATGCAACCAGGTAAAGGTGCAGCTTTGGCAAGAAGTGCAGGTAGCTACGCTACTTTGACTGGTCGGGAAGATAAATATGCTGTAATCAAATTACCTTCTGGCGAAGTACGTCGTATTTTGCTTTCTTGCAAAGCAACAATAGGTGTTGCTTCTAACCCGGATCATGGTTTACAGACCTTGGGTAAAGCTGGTAGAAAGCGTTGGTTGGGTAAACGTCCACGGGTGCGTGGTGTGGCTATGAACCCTGTAGATCACCCAATGGGTGGTGGAGAAGGTCGTGCTTCTGGTGGGCACCCGATTTCTCGTACCGGCGTTTATGCAAAAGGTAAGAAGACGCGCAACCCGAACAAAGCATCGAATAAGCAGATTATTTCGAGAAGAAAGAATAAAAATGCTCAATAATAAAGGATTGCAAAAACTATAAGCAATGCCAAGATCAATTAAGAAGGGACCTTATGTGTTCCACAAGTTATACGAAAAAGTGCTCAAGTCGAAAGAGTCGAATCGCAAGCAAGTTATCAAAACTTGGTCACGTGCTTCGATGATTGTCCCTGATATGGTAGGAGAAACCATCGCGGTTCACAACGGTAAAACGTTTGTTCCGGTGTTTGTTACCGAAAACATGGTAGGTCACAAACTAGGCGAATTTGCTCCGACGCGTAACTTTAAAGGGCACGCTGGCAACAGAAAGAAATAATTGATTTGCTCAGACTATCAATTATTTATAAAGATAATATTTGATTATCAATTCCGGTTGCACTGTAATAGCGCAACTTCAATTGGATGATAAATGGAAGCAGTAGCTAAATTAAAAAACT
Organism: Saprospiraceae bacterium; assembly: GCA_046314415.1. Lineage (GTDB taxonomy): Bacteria > Bacteroidota > Bacteroidia > Chitinophagales > Saprospiraceae > JADJNW01. The sequence goes on from JBKBWT010000414.1 coordinate 2,074, forward strand.
GTCCGATCTCCGCGCGCAAAATGCGCTTGGTAGTGGATAATATTCGCGGTAAGCGGGTAGCAGATGCATTGGACATTCTACGTTATTCTAAGCGAGAATCAACGGTGTGGCTGGAGAAATTGGTGCGTTCGGCGATTGCCAACTGGGAAAACAAACTGGATAATGCCGAGAGCGCGGATGACTATGATTTGTTTATTAAAACTGCCTTTTCTAATGAGGCAGGCATGTTGAAGCGGGTACGTCCTGCTCCGCATGGTAGAGCACACCGCATTCGCAAGCGCAGCAATCATGTGACGATTATAGTTGCCAATCGCATTCCGTTGCCCAATGAAACACAGGAAAATCAGGTAGAAGCGGTAGAAGAAGCAACTGCTGAAGAATAAAATTAAATCAGAAATCTGAGGTGTGAAATTTGAAATTTCACCTTTCATATCTCGTATTTCATATTTGAATATAAAGATATGGGTCAAAAGACAAATCCAATAGGGAATCGTTTAGGGATCATCCGTGGCTGGGATTCCAACTGGTTTGGTGGTAAACCGCGCGACTATGCACAAAAAGTGGTAGAGGATGAAAACATCCGTACCTACCTCAATGCACGTATCCAAAAGGGCGGTATTGCGCGTATCGTGATTGAGCGTACGCTCAAGCGCATCACGGTAACGATTCACACTTCTCGTCCTGGTATCATTATTGGTAAAGGCGGTCAGGAAGTGGATCGTATCCGGGAAGAGTTAAAGAAACTCACGGGTAAGGACGTACAAATCAATATCATTGAGATTCGTAAGCCGGAGTTGGATGCCAATATCGTAGGAGAAACCATTGCCAAGCAAATTGAAGCGCGTATTAACTATCGCCGCGCAATCAAAATGGCAATCCAATCTACCATGCGGGCAGGTGCAGAAGGCATCAAAGTACGTATCTCCGGTCGTTTGGCTGGTTCGGATATGGCACGTACGGAAGAATACAAAGAGGGTAGAACACCTTTGCACACTTTCCGTGCGGATATCGACTATTCTCTGAAAGAAGCACAAACGGTTTACGGTAAAATCGGCATCAAGGTTTGGTTGTGCAAAGGCGAAGTACTAGGCAAGCGTGATCTATCTCCAAATATCGGAGTTGCTGCAAAACCAGGCAGAGGTGGTGAAGGTGGCGGTGAAGGTAGATATGAAAGAGGCGATCGTAGAGGCGGCGGTGAAAGAGGCGATCGTAGAGGTGGTGATAGAGGCGACCGCAGAGGCGGCGGTAATCGTGGTGGCGATCGCAGAGGCGGCGGTAATCGTGGTGGCGGCGGTGGCAACCGTGGCGGTGGTGGTGGAAGAAATTAATTAATAAAGTAGAATATTTTCAAAAATCGCCGTATCTTTGCCGGGCTTTTTTGAAACGTACTGCTGGACGGTAAATCAGCGTTTTTTCACGGTTAAATTTTTAAAGGAATGTTACAGCCTAAAAGGACTAAATATCGCAAGCAGCAAAAGGGGAGAAACAAAGGTCTTGCCTACAAGGGCACCATAATTTCTTTCGGTTCCTTTGCGCTGAAGGCAGTTACCAGCGGGCGCGTTACTAACCGTCAGATTGAAGCGGCACGTATTGCGATGACTCGTTTTATGAAACGGGAAGGTAAAGTATGGATTCGTATTTTCCCAGACAAGCCGATTACTGCCAAGCCGCAGGAAGTGCGTATGGGTAAAGGTAAAGGTTCGTTGGATCATTATGTAGCGGAAATTCAGCCAGGACGTATCATGTTTGAAATTGATGGAGTATCTTATGAGACTGCATCGGAAGCATTGCGTCTGGCAGCCCAGAAATTGCCGGTCTTGACCAAAACGATTACACGCGTTGATTACGCAGAATAAATCATTTAAGACAATAGATACTAGACTTTAGGCTTTAGATTTTTTGCAACTGAATGGTTTTAATTGTCTAAGGTTCAATGTCTAACTTCTGTAATCTAATAAGAAATGGCATCGAAGAAATTTTTAGAATTGCAGGAATTTTCAGGAGAAGATTTGGTAAGCGAGCTTCAACAAAGAGAGGCAGAATACCAAAAGCTGCAATTTGATCATGCGATCAAGGGCTTGGAAAATCCTTTATTGCTACGTGAAGCTCGCCGCAATATTGCCCGTCTGAAGACGGAAATACGCCGCCGTGAAGTAGCTGCATTGGATAGAGAAGCATTGAAAAACCGCTCAAAAATTCGGGCTAGAAGACGCCTGAGCAAATAAGTTAGCAATTACCATAAACTGGTGTTGCAACAACCAAGAAAAAAGTTATAAAATGGAAGTGGTTGAAAGAAAACTTAGAAAACAAAGAACCGGGGTAGTGGTCAGCAATAAAATGGATAAGACCATCTCAGTAGCGGTAGAAAGAAGGCTCCGTCACCCGATCTATGGAAAATTTGTAAAGAAAACCAAGAAATTCATGGCGCACGATGAGAACAACGATTGCAACATCGGTGATCTGGTGCGTATCATGGAAACGCGTCCGCTTAGCAAAAACAAGCGTTGGCGTTTGGTAGAAGTTATTGAAAGAGCAAAATAAGATTAGAGGTGTGAAAGATGAAATTTGAAAATTTCAGAACTAAGTAATTTCACATTTCATATTTCAAATTTCACATTTAAATAGTATAGCCATGATTCAGCAAGAGACCAGACTCAAAGTAGCAGATAATAGCGGTGCCAAGGAGGTGTTGTGCATTCGCGTACTCGGAGGCTCGAAGCGCAGATATGCTTCAGTGGGCGACAAAATTGTGGTGTCTGTGAAAGATGCATCACCCGGTGGTATTAAGAAAGGTGCCGTTTCCAAAGCAGTCGTGGTCAGAACCAAGAAGGAAATCCGTCGTAAAGACGGTTCTTACATCCGCTTCGATGATAATGCGGTTGTATTGCTTAATAACCAGGATGAACCCAGAGGAACACGTATCTTTGGTCCGGTAGCGCGGGAGTTACGCGATAAGGACTATATGCGTATCATTTCGCTGGCACCGGAAGTATTATAGGAAAAAAATCCAGTACAAAACTGGTATTAAAAATAAATTTTGATTGCCGACAAGATTCGGAAAATTATAAGAGATGGCAACCAAGCAACCTAAAATATCGGAGCAAAAGCGTTTTGCTCCGAAATTGAAGATCAAAAAAGGCGACCGAGTGGTAGTGATTGCCGGCGCTTACAAAGATTTGGATAAAGTTCGTGAAGTGTTGGAAGTATTTCCGCATGAAAATCGGGCTATTGTAGACCAGGTAAATGTTGCAAAAAAGCACTCAAAGCCTACGCAGAATAATCCTGGCG
>JBKBWT010000415.1:0-5359 GCA_046314415.1 Saprospiraceae bacterium
AAAATATCCGGCAAATGTGTAATAATTTCCGCCGTTTGCTGTAAAGAAGATCCGATTCCTGATATAGATTCCGATTCCAACCAGGTATTGGTTCGGGAAATTTCCGTAAAAATTTCTTCTGTAGATTTGCCTTCAAAAGCAGCACCGTCGGCGTAATTGTAAAGATGAGCGCGATTTTCCTGCATATCGTAATAGTTTTATTTACTTATTATAATATTTATTTGCATTTATAAAGATTCAGTTCAGTCTCCGCTGATATAGAAACCAATTTCCTGGTTTTTGTGTATAAAAAGTAATAAATTGCACAGAAAATTATTTGCGATGACGAAATTGCTGTTAGAAATACAAAATCCGGCGGATTTGGAGGTGTTGTTGCCGTTGTTGGAACGCTTGGGGGTTCGTTATACCCATAAAGAAGATAACGAGCCGGGCGAATCTGCTAATTTAGAACGTGCTATCCAATTATATCAGGAAGGAATTTTATCTTCTGGCAAAGCCAGTAAAGTAGCGAGAATTTCCAGAATTGCCTTTCAAAAAGAATTGGGTAAACGACAGATTCCGGTAAATTATGATGAGGAGGATTTAGAAAAGGATTTGGCTACTTTAGGCATAAAATAGTATGGTAATTATTAGCGATACGACTCCATTAAGCAATTTATTACAAATTGGGCGACTTGATTTATTACATTCGCTTTACCAAGAAGTCATTGTACCTGATGCTGTTTTTGAAGAATTACAAGCTTTATCTACTTTCCAAATTTCCATTCAACCCATACAAGATGCTGATTGGTTGACCATTCGCACACCTCAAGATATTAAATTAGTAAATAAATTATTAGCTGAATTGGATTTAGGTGAAGCTCAGGCAATTGCTTTAGCCCTCGAAACAAATGCAGATTATTTATTAATTGATGAAAAAGATGGCAGGTTAGTAGCTGAAGATTATCATATTCCCATTGTTGGTACTTTAGGTATTTTATTAAGTGCAAAACAAGCTAAATTGATAAACAGTATCAAGAGTGAAATGAATGCGCTTCGGCAAATAGGTTTTTGGGTAAGTGATAGGCTTTATGATAAGATGTTAACGATTTCAGGAGAAGAATAAAATTAGACCCAAATAAAAAAGGAAATATGCAAAATCAATTTGCAGAAATCAACAGGCTCATTGAAAACGGAGAACTACCAAAAGCTTTTGATAAAGCTATTGAAATAGCCGATATTAATAAAACGTATACCAAGGAGTTAAGGTCTTTAAAAGCTCGATACGCGATTCTCGAAAAAGATAGAAAAAATGGGATTCTAGAATACGATAATAATTCTGAATTAAATAGAATCATTACCTCTTTTTTGCATCTTTTGGATGATATTTCTGAAGATTTTGTAAATAATAATGCGTGGGTAAAAAAGCAGACTGATTTTTTTAATGAAGAATTTTGTAGGTACTTTCTAGATTGCCTCAATGACAATTTTAGTTATGAATTTCCTTCATACTTTAATAAAAAAGATGAAAATTTTAAAATTATTAATTTAGAGTCAAAAGTTGATAAAGATTATTGGTATATAATTCATTGGCACTTCTCTATTATACTTACAAAAATTGGGCTTTTTATAACTAAAAAAAGAGATTTTGATTATGCTGATGAGCTAGAGAAAGAAGGATTAAAAAAGCATGATCATGATATTACATATAAATGGGGGAAAAGAGCCGAAGATTTTTTTTCACTCTGGGCTAATAAAGAGCTTGGAATGCCGGTTTTCGGCTTCAAACATAATATTCATGTGAATTCTAAATATTCCGAATCAGGAGAGGGACTTTTAGAATTTAAATTTCAATTTAAGTCAGTGATGTATCCTAATCAAGATGATTTTGATAACTATCCTTGGGAAAAGCCTTTGTAACTCACTCCTTTACCAACTGCAGCCGCATCTTCTTAATCCGATCCTCCAATTTTTCGGAGGTCAATTTCTCGCGCATGCGATCCACAATGATGGGGAAACTAAATGGCGTGGCTTTATTGGGCTTTTTTAATATAATATTTTGCCGATTGATGCGTTCTAGGGCGCGGCGCAGGCGGGCTTCTTCGAGTTGGAAAGTCATGACTTCATCGTATGCTTCGAGGAGTAATAAATTATTGGGTTCATAATCTTGAAAAACCTGGAAGAAAAGTTGGGAAGATGATTGTAAGTGCTTGTCTTTCTTGCGATTACCGGGGTAGCCCTTAAAAACCAATCCGGCAATTCCGGCAATATCACGGAAGCGGCGCTTCGCCATTTCTACGGAATTTACACTCGACTGAATATCACGTAATAAATGTTGCGTACTAAATAAATCATTTTCCAGTGCCTGATCGATGGGAATTTCCTGATCGGATAATAATTCCAAGCCATAATCATTCATGGCAATGGTAAATGAAATCGGCGTCAATTGCGCAATTCTATAAGCCAACAAAGCGCCCAAACCCTCATGCACAAAGCGTCCTTCAAAAGGATATAATAATAAATGATGCCCTTCGCGGCTGGGGAAATATTCTATTAAAAATTCATTTTGCGTGGGAATATGCGAGCGTTTTTGCTGGACTTGCGCCAGTGGTTGTAATGTTTTTAATTCAATATCATGATAATTATGATGTGCCAGTTCGTCCATTTTGATACGCAGAAATTTGGATAACTCTGAGGACAGGGGCATACGCCCGCCTTGCCACGACGGAATTCTGCCGGTTTTCTGTTCGCTGCGGCGCACCTGCACAATCATGTCTTTAAGGCGCACAAATTCGAGGCTGCGCCCGGCAAACCAAAAAACATCGCCCGGCTTGAGTTGTGAAATAAACCATTCTTCAATGGTACCGATAAATCCACCGCCGACGTATTTCACCGTTAAATTCACATCACTCACAATTGTACCGATGCTCAGCCGATGGCGCAGCGCGGTGCGGCGATCGGTAACTTTATAAATCCCGTTTTCAACCTCTACTTTTTTATATTCATCATAAGCATGTAATGAATCCCCGCCGGATGTAATAAAATTCAGCACCCAAGCCCATTCATCCTGCGTTATGCTACTAAATGAATACGTTTTTTTAATTTCATGATATATTTCCTGCGGTTTAAATCCTTCGGAAACCGCCAGCGTGACTAAATATTGCGCCAGCACATCAAACGAACGAATGTAAGGAATGCGGCTCTCCATCTCGCCCCGATTAATCGCTTCGCGCAAAGCGGCTCCTTCCAATAATTCCAGCGAATGCGTGGGCACAAAATAAATTTTGCTGGTCGCGCCCGGCTGGTGCCCGCTGCGCCCGGCACGTTGCAGAAAACGCGCGACGCCTTTAGGACTGCCGATTTGAATAACCGTCTCCACCGGACGAAAGTCAACCCCTAAATCCAGGCTCGATGTAGCAACGACGGCTTTCAGCGAACCTTCATGCAAGGCATTTTCCACCCAATCGCGGATTTCCCGGCTCAGGGAGCTATGATGCATCGCCAGAACACCCGCTAAATCCGGCTGAATTTCCAATAAAGTTTGATACCAGCGTTCGCAAAAAGCGCGGGTATTGGTAAAAATTAAAGTACTTTTACTATTTTCTATAATAGGTAAAACCTTGTGTGCCAATTTAATACCTAAATGTCCCGCCCAGGGGAAGGTTTCAATCTCATCGGGGAGAACAGAAATAACTTCGATTTTTTTATGCACGTTGGAGCGGATAATGCCATCCCAGCCCCCTGACCCCCCAGGGGGGAACTCCACCGCGCCATCATCCCCCCTTGGGGGGGACAGGAGGGGGGCTACCGCTTCCTGCATATTCCCAATCGTCGCCGAAATGCCCCACACTTTTAATTCTGGCAGTAACGCGCGCAAACGCGAGAGCGCCAGCTCAACCTGCACGCCACGCTTGGAGCCAATCAATTCATGCCATTCATCGATTACAATCGATTTTACATTTTTAAATAATTGCGGATAACCCTTGGTCGCCAACATTAAATGTAAGCTTTCCGGCGTCGTTATTAATAATTCCGGTGGTTTTTCTTTTTGCTTCGTACGCTCGGAAGTCGAAGTATCGCCGGAACGAACGCCTACCGTCCAATTCAGCCCCAAGCCTTGAACGGCACGCTGCGCGAACTGTTGGATTTCTTTGGTCAAAGCGCGAATCGGCGTAATCCAGATCGCCTGCAAACCATGCCCCCCTCTTGTCCCCCCCGAGGGGGGATGTTGCGATGCGGTTCCCCCTTGGGGGGTCAGGGGGCTGGGGACTTCCTGCCCCTTCTCCGCTCCCCCCAGGAGGGAGGACTGCGGTTGATTTTTTATAAATTCTAATAAAATGGGAATAATTAATGAATAAGTCTTACCGCTGCCGGTGGGGGCATTCACCAAGCCACTTTCGCCCGCGAGATAGCGCCGCCAGGCTTCCTCCTGGAAGGGGAAGGGCGTCCAGTTTTGCTGGGCGAACCAGTCGCGGGCGCGTTGTAGTAAGGCTTCTTGTTGCATTGAGGGTAGAACAGAGGCGAGGTGGGGAAGGTTTTGACTTTTTTTTAGGAATTATATGAAATAAAATTAATTTTGGGGAAAAGCTTAACTAATATGCCCCCCTCAAATTATATAGAAAAATCAAAGTTGGATTATATCAATAATCTAAAAGAGAATTTAAAAAAGAAATTAGTTTCACCTGAAGCAGCAAGAGATATCTTATTGGAATTAAAAAATACCATTCAAAAGCAAAATTCCCTTACAAGGAAAATAGATATTCTTTACATCCAAGCTGAAAATTTAAATCACCAGAATCAAATCGGTATAATAAGCCACGAAAATTACAGTATAGCCAATAACAAATTATTGGTTGCTACGCTTGAGATTATTGATAATTTAAGCATTGATGACTTATTTCCCGTTACTCAAGTAAAGAATAAATCTATAATTTGGGTATCAATTCTTTCAAGCATTAAAATTATAATTATAATTATAATTATAATTATAATTATAATCTCCTTATATATTAAGAAAAAAGAATCTATAGCTCATCCAACACCAGACATCCAGAGAACTGAAGTGGATTCTCTTGAGCAAGCTTTCAATATACTTTTTGGGGATGAACACATGGAAAATCATATTCCAAATAGCACCAGTGACTGCAAGGAGTTCCAGGGGGAATGGGAGCTAAAAAATAATTACGGACTTATTTTACCTGATGGGAGACAAACCATCATTGCAATCACTAACAAAATTATTATGAAAACCTGGTGCAGGCATCCTTTTGATCAAACAAATGCCAATCAGTTAGAGGGTATAGAATAGAGTTGCGTCCATGTAAATAGTTGAAAATCAAAGTTGATTAAATTTGGGGTAAAAAAAGGAGCATGAGCCTAC
>JBKBWT010000416.1:0-5359 GCA_046314415.1 Saprospiraceae bacterium
TAATGCGAAGAACGCCGCTGCTTATTTTAACTTCTTGCTAAACAAGCCATTAGATACGCCGATCGCCGAAGATGCTACGATTGCGGACATTGGGTACGCCTTTCCTGCAATGCTCGACGGCTCGACCGAAAACCGCGATGAACTGCGTAAACTGCTTGTGGCGCAAGGCATCAATCAGACGGTTTTAAAACTGAATGAATCTTACAAAATTCCCAAAGTGAATGCCTTTGTGGATGCGGGTTCGCAGGGATTTGATTTCGAGGTGGGGAATGGCTCGCTGTACCTGCTGGGCGGGGTTTCGATTGACTTGCCGATTTACCAGGGCAACCGCAACAAGCAAAAAATCAAAATGGCGGAAATGGACGTCGCTGCCATCACTGCACAACGCGACCAGGTGGCAGATCAGTTAGCCTTGCAATTGCAGACTAGTCAAACGGATTATCTATCTGCCTTACAATTATTCCAAAGCAGCCGCGCCCAGGTCGAATCTGCCCAACGCTACCTCGACGATATGAGCAAGCGCTACCGCGAAGGTCAAGCCCTCTATATTGAATACCTCGATGCTCGCAACGAATTGACCAACAGCGAATTGCAACAATCCATCAACCTCGCCAATGTGTGGGTGAAATGGGCGGAAGTGCAACGTGCCGCTGGCAAGTAGTTTATTATTTGAGATTTTTTATTTGACGTTCGCTCATTTCAACGTCAAATGACCAAATATAAAATAAATAATATCCAATAAAATGAAACGATCTGCATTCAAATTCATCCCGGCTTTACTCTTGCCTTTGCTGCTGCTGTTGGTAGTGGCGTGTGGCAAAAAAGAAGTACCCGAAGAAAAATTACCACCGAGCAAGTTGGAAGAGATTCCCGTCAAAGTGATCACTGTCGGCAAAGAAAATGCGGCGGAAGAAGTGACAGCGTCTGGTTTAGTGGCGTCCGATTCCGAAGCGCGTTTGTCGTTCAAAACCGGCGGCGTGATTGACCAAATCCTGGTGGACGAAGGTTCGACGGTGAAAAAAGGACAATTATTAGCAAAATTGAATCTCACGGAAATCTCCGCGCAAGTGCGCCAGGCGGAAGAAGGCGTAGCCAAAGCCGAGCGCGACCTGAAACGTGCGCAAAATCTGTACCGCGACTCGGTCGCCACGCTCGAACAAGTGCAAAACGCAACCACCGCCCTGCAAGTCGCCAAAGAAAATGTGGAAATCGCCAAATTCAACCTGAGCTACTCGGAAATCCGCGCCCCGATGAGCGGCAAGATTTTGAAAAAATTGATGAATGAAGGCGAATTGGCTGGTCCGGGCAATCCGGTGTTCATGATGCACGCGGCAAGTGCGGGCGATTGGTTGGTCAGTGCTGGCATTACGGATAAGGATTTTGTAAAATTAAAAATCGGAGACAAAGCGCAAATTACTTTTGATGCTTATCCTAACCAGGTGTTTGCAGGTACGGTGAGTGAATTACCGCAAAGCGCCGACCCCATGAGTGGATTGTATCCGGTTGAATTTAAATTCAATACACAGGGTAAGAAATTTACCTACGGCATGTTTGCAACGGTGCAATTGGGAAAAACCGTGAATGGCACCAGTTCTTACATCGCCGTCCCAATTGATGCGATTATTGAAGGCAATGGCTCCAACGCATTTGTCTTTGTGCCGGACGGCAATAAAGTGAAGAAAACACCCGTGCGCATTGCATTCCTACGCGATTCGCAGGCGCTCATCGCCAGTGGCATTACCGAAGGCACCCCGGTGATTACCGACGGCTCGGCTTACCTGACGGAGAAATCTATTATTAAAATTGTGAAATGAGATGCCAGATTAAAAGATGCCAGATGCCAGACTTTTCTCACGACTTATTTTAATTACAAAAATCGCAAAGTTAGTTGAATCATGATAATCATGTAATCATAAAATCATGGTTCAGACAATAAGCTGTGAGCGGTCTGGCATCTGGCATCTGGCATCTATAAATCTAACAATATGAAAATCGCTGAATTTTCTGTAAAGAATTATCAATTCACGCTGGTGGTGTTCATCGCGGTGCTGGCGCTGGGCGTGTTTTCGCTGCTGAATATGCCGAAAGGGGAGGACCCGGAGCCAGTGTTTCCGGGCTTTACGGTGGTGGTGGTGTATCCGGGCGCGACGCCAACCGACATGGAGGAACAGGTGGTGGACCCGATGGAAAAGCGCTTCAACGAATTTGAAGATATTGACCAGATCATTTCGGAAATCTCCGACGGCATTGCCATCATCCGCGTGGAATACGAGTGGGGCGTAGATACCGACGAGAAATACCAGGAGGTGATTCGGGAAGTAGGTTCGCTGCAACGCGATTTGCCGCAGGACATCTACCGGATTGATGTAAATAAAATCTCCCCGACGGATGTAAATATTTTTCAACTCGCCATTATCAGTGAAACAGCTAGTTATCGTCAGCTCGAAGCTGAAGCGGATGAGCTTAAAACTGAACTGGAAAAGATTCGCTCGCTCAAAAATGTGGATAGCTGGGGCTTCCCGGAGCAGCAGGTGCAGGTAGAATTGAATCTGGAAAAGATGGCGCAGCTGCGTATTCCGACCAATGCGGTGCTGAATGTGCTGCAAACCGAAAACCTCAATATTCCCGGTGGGAATGTAAATGTAAATACAAAAAAGTTTAATGTAAAAACGAGCGGCAATTACAAAGCAATTGAGGAGATCAACAACACGGTGGTGTACTCCGGCAACGGGCAGGTGATTTACCTGAAAGACATCGGCACGGTGCGCATGGATTATCAGAGTGAAAGCCATTTGACGCGTCTGAACGGACACCGCGCTATTTTTATTACCGCTTCGCAGAAGGCACGTCAGAATATTTTTGCAGTGAAAGATCAGGTGCTGCCGGTATTGGAAAAGTTTGAAAAGCAGCTGCCTAAAAATATGGATTTCTACAAAGTTTTTGACCAGAGCGCGAGCGTGGGCAACCGCATGGGGCGCTTTGCGAAGGACTTTGCGATTGCTATTTGTTTGGTTTTGATTACTTTATTGCCATTGGGCACGCGGGCCTCACTCGTAGTGATGATTTCGATTCCGCTGTCGATTGCGATTGGTTTGACCCTGTTGAATTTATTTGGCTACACGCTCAATCAGTTGAGTATCGTGGGTTTGATCGTTGCCTTGGGCATTCTCGTGGACGATTCGATTGTGGTGGTGGAGAATATTGAGCGCTACCTGCGCATGGGCTTTTCGCGCAAGAAAGCGGCAATCGAAGCGACCAAACAAATTGGCATAGCGGTGCTGGGCTGTACGGCTACTTTGATTCTGGCGTTCCTGCCTTTGCTTTATTTGCCGGGCAATGCCGGAGACTTCATTCGCAGCTTGCCGATGGCGGTAGTAACGACGGTCATAGCTTCGCTGTTTGTATCGCTCACCGTGGTGCCGTTTTTATACAGCCGCGTGTTGAAAGAACACGAAAACGAGGAGGGAAATCTGATTTTCCGCTTGTTCAAGAGAGCGATTAACAACAGTTATGCACCCATTCTGCGACAAGCCCTGCGTTATCCCTGGCTGACTTTGATTGTAGCGGTGTTGATTTTTGTAGGTTCGCTGGCGCTCATTCCTTCGGTTGGGTTTAGTTTGTTCCCCGCTTCCGACCGACCGATGTTTTTGATTAACGTGGAGACACCCCTGGGTACGAATTTGTACGAAACCGACCGCGTCGTGCGCCATGTAGAAGAAAAACTGGCAGACGAAAAACTCATTAAATACTATGCTTCCAACGTGGGTCGTGGCAATCCACGGGTTTATTACAACGTGATTTCTTTTGACCAATCCGAAAACATCGGGCAGATTTTTATTCAATTGCACGAGGTAGAATTAGAAGAAAAAGAGCGATTTATTGATGAATTGCGCCATGAATTTCAGGATTTTCCGGGGGCGAAGATTCGCGTAGAAAACTTCGAACAGGGTCCGCCGATTGAAGCGCCGATTGCCATTCGCGTATTGGGTGAAAATTTGGACACCTTACAAAACGTAGCAGCGGAGATTGAAGATTTGATTCGCAATACGCCAGGCACGATTTACGTGACCAATCCGCTGAAGACGCAAAAGACCGATTTAGCCATCAACATCAATAAAGAAAAGGCATCTGCCTTGGGTGTACCGGTGGCGGAGATTGACCGCACGGTGCGCATGGGAGTAGCAGGTTTGGGCGTTGGCAACTTCCGCGACGAGGATGGCGACGAATACGAAATTGTAGTGACCGTTCCGAAGCAAACCAAAGTGCCAAATCTCGACGTATTTGATAAAATGTATGTCAACAGCTTGTCCGGCGCAGCGGTACCCCTGCGGCAGGTGGCGGATGTGGAGTTTAAAACTTCGACCAATACGATTCGCCATTTTGACAAACAACGCTATGTGACCGTGACGGCGCTGGTGCAAACGGGCTACCTGACCAGCGAAATCAACGCCGAACTGACGGAAAAACTGGCGAATTTCCAATTCCCCGAAGGATTCACTTACAAAGTCGCGGGCGAGGTGGAAAGCCAGGAGGAGAGCTTTGCAGGCATTGGATTGATCATTTTGGTGACCGTATTTGGCTTGCTGGCGGTGTTGATTCTGGAATTCAGAACTTTCAAAAGCACGCTGATCGTGTTATCGGTGATTCCGCTGGGCATTATCGGAGCGATTTTGATTTTGCTATTCAGCGGGAATACCTTGTCGTTTACTGCGACCATCGGTTTGATTGCGTTGGCGGGCATTGAGGTGAAGAACTCGATTCTGCTGGTGGATTTCACCAACCAATTGCGCGAAGACGGCGCTTCTTTGGAAGAAGCCATTCAAAAAGCCGGAGAAATCCGTTTTGTGCCGATTTTGCTGACTTCGCTTACCGCAATCGGCGGTTTAATTCCGCTGGTGTTGGAATACAGCCCGCTGTACTCGCCGCTGGCGCTGGTGCTGATTGGGGGCTTGATTAGCTCGACCTTATTGTCCAGATTGGTGACGCCGGTGATGTACAAACTGCTACCGCCGAAGATTGAAAAAGATACTGATTTGGTTTAATGGAATATTGGAATGTAGGAAATTTGGAATTTCGTGCATTCCAACATTCCAATAAAAAGAGATATTATCCGCATTTTTCTAATGCCGGGGGCTGAGAAGGCTTCCGGCTTTTTATTTGTAGAAAGGCTGTGATCCTTTCGAGATCAAATTTGCAAAGCGATTCTGATAACTATCCGCTATAAACAGGAAGAATTAAATAATAGAGTTGCGTCCATGTAAATAGTTGAAAATCAAAGTTGATTAAATTTGGGGTTAAAAAAGGAGCATGAGCCTACATTATAAAGCTATAAAAGAGGATCGACAATGGCGAGCGACCA
>JBKBWT010000417.1:0-5358 GCA_046314415.1 Saprospiraceae bacterium
TTTTCTTTGCGCCTTTAATGAACTTATGTTTTAGCAAGTCTTTCGCTGATGGCCTTTCATTAGGATCCTTTTTGAGACATAGTGCGACAAACTCTTTGAATGCTTTGGAAAAGTTTCCTTCCAGTTGTGGGGGATCATTTTTTGGAATCAAAAATAGCACTCTCATGGGATGAAGCTCAGCATATGGAGGCTCTCCTTTTGCCATCTCTATCGCTGTAATACCAGTGGACCAAATATCTGCTTTCGAATCGTATCCGGCTTGCTTGATCACCTCTAATACGTACACGAGGGTATGTACAACCCGAACATAAGAAAATGCGCATCGCGTCGGGAACACATCAACACAACACATTTGATACGAACGATAAACCTCTGCCGCGCAAAAAAATCAAAAAAAATCACGGTTCCGACAGCCTTCACTTCGTCTGAACCGTGATTTTTAGGATGATTGTGACGTTTGGGATGGATTGGCAACTATCAGCGCAGCTTTACCCGCAGTACATACTGCGTCGCGGTGATGTAAAGCGTTTTACCATCGGGGGTGAGTGCACAGTTGGTAGCACTTACGCCGTTTACTTTTATTTTGCCGATCAATTTTCCGGTCTTGGTAAAAATCCAGACGCCGCCCGGACCGCCGCCAAATACATTTCCCTTTTTGTCTATCTCAAAGCCGTCGCAGCCGCCCGGTTCTCTGGTATCGCCGGGATTGTAAAAGACGCGTCCGTTCTGCAAGGAGCCATCTTTTGCCAGATCGTACACGTACCAACCTCTTTTCCTGCCCTGGGTTTCAGATACCAAAAAGGTTTTCCCGTCGGGAAAAATGCCGACTCCATTCGGAAATTGCAGTGAATCAATTAAAAGGGTCAATTTTCCCGTCTTGTCCATTTTATAAACGCCCTGAAACGAGAGTTCTTTCTTCGGGTCGTTTGGTCCTTTTTCAAAGCCGTAGCCAGGGTCGGTGAAGTACAGGTCGCCGCTTTTGGACATAAAAAGGTCATTCGGGCTGTTTAATTTTTTACCGTTGTATGCACCAACCACCGTGGAAAAGCTTGACTTTGGCGCGTTGAGGGGCGCATCCATGCGGGCAATGCGGCGGTCGCCGTGCTGGCACACCCACAATTGCCCGTCTTTGGTCAGGTACAGCGCGTTGGGACCCATGAAGCCCCCCCTGGGCTCGCTGCTGGTGTAGCCGCCGGGTTGTACAAATACTTCCTTGCCTTTGGCTTCCGTCCATTTATAAATGGTATTGCCGGGGATATCGGAGAACAACAGCATCTGCTCTTTTTCCAGCCACAGCGGTCCTTCGGTAAATTGGCAACCATCGACGATGACTTCTACTTTGGCATCTTTTTTAATGATTTTATTTAGCTCAGGTGTAATAAATTCAATGGACGCTATTTCTTTATTAGATTCCTGAGCAAATCCATTGAATATTAGTAATAATGCAATTGCGCATATCAATAACTTGATGCTATTCATGTTTAATTTTGTTTAGTATTGATTTTAAGTAAATAATTAGATTTACTAAATCTTTAAGATTTAGCAAATCTGTAATAATTATTTATAAATAATTGACATAGCCCTCCATGTTGGTGCGAATTTTATACACTTTGCTATAACTGACAATGTAAAGCGTTTTCATATCTGCATCGCCAAAGCAGAGGCTTACCGGGAAGCTGGGTAAGTTAATCATGCCAACATAGGCACCTTTGTTATTAAAAATCTGCACGCCATAATAAGTCGCCACATACAAATTACCCATTTTGTCAATTGCCATGCCATCAGCGCTGGAGGACTTGCCTTTGCGATTCAATACATTATCAGTCAAAAACAATTTTGCAAACTGCCGACCATTGCTAATCGTGCCATCCGCATTGACATCATACGCCCAGATGTAATTATCCTTTTCACTGTTGACTGGAAACCAGGACTCGTCGTCGTAGCAGTTATTAATGTATAAGGTTTTGCCATCGGGCGATAAAACAATCCCATTCGGCATCGCAAATTCGTTGGGTTCGGTGAGTCGCGTAATTTTACCTTCGGGCGAAACGTAATAAACCGCACGTCCCGGTTGTGATTTCTCCGGCTCCATTGTAAACTGCGGATCGGTAAAATAAAAGCCGCCTTTGGCATCGGTCACTATGTCATTGGGTCCGTCGATGGATTTGCCTTCGTACTTGTCCACTACCGTTCTGATCACCTGACCCGTGGTCGTCATTTCCACCACGCGGTGTCCCATCATATCGCACACCAGCAGATTGCCATTTTTATAAGGATACAAACCATTGGTCTGCATTTTGCCTTGGGTAATATTTTTGTAACTGCCGTCAGGACTGAGTTCAACCGTCGAACTTTTGGCAGGATCCGCGCCCCAATTCTGATCGAAATACATATTGGAGAAATAAATTTTGCCGTTCATCCATTTCGGACCTTCGCTGAACGTCAAAGCTGGCTTGGTTTTCGTGCCATCCACAATCAATTCCGGTTTGGCATCTTTGGGAATGATGGCGTGGTACGCCGTCAATCTTGCTTGTTCCTTTTCCATGTAATCCGGGCGCACGGGCCAGAATATATCCAACGCATCCGCGCCCACCGCGCTCATTTTCGCGCCGTGCACCATGTTACCGGGGATGACTACGGCGCTGCCGGGCGTCATTTTTTGCTCGGTATCCAGCAGAATTTCATCGCATTCGCCTCTCAGCACTATCATCATTTGCTCTTCGGGGTGGATGTGATGCGGAAAAACCGAGCCGGGCTCCATCGAGATAAAGCTGAGTTGCGTATTCTTCCCGGAAATCAGTCTGGAATAAGCGCCAGGTGCCAATTCGGTGAGTTGAAAATCGTACAGATCATAGACTTTATTGGGTTCTACGTTGGGTTTTTGCATCGTGGTCACGTCCGTCAATTCCGTCGGAAGATCGGTGACGCCTGCTTTTTCCAAATAATCCAGCCGGAAAGGACTGTAAACTTCCAATAATTTGGCGCCCTCCGCACCGGCAGTCACCGCGCTCTTTGTGCCTTTTTCCAGATATACAAAATCTGTTCTGGGCGTAGTGCTATGCGTGCCATCGGGTTCTTCGCGTTTGATCGAAATCAATGGAGTCGGCGACCCATTAATCGATTGATTGACAGTGCCTTCTAATACAAAAACAAAGCGATCCGCAGGTAAAACTTCTTCCGGTATCTGCGCATTCGGCTCGAGTTGGAGCGTGCTCACCATCGTACCCGTGCCCCAAAAAATCGTTGCCTGAACGCCGGGGTGTAATTCAATACGATTGAGTTTATCAAGATTGGTGACTTGCCCATCTTTCAAATTAGATTTTATATTGTTGTCAGGCAATCCTGAAAGATTACGCACGGTCAAATTATGTTCTTTAATCAATTTCTGGTTGACACTTTGCCACTCCGGGGTGGGCGCAGATTTGCACATGGTGAGGGCAAGAACAATCGTAGCTAACAAAGCGCTTTGGATAATTTTCTTTTGTAATAGCCGATTCATAAGTTATTTTGATTTGGTGATGGGCTAAAAATAGGTGTTTTATTTCATGCTGGTCAAAAAAAAGTGTAAAAATAACACTTCTAAATTTTGCTAAAATTCAACCCAATTCCTTATACTTGCTTTAGTATTTTTAGAGGGGCAATGATGGAGTAGGGGAGTGATGCAAATGGTATTTATTTTAAATGGTAATGTTTTGAAAATGAGTTATTTAAGCTACAGGAACTCTGCTGTAAGGAATTACCTTTACTCAGATCGATCGCTCCTTGTAAAAGGTAGAATGAACATCGCATTCAAATCGATTGGCAATAAGGGTGCCGGTCTTGCTCCCCTCAAGGGCACTCAACTCAAATCAGTATTTAATTTGCCTTTTGACGTACCTACAATATTTGATCTTTATCAAATTAGTTCTTACTTTAACATCAATCATTAACGTAGTGTATTTTTTTAGCATAAAACAGCAAAGCCATATTCAATATGAAAAGTTTACTTACGTCTTTAGCCTTGATGGCAATATTCCCATTGCTACTTGATGCGCAGCAAGTCCAAATCTCTAAGGAGGAATTAGTGGCACTGACGCCCGAATGGAAAGGCGATCGTTTCCCCGACGGCAGACCTAAAGTTTCCGATGACATTTTGAAACGGATGAAATTGGTCACACTCGAAGAAGCCTGGGCAGCCTGTCGGGGTGCGGGTTACAATTATCAATACGAAGGCAATTGGATGCAGGTACATCCCGAAGGCGTATTGGTGGGCAGAGCGGTGACGGCTACTTTCTTTCCGGGCAGACCCGATATTCACAAGGTTATCCAGGAAAAAGGAAACAAAGATGGACGCGTACTCGCGCCCAATGCCTGGGCAATTGATTTGCTTCAGCCCGGTGACGTCTATGTAGTGGATCAGCATGGCGCCGAAATCGATGGACCTACTGTTGGCGACAACTTAGCTAATTCTATTTTCGGCAGGTCTGGCAATGGATTCGTATATGACGGTCCTATCAGAGATGTGAATGGAATGAAGGGAATGGAAGGATTCACTGCTTACTTTAAAACGTATCATCCCTCGCATCATTTTGGTAGCATCGGTCCGAATGATCGGGTGCCCCGCTTGAATACTACTTTGGTGGGCATCAACACGCCGACCCGCATTGGCGCAGCTACGGTCATGCCGGGTGATGTGGTGCTGGCAAGAGATGGCGGGGTCATTTTCATTCCGCCTCATTTAGCGCAGCAAGTAGTTGAAACTTCTGAAGTTGTTCGACTTAGAGATATGTTTGGGCATCAAAGATTGCGGGAGAAAAAATATACTGCCGGTCAAATCGATACCCGCTGGTCGGACGACATTGAAAAGGATTTTTCCCAATGGTTGCGCGATAACAAAATGAAGCTTCCGGTTTCCCCGGAACGGATAGAAGAACTGCTGAAAACCAGAACCTGGTAAACAAGTATTGTTAATCTTATATAAGCTGTAATTATTCAATCGATTGAAAATTTGAATTATTCATTAGCATGGCTAGTTGTTTAAATAAAGCAGAACCTATTAACTAAATCATATAAAGTATAAACATGAAAAACCCATTTTCTCGACGTTCATTTTTGACCAAAGGCGCGTTGGCTGGTGCCTTTGGATTAACCGGATTATCCCAGACGTTTGGTAAAGTCTATACCAATGCCGTAGATGATAATCCTAAGCTGTCTTCCCCTTCTGATCTGAAAATCACAGATGTAAAAGTCGCCTTTTTGAGAGGTGGCGGGAGAATGTTTGTAAAACTCCTTACCAACCAGGACATCGTCGGATATGGCGAAGGCGTGGATGCCGTAGGCGGTGCGTATCACCTGGCAAAACGCTTTGGGTTTCAGCTC
>JBKBWT010000418.1:0-508 GCA_046314415.1 Saprospiraceae bacterium
TTTTTTTTTGACGGTAATTGGGTTTATGTTGCGCGTACAAGACCCTTAGCTGACGCTGATTTTGCCGCCATCATTGCGTTTGGCAGTAAAAACGCCGCTGACAAAAGCGAAAACGGCATGATTACCTGGATTATAAAATAGCGTTTAATTTTACACCTAAAATGTGCATTGTAATATCGTATTTTATGCCCCTGCTTATTTAGTAAAAATGATTTAATCTATATCATGGAATGCAGCAAATGATCCGGTATTTTATAAGGCAAGCGGAGCGGATTTTTTAAAGCCCGAACGGCAGATCGCATTGACGGGTTTGCAGCAGGATTTATCTGCTTTTGGGTAGCGGAGCATTGAGAACGTTTTTTTATTTAATTGCAAAGGGATTTAAATTCCTCCTGCCAAAATGTCATTTTTAAGTACAAAAAATCCCTATCTTTGCAAACTATTTTTGCGAGCATATCATTTATTTGATTGAAAACCGCGTTGCATGATGTTATATGATGATAATCCA
>JBKBWT010000418.1:518-5345 GCA_046314415.1 Saprospiraceae bacterium
CCTTCGGAACAGGAACGACCGCTCGGCAGCCAGTCGAATGGCAAGCATTTTTATATCGAGAGCTATGGCTGTCAGATGAATTTCAGCGATAGCGAGATCGTGGCGTCCATTCTGGCGGATATTGGTTACCAGGCGACGCGCAACATGGAGGAAGCCGACCTGATTTTGGTCAATACCTGCTCCATTCGGGAGAAAGCCGAAGGAACGGTGCGCAAACGCCTGCGGATTTTTGATAAGATGAAGCGGCAACGTCCGGGGACGATGGTGGGGGTACTGGGTTGTATGGCGGAGCGTTTGAAAAAGAAATTCCTGGAGGAAGAAAAGCTCGTGGATTTGGTCGTTGGACCCGATGCGTATCGCGATTTGCCCAATCTGGTAGCCGGTGCGGAAGACGGCGAAAAAGGCGTGAATGTTTTTCTCTCGCGCGAAGAGACGTATGCCGATATCAGTCCGCTGCGCCTGGATAGCAATGGCGTGACGGCTTTCATCTCGATTATGCGCGGTTGTGATAACATGTGCTCTTTCTGCGTGGTGCCCTTCACGCGCGGGCGCGAGCGCAGCCGCGATGCCTTTAGTATTGTAGCGGAAGCGACGGAATTGTTTGAACGAGGCTATCGGGAGGTGACTTTGCTGGGGCAGAACGTGGATTCGTACAAATGGGAAAATCCGGAGACGGGAAAGGTGGTTAATTTCGCGGAATTGCTGGAAATGACGGCACTGGTAAATCCTGATCTGCGTATTCGTTTTTCCACGTCACACCCGAAAGACATTACTGATGAGGTGCTGCACACCATAGCAAAATATGATAATATCTGCAATTATATCCATTTGCCGGTGCAAAGCGGAAATAGCCGGATATTGGAATTGATGAATCGCACGTACGATCGGGAATGGTACATGGAGCGCGTGCAAGCGATTTACCGGATCATCCCCGATTGCGCGATTTCTTCTGACATTATTACCGGTTTTTGTAGCGAAACGGAGGAGGAACATCAGGAGACCTTGAGCATGATGCAATTCGCCAATTACAGCATGTCGTATATGTTTGCCTATTCCGAGCGTCCGGGTACGCCCGCTGCGAAGAAATTCAAAGACGATGTGCCGGAAGAAGTGAAAAAACGGCGGCTGGATGAGGTGATTCGTTTACAAAATCAATTATCCTATCAACATAATGTAGCGGATATTGGAAAAACATTCAAAGTTTTGATTGAAGGCGATTCCAAACGTTCTGATCAGGAATTCAAAGGGCGCAATTCGCAAAATAAAATGATTGTTTTCCCGAAGCAAGCGTCGTTGCAGCCGGGCGATTATGTAACGGTGCGGGTGACGGATGCAACGAGTGCGACGTTGCGCGGGGAGATTGTTTAAATTTTTAAAATTAAAAGGTGCTTGGATGCCTGGCATCTGGCATCTGACTTCTGGCATCTACTGATAATGGACAACTTACAATCCATCAAACAACGCTTCAGCATCATTGGTCAGTCCGAATTGCTCGACCGGGCGCTGAGTACGGCGGTTCGCGTGGCGAATACCGACTTGTCCGTGCTTATCACCGGTGAAAGTGGCGTCGGGAAAGAAGCTTTTTCTAAAATTATTCATGCGCTGAGTGCCCGTAAACACAATAATTTCATTGCCATCAACTGCGGTGCGATCCCGGAAGGTACCATCAATTCTGAATTATTCGGACACGAAAAAGGCGCATTTACCGGCGCAACGGGCGAGCGCAAAGGCTATTTTGAAACGTATGACGGCGGTACGATTTTTCTGGATGAAATTGGCGAAATGCCGCTGGATACGCAGGCTTTTCTCCTGCGCGTACTGGAAACCGGCGAATTTATTCGGGTCGGCTCTTCCAAAGTAATGAAAACGGATGTGCGGATCATTGCCGCTACCAATGTAGAACTGGAAGAACGCGTTAAAAAAGGCAAATTTCGGGAGGATTTGTATTATCGCCTCAATACCGTACCGATTCATGTACCAGCGTTGCGGGAGCGCCGCGAAGATGTTTACCTGTTGTTTCGTAAGTTTTCGTCGGATTTCGCTGAAAAATACCGCACGCCACCGATTCAACTGGATGAACGCGCGCGTTTATTACTACAAAACTATCATTTCCCGGGCAACATCCGTGAATTGCGCAATATTGCCGAGCAATTGTCGGTATTGGCAGAAGACCGGATGGTGACCGCTGAACAATTGCTGCGCATTGTGCCGAACATTGCCAATCGCAACCTGCCTATGATTACCGGTGTCAATGGTTCGGATGCCAATGGCGGCACCCTACAGGAGCGGGAAATTTTGTATAAGTTGCTATTCGAAATGAAAAGCGATTTGAATTCGCTTAAATCTTTGGTATCGGAGTTGATTCGCAACAATGACCTTCGCGTCAATGATTCCCAGTCATTACGGGCGCTGCAAATACCCAATTTACCGGTGCAGACTTCAACGGCGGTGGATTTTCCCCGAAACTTTTCCGATCACCTTTCAGAATTGGAAGATGAGCAGGACGAGCAGATCCGCCCGATTTTGCTGGATAATGGCAACCAAAGCTACGAAAGCTCGGAAGTAGTGGAAGAAAATTTGTCCCTGATTGAAAATGAAAAGGAATTGATTCGCAAGGCTTTACGCAAGCACACCGGAAAACGCAAGGAAGCCGCCCAGGATTTGGGTATCTCCGAACGCACCTTGTATCGCAAGATTAAAGAATATGATTTACAATAGTTAATTTGCCAATATGTCAATCTGCTAATTTGCTAATGCCCTTACTGTGTTGACATTTTATAATAAAATTTAAATTAAATGAATAAGAATCAGTTGTTTACTATATTTTTATTAATCATTACAGTCATCCAATCTGGTTGTTATTCACTTAGTGGCGTCAGCATTGATCCTTCGGTACGTACTTATTATGTAGAGCAACTGCGTAATAATGCCGATAATGCGCCCCCTACCCTGCCCCAAACCATGACCGAAGCCTTGAAAGAAAAAATTCGTACGGAGTCACGGTTGGTCTTTTCTGAGGAAAATCCGCAGATTGAATTCCGCGGCAGCATTGTGGATTTTCGGGTGACCTCCGAAGCACCCCAGCCCGGTGAAGTCACTGCCATCAACCGCCTCACCATTGTCACCGCGATTGAATACGTCAATAATGTAGATAATAAGAAAAACTGGAAAAGTAATTTTTCCTTCTTTTATGATTTTCCGAGTACCCAGGACCTCGCCAGCGTGCAGGAAACTGCCGTGGCTGCCATTACCCGGCAAATGATGGAAGATATTTTTAATAAGGCGTTTACAGATTGGTAAGTTTTAATTTCCTGATCTGATGATTTGCCAATGTGCTGATGCCCTCTATTCGTACGCCTTGTACACTGATTTTCAGGATAATTAGGATATTTTATGATCTTAATTAATTATATAAAATCTTAAAAATCAGTGTACTATTCCCCCGCTGCTTCCAGCTCTAATTGCGCCGTTTCCCAGGCTTCCATGGCTTCCTCGAGGGATTTTCTCTTTTGATCCAGCGTATCCATTATTTTTTTGGATTCGGGTTTATTATAAAAATCGACATCCGCCATTTGTGCTTCCATTTTGGCAATTTCTTCCTCCAGGCGTTCGATGGCTTTTTCGGCATTGGAGACGTTGCGTTGCAGGCGCTTGCGATCATCAAAACTCAATTCTTTCTTGGCTTCCGCCGCTTTACCATTGCCATTTTTACTGCTGAGTTCTACATCGCGCATGTTATTCAAAGCGCGTTTTTCCAGGAATTCATTGACATCGCCGATGTAATCAAACAATTGTCCGTCGCGGAATTCGATGGTACGATTCGTCAATCCACTTAAAAATTCACGGTCGTGCGATACCACAATCATCGTTCCATCATAATCCATTAATGCCGCTTTCAAAATATCTTTGGAAATGATATCAAGGTGGTTGGTCGGTTCGTCCAACACCAGTAAATTAAAGGGACGCAGCAACATACACGCCAGCGCCAGGCGCGCCCGCTCCCCCCCGGAAAGCACCATTACTTTTTTGTCCACGTCTTCGCCACTGAAGAGGAAAGCGCCCAGGATATTGCGCAAACGCGTACGCATTTCGGGCGGCGAAGCGGCTTCCATTGTTTGCAGCAGAGTCATGTCCGGTTGCAATACATCTGCCTGATTCTGAGCATAATAGCCGATTGAAACGTTGTGCCCCAGCGTCAAAGTTCCATCCGTTAACGGGATTTGATTGACGATCATTTTCGCCAGGGTGGTTTTACCTTGGCCGTTCTGCCCCACAAAAGCGACGCGATCACCTCGATCTAATTTAATATAAACGTGATTCAATACCGTCTTATCCCCATAGCGTTTTACCACCTCTTTACCTTCTACAACGACTTGCCCGGCACGCGGCGCCGGCGGGAAACGCAAGTTCATTCCAGCAGTGTCCTCTTCTTCAATTTCAATGCGCTCCATTTTATCCAACTGCTTCTTCATGGATTGCGCCATGCTGGTTTTATTGGCTTTCGCCATAAAGCGGTTGATCGTGCGCTCTTTATCGGCAATCACTCGTTGCTGATTCTCGTAAGCTGCCTTCAATTTTTCGCGGCGTTCTTTGCGCAGTTCTACATATTTGCTGTAAGGCGCTTTGTAATCATACACTTTCCCCAGCTCAATCTCCACGGTACGAGTGGTCACATTGTCCAAAAATTGCTTATCGTGCGAAATCAGAATAATCGCACCGGGATAATCCTTCAAAAAGCCTTCCAGCCAGATAATCGATTCAATATCCAGGTGGTTGGTCGGTTCGTCCAATAACAGGTAATCCGGGCGCTGCAAGAGCATTTTTGCC
>JBKBWT010000419.1:0-5317 GCA_046314415.1 Saprospiraceae bacterium
GCTAATTTTGAAACGCCCCAGCGTATTCTGGCGGCGCTTTCGGGTACGCTGCGCAGCGGGCAGACGATTCGGATGGAACAATTGCAGTTTGAAGCCGACAGTAGCAATATCAATGAGATTTCAATGCCGGTGCTGAATGAGTTGTATGACTTTTTATCCGAAAATCCGGCAGTGTTTATTGAAATTGGCGGACATACCAACAGTTTGCCGCCCGACGAAGTCTGTGATCGACTTTCTACCGCCCGTGCCAAATCGGTGATGGAGTTTTTGATTCAAAAAGGTATCGAAGAACGCCGCTTGTCTTTCCGGGGGTATGGTAAGCGCGTACCCATTGCCGATAACAATACGCCGGAAGGACGTCAACAAAACCAACGCGTGGAAATAAAAATCCTGCGTATTGGGCGACCAAAAGAGGAAGGAGGAGGATAATATTTAAATTAAATATAATACAATAAATTGTGTAAAATGAACTATAAAATATTGATTTTAAAATCATTGTAATATAATATATAACTTAAATTAAATATTATATTCAAAAGAGGCAGTATGAATCATTTTCCTACTGCCTCTTTTATTGCTTCAAGCTATTATATAAATATTATTCATAATTTACTTCCGGTTGGAGTCGTAAGTGTAGTCGGTGTCCGCTCGGTCGTCAAGCCTGCACCCAGTTCCAACAGCCCCACAATCAGATGCGGTGCCCACACTTGATCGGCAAAGCCAAACAGCCAGGGCGAAGCCGCTAGAAAGATGCCCCCGATGACGTCCACCGTCAGGTGCGTAGCCATTGGAATAGATCGCATCAATCCTAATTCGTAATCCGTCATAATGGACATTCCTAAAATAGCAATACCCATTATAATCGGTACCCACTGCGCCGGTCCATTGTCGGCAAAGTCGAACAACCACGGAGCGGCGATTAATAATACGGCGGTTAGATAGTCCAACACACCATGAGTTCTTGTGCTAATGAATCGCATGATAATCTGGTTTTTGGTTCAAAAAATGTTGCCATAAAACGTGCGTGTAATGTTCCGGTTCAGGCGTAAGCCGTATTTTCATATGTTGCGTAGTGATATTATGTTAAAATATCA
The DNA here is from genome assembly GCA_046314415.1 of Saprospiraceae bacterium. Classification (GTDB taxonomy): domain Bacteria; phylum Bacteroidota; class Bacteroidia; order Chitinophagales; family Saprospiraceae; genus JADJNW01. Next base: position 1,095 of record JBKBWT010000419.1, read on the forward strand.
TTTTGATAAAACTATTAATATTTTTAAGGGTTTAATATAATATAACATAATTGTAATATCAATGTCTGCTTGTTACAAACTCCAGCATTTACTGAACATTCTATGCTGTTGATCCTTCTAGCAGCTATGCTACTATTTACTTTCTGACGATCTACTTATAAGCCGAATAAAAAAATTATGAAGCGATTAATAATAATAGCCAACCGATTGCCCATTCGCGCCGCTTACGATGATCAGAAAAAGCCCACTTTTTTGGAAGCTGACGGGGGGCTGGTGTCTGCTATTAAAAGCTACATAGAAAAAGGAGCGCATACGTATGAAGAGATGCTTTGGGCAGGCTCCCTGGAAAAACAATTTCAAGCGCGATTCCAGGAATTTCAAGTGCAAAGAATTGATAATCAATATGAAATGGAGGCTATTTTTATAGACCGCAACCTGTATAATAATTATTATAATGGTTTTTGTAATTCCGTTTTATGGCCCCTGTTTCATTATTTCCCAAGTTATGTGGATATGGAACAGACGACTTTTGCCGCTTATGAACAAGTAAATAAAATTTTTGCCGACAAAATTGCCGTGATTGCCCAGCCTGATGATACCATCTGGATTCATGATTATCATTTGATGCTGCTGCCAGCCATGTTAAGAGACAAGGGTTTGCAAAATAAAATTGGGTTTTTCCTGCATATTCCATTTCCATCTTACGAATTATTTCGGCTGCTGCCCAAAGAATGGCGCGAAAAAATCATGCAGGGGTTATTAGCTACCGATTTGGTGGGTTTTCACACAATCGATTATTTAAATCATTTTATAAAAAGTGCTCGTTTCATTATGGGCGTAGAGGAGGAAATCGGCATAGTGAGCCAAGGTGAGCGCGCTACGGAAGCTAATTTTTTCCCAATCAGCATTGATTTTGATAAATTTTATGCAGCTTATAATCAGCCCGACGTACAAGCCTACCGCGAAGCGATTCGCAGCAATAATCCGCATAAGAAACTTATTTTTTCAATTGACCGGCTGGATTATACCAAAGGTATCATAAATCGGCTCAATATTTACGAATATTTTTTAAAACAACACCCGGAATATCATAATAAAGTGGCTTTTATTTTGTCGCTTATTCCCTCCCGCGATGAAGTACCTAAATATTCCGAGGGAAAACGTAAAATCGAGGAGCAGATCAGCCGTATTAACGGCAAATTTGGCAATGCCATTTGGCAGCCTATTTTATATCAGTATCGGCAAATATCGTTTGAAGAATTATGCGCCCATTATACCGTGTGCGACCTGGCACTGATCACCCCCATCCGCGATGGTATGAATTTGGTATGTAAAGAATTTATAGCGGCGCGTAAAGACCAGCAGGGGGTGCTGATTTTGAGTGAAATGGCGGGCGCTGCCAATGAACTACCGGAAAGCCTGTTAATCAATCCAAACGATATAGTAGATTCTTCTAATGCAATCTTGCAGGCATTAACTATGTCGCCGGAAGAACAACAAACCCGGATGCAACGCATGCAGGATAGACTGCAGTCTTTCACTGTGGTGGACTGGGCGGCAGCTTTCTTAAATGAATTGGAGCATATGAGTAAGGTTGAAAAAGAAGACATGGGTAATTTATTATTATTAGATGATAATCATACCGGAATTATTATAAAACAATATAAAGTCGCTGCAAAACGCCTGTTGATTTTTGATTATGATGGTACTTTGCGCGAGTTTGTCGGCAATCCGCAGGATGCCATTCCTTCCCCGGAAGTATTGGAGACCTTGGACTTGTTGGCGAATTCGCCACAGAATAGCGTGTATATTGTGAGCGGGAGACGTATTGAAGAATTAATGAATTGGTTTCAAAATGATCAGATTGGATTAATCGCCGAACACGGATCTAATATCAAATTACCGGGTACAAATGAAATAACTTCGCGAAATATTAATCAGGATTGGAAAGATTATGTAAAGAATATCCTGAATCTTTATGCCAAGCGTTGTTTTGGCTCATTTGTAGAGGAAAAAAATTATTCGCTGGTGTGGCATTACCGCAACGCACCCCAATTGGAAGGCGAGTTTCGCGCTAAAGAACTCACCAATTTATTATATGAAATGTTAGCCGGTCGGGACCTGCAGGTATTGCCGGGCAATAAAATCGTGGAGGTACGTGTAAGCGGCGTTGACAAAGGTGCTGCCGTTGAATTTGTACAACTAGCTGATAAATACGACTTTACACTTTGCATTGGTGACGATACGACTGATGAAGACATGTTTCGCGTGTTGCAAAAAGAACAGGATTACACCATTAAAGTAGGGCAAAAAAAAGTAAATACCCAGGCTAAATATAATACACCTTCGCCGGCAACGGTATTAAGTTTTTTGCAAGCATTGGCAAAAGAGACAGCCCTGCAAACGGCAGAGTCCGAAAATTTAATGAATGTAGAATGATTAAGTAAAAAAGTGTTGCTTTATTATATGTAAAGTATTTATATTCAAGTGTTTAGAATAAGAATGTGTTATTTGATTTGCTGAATTATTTATTATAAGTGGTATATCATATCATAGTTCTCGATAATGTCTCTTTGGAATGTTCCAACCGACTGGAAGCCGCGCCGATGGTAGTATTGCAGGGCTTTTTCGTTACCTGCCTGCACGCCGCCCCACAGCACCACGCATTTCCTGCCCAGTAAATAAACATCCAATAAAATATATTCTAATAAAAGCGAGCCCAACCCCTGATTTTGATAAGCATCCGCCACCGAAGGGGCGTAGGTGCAGGTGAGCGCTTCGTCGAGCGGCTGTTGGTGCTGATTGGCATAACGTTCGGCATCATTTTTTAAAGTACCCAGTTTAAGCAGGGCGTAAGCTATAATATCGTGTGTTTTGGCATGCTCCGCGATGTAATAACGCGTATCAGAATACCCATCTTTACATATTAGGTGAATGGTTTCGGCATCAAACGGGTGCGGTGCAAAACGACTTTTACTTTCTTCCGAAAGCGAATGTAAATAAGCCAGTAAATAAGGCTCGTCCTCTTCCTGTACCAGCCGTATAATTACATCTTCTCCATTTTTAAGCGATGCCCGCATGCACTATTAATTGAATATTTATAACTATTGATAAAATTATAAGCGATTATCTATAATAATTGATTATTGATTATTTTATATTTGCTTGATAATCAATTACTTATTTACTTATAAAGGATAAGCTGTTATAATAAATTAATTTTTATTCATAAAGCTGCAAAACTAGAAAATTACTTACAATTCGCCATGTATTAGCTCATTCTTTTCAATCCTTCGCGTACGGTCAACTTGGGTAGGGGAGTGGTGTTGACGAAATGTTGCACAGCTTCGGCATTGCGCTTCGAGTATTCGCGGAGCGCCCAGCCGGCGGCTTTTTGTACAAAAAATGCTTTGGAATCGGCACGGCGCGTAATGTAACGAAAGAGCAGCGGCGCGTCGGTTTTTTCTTTATAATCAAGTTGAAATAAAATAGCAGAGCGTTGTAACCAAATATTTTCAGATTCAATCCAGCGGTCGGGGTAATGCGCGATTTGCTCCGGATAACGTTGTAAAATTTTGCCGACAAATTTGGGTGCGAGAAAATCCACGCTGTCCCACCATGATTTTTGTAATATCAAAGATTCTAACAATGGTAAATAACTTGCATCCAGTTTTTTTATTACATGCGTAAATAAATCTTTTACAAAATATTGCATTTCGCGCATTTCTTCCTGAAAACACAAACGCGCAATTTCCTTTAGTGCCGCTTCATCGGGGATGCCGTATTGCTGGATAATTTCCTTGGAAAGCATTTCCCGCATTGGTTTTTTAATGCCAAAAAACGGAAAATGATCTTTCATGTAATGTTGCATAAAAGGGGCATCTTTCGGATTGGCATTTTCGGCGTATAATTCTCCGACAAGATGCACATAATCAATAGGTTGAATAAACATGGCTTAATTAATATGGTGTATCAAATCTAATGTAAATAAATACTTAATGCTCCGGGAAAACATTTAATGCCAGTTGCACCGATTCATTAAATTCCGCTAAATCTAAGCCAATTGCTTCCTCTTGGTGTAAAAAATATTGCACCATATTTTCGGTAGGCATGTTGCCGGTGAGATCGTCTTTTGCCATCGGGCAGCCGCCGAATCCACGAATCGCGCCATCGAAGCGCCGACAGCCATTGTGATAAGCCGCAGCGATTTTTTCCTGCCAGGT
>JBKBWT010000420.1:0-5311 GCA_046314415.1 Saprospiraceae bacterium
AAACAAAAATTTGTCATCAAGCGCACTTTAAAGGACCTCATTGCCCGGCTGCCCAAGGGATTCATGCGGGTGCATCAATCTTACATTGTTAATCTGTCTCATATTAAAAAAATGGAAGATGGCATGGTTTATCTGGAAGGTCATCAGGTGCCCTGGGGCAAAAATTATCGTGCCTGTGCCCTGCGCCGCATTCAACAAATCGCCATTTAAGTTGCGCTTTTCTGCATAAGTCGGCTACTTTTCTACTTTTTACCATTCCTTGCTTCGGGCATTTTATCTTTGTAGTAGCAAATTAAAAAAGCAATGAATGCACAATGAATAATTGTGGTCGGTACCGCCCGAAGCAATGGAAATAGCAGCCAGGTAGCAAAATATTTGCAGGACTTATTAATATTTCCATTAATCGATTTAAATAATTATACGATTTATCCTTTTAATTATAATCATGATTACCCCGAAGATGATGATTTTCAATTTATTATATCGAGTGTTTTACGAGCCGATGTAATTATTTTAGTAACGCCGGTGTATTGGTACACCGTTAGTACTTCCATGAAAATATTTATGGATCGCCTCACGGATTTGATCACCATTCATAAAAAACAGGGGCGGCTACTAAAAGGGAAATACTTGTTTTCCATGAGTTGCGGAGCTGCGGATGATATGCCTGATTATTTTCATGAACCATTTCGGCTGACCGCAGCCTATTTAGACCTGCACTACGGCGGTTTTGTACACACCTGGATAGATAATTCGTCTATTATAAGTGAATCGGTTAAAAACAGAATTGAATCATTTTATGAAAATATTATATCGTATCACCCAATTATTACATCATGAGAAATCACCCGACGATTTTATTGCTTATTATACCAATTTTCGTTTTTGCTCAACAAAATGAATTAACTTATTATAATTTAGCCAGAACTGCTTTAGCTGATGGCGATACTTTGCAATATCGGGATTATTTATTACAAGCGAATCAATTATCCCACCAATTTCCGGAGATTACTTATGAGCTGGCCCAGGCATACAGTATGAATAAACAACATCATGAAGCTTGGAAATTATTACATGCCTTAGCTAAAGGTGGCATGGGATTTCCTGTGACGCAAAACGCTGTTTTTCAACCTTTTTTGCAGGATAAAAAATGGAAGAAAGTAACCCGGAAAATGGAAATGAATGCCAAGCCTATCCTACGATCCAGCGTTTTTTATCAATTTACCGATACTGCACTCATACCCGAAGGAATCGCTTATGATGCCAGTCGTGAATATTTTTATATTGGCAGTATTCATCAACAAAAAATTATCCGTTTTCGACCCCACGAAAAACCACAGGATATTTACCAGGGCTTACCACCGCTCGGTATGAAAGTGCATTCGACTTTACCCATCTTATATGCCTGTGTGAATGATAAAAAAGGGCAGGAATATCGGAGTGGATTATTGCGCATTAATTTGATAACCAATTACATAGATACCATTTTTATAGACAACATCGGTCAGCATTTATTCAATGATCTGGATTATGATATACATGGTAATGCTTATATTACTGATAGTGAAGCCGGTGCGATTTATTATTATGATGTAAATAAAAATGAAATTGCCCACACATTTAGTTCTCCCGAATTAGTTTATCCCAATGGAATCGTGTGGCTGAAAGCAGCACAGGTACTGATCGTTGCTACGGTGCGCGGGTTGGCTCATATTGATTTAGTGAATAAAAATATCACAACCATGACATTACTTGATAATGGCTTTGCACATGGCATCGACGGCTTGTATTGGTCTGGTAATGAATTAATTGGCGTGCAAAATTCTGGTGTGCCGGATCGGATTTTAAAGATTCGACTTAATAATAATTATCAGCAAATTTTGAATATTAAGGTGCTCGAAGCTGCCCATTCTTTATATGATAGCCCAACCACCGGCGTTATATCGCAAAATTATTTTTATTATATTGCCAATAGCTGTATTGGTAAATATGTACGGGCACACGATACACCCAATGGCTGTAAGGCTCCGGTAATTTTGCGTTCAAAATTACACTAATTGCAACTGATCGCTTACATTTGGCAGTCATTAAAATGCCAAAACCGATGAAAAAGAGCTTTTTGTTATTAGGTTGCTTCCTGTTGATCAGCAGTTTATGGGCGCAGCTCACGCTTAGAATTACCGCACTTCCTGCCAATACGCCGCCGGCCGATTCCATTTACATTGCCGGGAATTTTAATACCTGGAATCCGGGAAATGCCAATTTTATTGTAAAAAAACAAGCCGATGGTACCCGTCAAATTGTAATAAATCCGCCGGTAGGCAATGTGGAATTCAAATTTACCCGAGGCAGCTGGGCAACGGTGGAAGGCAATGCCCAGGGCGGGCAGCGTCCCAATCGCGTTATCAATTATACCGGGCAACCCAAAACCGAGGAAATTTCCATTTTAACCTGGGAAGATTTAGCTGGTAATAATCCGCAGGGTAGTACCGCGGCTGCCAATGTAATTATTCTTTCCCAAAACTATACCATTCCGCAACTCAATCGCACGCGCCGCGTCTGGATTTATTTACCTCCGGATTATAATACAAGTAATAAACGCTACCCGGTATTATACATGCACGATGGACAGAATGTATTTGACGCAGCAACGAGCTTCTCCGGCGAATGGAAAGTAGATGAGGCTCTAAATCAACTATTTACCAATGGCGATCAGGGCATCATTGTGGTAGCTATTGATAATGGCGGTGCCGAACGACTTAATGAATATTCGCCCTGGGTGAATAACCGCTACGGCGGCGGGCAGGGCGATGAATATATAAAATTTATCGTAGAAACGCTGAAGCCTAATATTGACGCGACTTACCGCACCAAAGCCGACCGTGACAATACCGGTATCATGGGCTCTTCGATGGGTGGTTTGATCTCCTTATATGCCGCGATAGAATATCAAAACATATTTAGTAAAGCGGGGATTTTTTCACCGGCATTCTGGTTCGCGCCCGAATCTTACGCGCACGTGAGCGCCAAAGGCAAACAAGCGGATGTAAAGATTTATTTACTTGCCGGGCAACTGGAAGACAATGGTTCGGTGGTAGCCGATATCAATGCCATGTATAACACGCTGCGCAATGCGGGCTTTAAAGAGCAGGAAGTGATTCGCGCCACGCATCCCGACGGACAACACAGTGAATGGTACTGGGCGCGCGAGTTTCCGGCGGCGTACCGCTGGTTATTCAGCAATGCCACCACCAGCGTAAAAATGCCAAAATGGACCTCAACTATTACCCTCTCGCCCAACCCGGCGGATACCATGGTCTGGGTGAAAAATAGCACCGCACTGCCCAATATGCAGTATGTGATATATGATGTAAATGGAAAAACGATACAACCTGTACAACCATTACAAAACGGACAAATTGAGGTGGCAGGATTGCCCGCAGGCACGTACGTACTGGTTTTTTACCAGCAAAATAGGGTAGTGGAGAGTAAGCAAGTTATTATAAAGTAAATGTTTTTAGATCATGGTGGCATATTTTAATACTATGCCACCATGTATTAGCGACGAGGCTAGTAATCTCCGCGCCCCCCGCCGATTTTAAACTTCATACCGAAGCCTATCTGGAACAGCGAGCTGTCAAAACCCGTCTTGGAATTATTCAGTCCATAATAAGCAATGTCCACTCCGAACTTAGTGCGGCGACCCGCCAGAAAACCCGCATTTGCACCAAAATAATTGATCAAGCCTGAAGACTCACCAAAGGCGGTGCCCCACTGACCAACGTAACGCGGCGACACATACAAATCCAAGCTCTCCGTTGGATGATAGGAAGCATACAGCGGTATCTGAAAATTGAACAAACCACCGGAGCCACTCACCACGCCGAACATGCCCAAGCCAAAACCCGTTGCCAATGCTACCGGAGACTCCTGGTCACCCACCAACTGGTACTTTACATCGGCAAAGAGATTGAGATTCGTGTTCGCACGGATGCCAAAATCCAGTTTTTCCGACACGCCATAACGCCCACCGATTTCCAGGTTGGGAAAGAAAATATTAAAATCCTCCGAATCCAGGCTATCTACATTTTCATCGCTCAACTCATCAAAATCCGGGGAACGTGTGCCATTCACCGAAAACATAATTTCGCCCGTTTCCGCACCAACCGTGCGTCCGGTTTGAAAACCACTAATCGAAGCGCAGCTGCTGATCAGCAATAACAGGCTACCCAGGGAAAGCCATTGTAATAAAGTGCTGTTTCTCATTTGTTATAAGCTGTTTTAGAGTGAAACTTTTTTCAATGCGTTTACTAAGACGTATTACCCTTGGAAAAAGTATAAAGGAATAACGTTTCTTTAACGCACCGGCAGCTTTCCGCTTACCTTTGCGCCGTTTTCCTGCTACTGCCACAGCCATTCAATCACCTGAAAATACAGCGGAATACCCAGAATAATGTTCAACGGAAACGTAATCGCCAAAGACATGGTCACGTACAAGCCCGGATTTGAATCAGGCAGCGCCGTACGCATCGCCGCAGGCACGGCAATGTACGAAGCACTCGCCGACAGCACCGTCATCAGGAAGGCATTGCCTTGTTCCAAGCCCGCCAGATAACTCAATCCTAAGCCCAGCGTCGCATTTACAAAAGGCATCAACAACGCAAAGAGCGTGAGAAACCAGCCTCCGCTGCGAATCGCCCCCATGCGCTTGGCGGAGACAATGCCCATATCGAGCAAAAACAAACACAACATGCCCCGGAAAATCTGATCGGAAAAAGGCTTCACCGACTCCGCGCCCGCCTCATTCGTCGTGACGCCAATGAGCAGACTCCCCAACAATAAAAACACCGAGCCTTCCGTAAGCGCCTCGCGCATCAAATGCCGCAACGAACCGTTCTTACCATTGCTGCTGCCCTCCACCTTGGCGGCAATCCGCACCAAAATGACCGCAATGATAATCGCCGGCGCTTCCATCAGCGCCATCGCTGCCACCATATGCCCGCCGGCATTGAGCCCCCGCTCGCCCAGGAAAGACATCGCCGTGATGAACGTCACCGCACTGATCGAGCCATACGTCGCTGCAATCGCCCCCGCATTCTGCAAGTCGATCCGTCGCCGCAAAATGAAAAAACTGTACACCGGCACCACCATCGACAATACCAATGCCAGCAGCAGCGAGGCAAACACCTCCGGCTGAATGCCACTTTTATGCAACTCGACGCCCCCCTTGAAGCCAATGGAAAACAACAGGTACAGCGAGAAAAACTTAGGCAGGGGAGCCGGAATCGTCAGGTTGGAACGCACCGCCACC
>JBKBWT010000421.1:0-5294 GCA_046314415.1 Saprospiraceae bacterium
AGATACCGTTTTTTTGAGTATTGATTTGGCGGGCGAAAAGATTTTTGAGCATAAAATCGAACGCAAGCAGACGCTGTTTTCGCTGGCGCAATTTTACGGCTTATCGGTGGAAGAATTATATTTTTATAATCCGGAGTTGAAAGAAAAGAGTGTATCACCGGGGCAAGGCGTGCAGGTGCCCATTCCGAATCGCGCCATTATTCGCTACAAGGATAAAAATTTTAAAATATGGAAATATGCGCCGGTTTATTACATTGTAAAAAAAGGTGATACGATGTTTCGGATTTCCAAGGTACATTTTCGTATGCCGGTAGATTCTATTATGCAACGCAATGGTTTACAGTCGGAAACGCTGAAAGTCGGGCAATGTTTGCACGTAGGCTGGATTAGTTTGGATGGTGTACCCGAAGAATTTCGCAGCGAAGGCGGCAATCCGCTGGCGCGGAAAAACGGCGCATTGCTGAAGTTGTTTGTACGAGAACAAGGCGACCGCAAAGTGCAGGAACACCAGGGCGTAGCGTATTGGCAGAAGGATAGCAAGGAAGATAGTGACTTGTATGCGTTGCATCGGGAAGCCAGAATCAATAGTATTATATCGGTATTAAATCCGATGAATAAATCCATTATATATGTAAAAGTAATTGGTAAAATTCCGGATACAGCGTATGGCAATGATGTGGTCGTTGTGCTCTCACCCATGGCGGCTAAGGCATTGGGCGCGCGGGATCCAAGGTTTTTTGTGAAAGTGAAGTATTATTAAAGATATTGGATATTGGATATTAGATATTAGATTTTGGATATTGGATATTGGACGATAGATTTTAGATTTCTTTTTTTTGTGTGGAAATTCAGCGAGATTTGTGACAAATTTTGAATGATGTGGGGTCTAAAGTCTATTATATAATATCTAACCTCTTGAAAGAAAATGAATTATAAAAATAATATTCTTGAAACGATTGGCGGTACGCCTTTGGTAAAGCTGAATCGCGTAGTGGCGGATGTGCCGGCGCTGGTGTTGATGAAGGTCGAAACATTCAATCCTGGGCATTCTATCAAAGACCGTATGGCGCTGAAAATGCTTGAAGACGCGGAAAAGCGCGGTGATATTAAGCCTGGCGGCACCATCATCGAATGTACCTCCGGCAATACGGGTATGGGCTTGGCGCTGGCGGCGTGTGTGCGCGGCTATCGCTGTATTTTTACCACGACCGACAAGCAATCCAAAGAAAAAGTCGATATTCTGAAAGCGATGGGCGCCGAGGTCATCGTGTGCCCAACCAACGTTGAGCCAACTGATCCGCGTTCGTATTATGCTGTAGCGGAGCGATTGAGCAAAGAAATTCCCAATTCATTTTGGTGCAATCAATATGATAATTTGTCGAACCGGCAGGCGCATTATGAATCGACGGGTCCGGAAATCTGGGAACAGACGGATGGCAAAGTCACGCATATTGTCGTTGGTGTGGGCACCGGTGGCACGGTTTCCGGCGTGGGGCGTTATTTAAAAGAAAGAAATCCGAATATTAAAATCTGGGGCATTGACACGTACGGTTCCGTTTTTAAAAAATATAAAGAAACCGGTATTTTTGATACCAATGAAATTTATCCTTACATCACCGAAGGGATTGGGGAAGATATTTTACCTAAAAATGTTGATTTTGATGTCATTGATTTATTTGAAAAAGTAACGGATAAAGACGGGGCAATCATGGCACGGCGTTTGGCGCGGGAGGAAGGTTTGCTGTTGGGCTATTCGGCGGGTTCGGCGGTCGCAGGATTGTTACAATTGAAAGAAAAATTAACGAAAGATGATGTCGTGGTGGTAATTATTCACGATCATGGCAGCCGTTATGTGGGCAAAATTTATAATGATGACTGGATGCGCGAGCGCGGATTTTTGGAAACAGAGCTGAAAGTGCGCGATATCATTGCCCGCAAAGAGGAAAAGCATTTTTATTCGGTGCAGAAGACCGATACCGTGCGCCAGGCATTTAATATGATGAAGCAATATGAAATATCACAAATGCCAGTAATGGATAATGGGGATATCGTGGGTTCGATTACCGAAAGTACCGTATTAAGTTATATGCTGGAAAATCCGCTGAATAATACCGAAAAACAGGTGGAAACCATTATGGGTGAGCCTTTCCCGGTGGTGAGCGAAGACCTATCTTCCTCACAATTAAGCAAATACATCAGCCGTAAAATTCCGGCAATTGTCGCCAAAGATAAAGCCGGTACGATGCATATTTTAACACAATATGATATTATACAAGCGATGTAAATAAATATAATACACGATTTACGATTTACACATTTATTAATTTTACAATATGGATAAATATAAACTCCAGGACAGATTCAAGTGCTTTGCTATTGGCATTATTGAATTAATAAGAAATTTACCGAACCACAAAGAATATTGGAAAATTAGTGATCAGATTATTCGTTCTGGGACTTCGTCAACCGCCAATTATCGGGCTGCATGCCGCGCCAAATCTGATGCTGATTTTATTAACAAGTTGAAAATTGTAGAAGAAGAGTTGGATGAAACAATGTTCTGGTTGGAAATTATTCAAAGTATTAAAAGATTCTATTACAAATTTACATAAAGAAGCAAATGAGCTTTTAGCAATAACAGTGGCTTCTATTAAAACAATGCGTAATAAAAATAACAAATCTTGAAATTAATCGTCGACGTCAAAACGTGCAATCGTAATTCCAAAATCGTACTTCGTAAATCAAAAGAGTTCTATCTGATTCTGCACAAAATCCGCAGTTTGCGTGGCTTCCTTATTAGAGGATTGTAATTTGGGTAATACGCGTTTTACGACCCGCAGTTTATGCGTATAGCGATTTTCTGTAATATTATATATGCCGAAGTGATCAATATTATCAATGCGGACTTTGCCGTAAGTGTGAATGACCTGATTATTTGGCATTAAAATGCCGACATGTGCGATGCGTCCCATGCGATCTTCAAAAAAGGCGAGGTCACCAGGTTGTGATTGCTCAATAAAATCAACCGTTTCGCCCATAAAAACCTGTTGCGCCGCCTCACGCGGCAGGAGAATACCGGCAATTTTAAACACCATTTGCACCATGCCGCTACTATCAATACCAAATGGAGAGCGCCCGCCCGCCAAAGCTGGAGCATGCAGGTAGCGCCGTGACATACGCAGGATAAAATCAGCCGATGGCGTTATATCATTCGGAAAAACGGCTTGACCACTGAAAGTATAAGTTGCATCTGCCAACTGAAAGCGAATGCCATCAAAATTAGGCAGTTGGGCACCAAGCGTAACCGGCAGGAAAAAATCAGCGCCCATGATAGCTTGCGTCAGCTCAAGATTATATGCAAAGTGCTCATTAAATGCAATAAATTCGCTGGGTGTGATCGCTTGTAATTGATGGGTAGCCACCCAACCGACCAGATTGTCCCATTGACAGCGTACGCGCGACCAGAGCCTTCCTTTGGTTTCAATGGTTTCCACCAATTCGCCAAAGAGCAACTGCGACACCATTTCGCTACTGTCGGATGCCGTGGATCGAATCGGTACAATGCTCAAAGGGCAAATGTGGTACATACAAATGACGTTGGAAGTTAGAAGTACGAAGTACGATTTTTTATTATATATTTGACCGCCAATTTCGTGCTTCTGGCTTCGTACCTTGTACTTCGTAAAAGTAATAAAAAGATGTTAAAGTCCGTTCAGTTCAAGTTGCTTATTTCTAATCGGTCGATTTGCTGCGTCATTTTTTACTAATTTGCACCGGCAAATTCAAAGTTTGGCAGCTTATTACATGGACAAATCAACAAATGAATAAATTCCCAAGAATGAAAAAATTAATTACACTTTTATTTACAATCGCTCTTTTTTCAATATGTTCCTTTTCACAGGATCAGCATTTTACGCAGTTTTATGCTTCGCCGCTTACTTTAAATCCGGCATTAACCGGCGCTTTCAACGGTAAATATCGCCTGGCTATGATTTACCGCGACCAATGGCGCAATGTACTCGATGAGCCTTATGTGACGATGGGTGGGGCAATTGATACGCGTTTTCAGTTGCGGTCACGCCGTAAAGTAAAAAGCGATGCGTATGGCGTTGGAGTTCAATTCTTTAGCGATCGTGTGCCTTCAGTAGATTTTGCCACCAACCAGATTATGGTGTCCGGCGCATTTCACAAATCTTTGAATCGGAATGCCAGCGAATTCCTGTCGCTCGGTTTTCAGTTGGGTATTGCGCAGCGCAACGTCAATTATGAGCGCCTCAATTTTGGTGACCAATTTAATGGTAGCAACGGCTACAGCGAACCCACCAGTGAAGTACTGCCCGAAAACAATTTTTCGTACGGCGACATCGGCGTGGGCTTGAATTATACCTTCGCCCCCCGCAGTGGCACGGCGTTCTTCCTCGGCGGCGCCATTCATCATATCACCGAGCCGCAGGTGAGTTTTTACATTGATAAAAATGCCAATGACGGCACGCAATTTAATGGCAATAGTAAGTTGTATCGCAAATACACGGCGCATTTTGGTATGCAAATTCCGCTCGGACCTTATGTGCAACTGCTTCCGCGCGCGATGGGCTACGCGCAGGGACCGCACCTGGCAATAAATGCCGGCTCCAATATACGGTTTCTGGTGAACGACCGCAGCGGCACGGCGCTCCACGTAGGTGGCTGGGCGCGTCCGGTACGCAATGAAGACCGCAGTTTCAAGCTGGATGCAGCCGTGTTGATGCTCGGTTTGGAGTTTAATAATTTCCTGCTCGGCTTTAGTTATGATGCCAATTTAAATTATTTAGGCGGCACGAGCGGACGTAGGCAGGGCGCGTTTGAAATTTCGCTGGCTTTCCTGGGGCAGTATGAAGATGATACAGTACTGTGTCCGAGTTTTTAATATATATCATTATTCATTATTTGTGATATAATGTTAGCTTTATGCAAGCAAGATTAATCATTCATATTAACTTTATTAAATGGATCGTTCTACTTGGCTTGTTTTCTACGCTGGTACAAACATCCATTCTGCTAAATATTATTTTAATAACGGCGCTGATTATTACATCCTTTATTTACATTAAGAAAATTTGTAATAAGGATTCTCTCCGGGCATCAACTGTAAAAATAACGGCTGCTATGCTGACAATCATTACATTTATTGCTATCAAAATACTTGTCGCGGCTCAAGGGGGATGTTTAGAACCTGCTCCAAATATTACATCTTACATTTTATATTATGGATGGCTGTCGGTTTTTATATGGGAACTTGTGTTGCGTTGGAATGC
>JBKBWT010000422.1:0-5287 GCA_046314415.1 Saprospiraceae bacterium
GCGTTTGGCTTCGACAAATTTCATGATTAAAGCGCCGAGTGCGTGCGAACGTTCCTCTTCAAAATGATCGCCCGGACCGTACATATTAGACAAAACAATATTGATTACATCCAAGCCGTATTGCTTGTGATTTGCCCAGGAACCCACCCAAAATGCCTTACGCACAAAGCCATACACATGAACAGATTCGTGCATGGGTCCGTCCCAGATTTCTTCTTCTTTGAATAAAGTAGCTTTGGCAGGATACACACAATTGGAAATCGGATTCACAATTCTGCTGACGCCCGACTCGCGTGCTGCTCGTAATAAATTAACATTAATAGAAAGATTATTTTCAAATAATTCTGCCGGATATTTATAACCATACTGAATTCCACCAACAAACGCTGCGCAATTTAATAATATATCAGGTTTTTCCTGTTGAAGAAACGCAGATGTTTGCTCGTAGTCGCGCAAGTCCACGCCCAAGCTCAGGGAAGTGACAATTGGCTGGATGCCTCGCTGCTTCAATTTCCTGACCACTCTTTTGCCTAAAAATCCGGTTGCGCCGGTTACTGCTACTCTCATAGTGAATGGATTATGGTGAAGAATTAAAGAATGAATAATTCAAAATGAATGAATTAATAATTAAAAAACATCTTCCATTTGATGCACGACTTCAAACCCTCCATTTTGTAAATGATGATTTTTGCGTACCCAAATCAAATCATGTTCAACCATTTCCGCTACGAGTTCAGCCAAGGAATGACGCGCTTCCCAGCCCAGTTTTTCTTTGGCTTTGGTCGGGTCGCCGATTAATAAATCCACTTCGGTAGGTCGGAAATAAAAAGGATCAATGGTAATAACCGTTTGACCAATCGCTAAATGATTGGGCTCAATACCGGTCGCTTGTTCAAAAAAATCTTTATTAATGGATGTAATAATGCCTTTTTCATTTACTCCGGAGCCAATAAAATCGAGGGTGATACCCACTTCACTAAATGCCATGCGCACGAGGTCGCGCACGGTAGAGGTTTTGCCGGTGGCGATTACAAAATCCTCCGGTTGATCCTGTTGCAACATCAAATACATCGCCTCCACATAATCTTTGGCGTGTCCCCAATCGCGCTGCGCATCAAGGTTGCCGAGCGAAAGTACTTTTTGAAAACCCAGTGCAATATGGGCTACCGCACGCGTAATCTTGCGCGACACAAACGTTTCGCCCCGTACCGGCGACTCATGATTAAATAAAATGCCATTACATGCAAACATATGATAGGCCTCGCGGTAATTCACCGTCATCCAGTAAGCATATAATTTCGCTACCCCATACGGGCTGCGGGGATAAAACGGCGTCCGTTCAGTTTGCGGTACTTCCTGCACCATGCCGTATAATTCCGAGGTAGAAGCTTGATAAATGCGGGTTTTTTCTGTCAACCCCAATATTCGTACAGCTTCCAAAATGCGCAAAGTACCCAATCCATCAATATTGCCGGTGTATTCAGGCGTTTCAAAACTCACCTTTACATGCGACATTGCCGCCAGATTATAAATTTCATCGGGTTGAATTAATTGAATATAACGTATAATATTACTAGAATCTGACAAGTCACCGTAGAAATAATGAAAACGATTGGTGTTTTCCTGCCGGTCATTTGCAAATAATGCATCAATACGCGAAGTATTAAAAGAAGAGGCGCGGCGCTTCATGCCCCACACCGTGTAGCCTTTATTCAGCAGTAAATCAGCGAGATAGGAGCCATCCTGTCCGGTAATACCGGTAATTAGTGCAACTTTTGACATGCGTTCAAATGATTTTTGTGTGAATAATTGGGTGGTCTATTATTACAATCGAAGTAAATAATTCAATAAGCAGAAACATCTTTGGTGGCGGGTATCAGCTTGTCTTCATGGTTTTCTCTGTGGTGTTCTACCGTTTGCGCTTGCTCTTTTTTAGCTTTGCCGGTAATTAATTTTATAATACTATTCATTCCTGGAAAATATTTAGGTAAGATGTAAAGGAGTTGGGCTTTTCGAGCGAAAGATTCTAAATGTATAATAAGCGCCATCATTTTGCGGAATAATAATAATTTTTCTGGTTTGTTGATTGGTTTATTATAATATTGATTAAAATAAAGTATAACATCCTGTAATTGACGGCGGACTAAGGCTACATTCTTTTTAATGCGTTCTGCCGAATTCGTCACGCCCCCTGCATGAATACGATATTGCGTAGTACGAGCATCATAATAATGAATTTTGGTACGCGTGGCAATGCGCATCCACAGCAGCCAGTCATGGCAAATCGGATTGATATATCCTTGATAATCATTAATTAATTCACGGCGAAATACCACCGTACAATTATTGATAAAATTACCTTGTAATAAGTTAAAAAAAACGTTGCCCGCTGCATAACGCGGACGAATATTTTCAACACTAGGGTAAATTATTACATTATTATATTCATCAATGCAATCAATATCGGTATAAACCAGACCATAATCAGGATTATCTTCCAGAAAATCAATCTGATATTGCAATTTATAAGGATCAGTCCAGACATCATCACTATCACAGACAGCTACATATTTACTATTACAACTCATTAAGGTGCGATAATGATTTTTTCCGATGCCCATATTTACTTTATTAGGCAAATATTTAATGCGATCGGGATACTTTTGTACATAATATTCACAAATTTCACGAGTAGCGTCGGTGGAGCAATCTTCGCCAATAACCAATTCGATGGGAAAATTCGTTTGTTGTCGGAGTACGCCTTCGATTGCCTGGGCAATGTATTTTTCAACATTATAAGCAATCATGCAGACGGACACTGTGGGTTGTGTTATGGGCATAAGTCTAAAATGATTTGTTGTTTATAAATAAAATGATTTTGCCGCTTTATTTTTTAAACAATCGGGTGTTCGACGATAGTGGGAAATCGGTAATCCCGGAGAAAGGATAAAATCTTCATATTCAATCTTTTAAAAGGAGTATCCAAGGTGTTTGCCAGGCGGTAAAAAGTCAGCGCAGAATGATAAATGCCCCGGCTATCCCGTTCGGCAGCTTTTTTTAAATATAATATTGCATCGCCTTTTTTACCAATTTTATAATATTCCATGCCGATCACGTAATACCAATACGCAGCTTCTACCGGATTCATACGCGATTCGTTGCGCTCCAGCAATAAAATCCTGCCTCGGATGGCATTTTCTTTAGAACGGCTAACTGACCCGGAGGTTAGATATAATATTGCAACCACATCATTATGTAAAGCATAAATTTCATGCTCGGCGAGTTTATAACTCAGCTCAATTTCCTGCATGGAAGGAAAATCTTCATCAAAACCATTTACCGACTCAAGCAAATCTTTACGCAGCAGCCAGCGCGACGGAAAGCCCGCCGCTGCTGCTTTGAGCTCTAATTTATGTTCGGATATTAATTTATTTGTTGCCCGGTCGCGCATTTGATATCCTGATACAATAAAACCCTTGCCGGAATGATGTATGGCTTTTAATTGTGATATAAAACGGTGGGGTAAATGTACATCATCATCATCTAAAAATGCGATGTAGCGCCCCTGTGCCATGCGAATGCCGTAGTTCCTTGCGGAGCTACCGCCTTTCTTCGGATTTTGAAAATACCGGATGCGCGAGTCTTGTTGCGCATACTGCTTTACCAACGCCTCGGTATGATCGGTCGAACCATCGTCCACCACGATCAACTCCCAATGCGGATAGGTTTGCGCGAGTGTACTTTCAATTGCCTCCTGCAACAGGGGCGCGCGGTTGTAAGTGGGAATTATACAGGATATTATATCGGTCATTATATGATTTGTCCTCCGATAAATTGTAGCACATTTCAAAAATGCGCCACAATCAAATTCAAATAGTAGATAATTTTAATTTGCTGAAAATGATCTGTTTCATTTCCAGGAAAGGCTTGACATTGAAGTAGTTAGAAACAGTTACTGCAAAAATAAAGCCCACTGAACTTTGTATAATTAAAGTAAATAAAGGCGGTACCGTAGTTAATATTAATCCAACTAAATATACGATTACACTCACCGACAATGCCAGTAAGAACGAAGGATAAATATCCGCTACCTGTTCTTTAAAAGTATAATGAATGAGGCGTCCGGAGCCGGAAGCGGTTAAATAATAATCGATAAAAGACATAAAAATCATTGCCACAAGCATGATTTTGATACCAAAGTAAATGCCGATAAAAATAACCGGTACAGCTATTAACTTGCGTATAATTTCCAGCCGCAGGCGCAAATCAGTTCTGCCTTTTACCACCATCATATTGAGATTCAGGTAATTAAGTGGATAAAAAATGCCGACAAAACATAATAATTGCAGGTAAGGAATGACGTCCGCCCATTTTTCACCGATCAAACCAATGATAAAATTGGGGGCTGCCGCAGACAGCGAAAACATTAAAACAAAAGTTAAATACATCGTACCTTGAATAAGCCGCCGATAGGCTTTTTTTAACCGCACATCGTCATCTTTTATACCAGCCAGAATGGGATAACTTACTCCCTGTATTACATTATTTAATGTTTTAGACGGCAAATCTTTATAACCGTTGGCGCGTGTATAAAGTCCCAACTCTCTGGCACTGAAAAATTTACCGATTACTAAATAATACATATTATTATACACTTCATTTAGCAAACGGGAAAAAAGCAAATTGGAACCAAAGCCAAAAAACTCATTAAAAGACTGTCGGCTGAATTGTAAAGAAAATTGTGGTTTTGATAATAGGTAAATAAAAATGGTTGTAATAAGACTATTTATAATATTGCGCCAAACGAGGCTCCACACGCCGAATCCATTGATAGCCAATACAATAGCTACGATACCCGATAGGGTAGTGGCAGTAATCGAAACTTTAGTAAAAGATTTAAAATCCAGTTTTTTAATGAGCGGCACGCGAGGTACCAAGCCAAAAGCATTAATTATAATGGAAAGACTTAATACCACCAGAATATCTTGTAATAAAGGCTCACCAAAAAAAGCGCTGATGCTGGGGGCTAGTAAATAAAAAAGTAAATAAAACGCAAATCCGGTGCCGATATTTAGCCAGAAAACCGTAGAATAATCTGCTTTGCTGGGATCGGTTTTGCGGATGAGCGCCTCGCCGAAACCCGTGGAAATAAAGGTATCTGCCACTGCCATAAAAATAGTAAGCATCCCGACCAAGCCGTATTCTTCCGGGGAAAGCAAGCGGGCGAGTACAATACCGCTTTCAAAGTGTATAATTTGATTCGCAAAACGATCTAAAAATGTCCAGG
>JBKBWT010000423.1:0-5282 GCA_046314415.1 Saprospiraceae bacterium
GAATTGACCCCCTTGTAAAGTATAATTGAATTCACCTCAGAGACCCCCCTAAACTATGTTTCAGTTATCATTCAATTAATCGCGCCTGATAGTAAAAGTGGTGCATCGAACCAATCCAAGCGCCGCTGATCGGAAAACCCGGATACGTTCGTCAGCAACAAACTCGCCAAACCCAATGTAGGATATACCCTGATTTCACTGTAAAAACCACCGCCTCCGCCCGCATGCGCCACATAGGAATTGCCCTGCAAATTGCCGGTGAACCAACCTAGGGCTTTGCCGCTGGGCTTACCATTGGCGAGGCGCTGCTCCTCGAATAGCAGTTGGCGGCTTTCGCTTGTCAACAGGGAAGTAGTTGGATGCAACAATTGCCGTAAAAAAGATTGCAAGCCGACTGCATTAGCAATCAGTCCCCCATACGCCGAACCATTCAAATAGCTGGGTTGGAATGCCAGATATTGACCATCCGCTTTAGCTGTATATTTTTTCTTATCCAGCAGCAAGCCCAATAGCCCAGCCGAGAAAAGATCATTCCGGTGATAGCCGGTCGCCGTGTTATCTGCATTCCAGCGAAAGGAAATGCTCGAATTTTCTGATAGCAAATGATGCAAAACATAAGTCTGATAAGGTTCTCCGCTTACCCGCATTATGATTTCACCCAAAGTGAGGTAATTCAGATTGGAATACCTGGACTTTTCGCCCGGCGCATACACCTGCTTCGCCAATCGCTGCAAGGAACGTTGGCTAAAAAGTTGATAATCAAAGGTTTCATCTTCCGTGGCTAAATGAATCCAGCGCAAGGGCAGCGGATTATTCAAACCTGACTGGTGCGCCAATAATTGCCGGATCGTCACGCCTTGCAGTACCGCATATTCCGGTAGATATTTATTGACCGGATCGTCTAAATGTAATAAGCCGGCTTCCTGTAATTGTAAAATTGCAATCGCGGTAAAAGGCTTCGTCGCAGAAAATAATGCGTACTGCGTCTGCGCATCGGGTCGGGTTTTGCGCATTACGTCGCTATAACCGCTTGAATACGTGTGTAGTACGCCATCGGCATGTACCATGCTGTAATACACCGAGGGGCTTTTCAGCTTCGCCGCCACCGGCGCAAAGTCAATTTTTTCATTTACTTCCTTTACAAGTAACATACTTTTTTTATTACAAAGGAAGCCGGAAAAGCAAAGGCGCGCATTAACATTTGATAAAATCGATGTGCCAATTTGTTAATGTGCCAATTTGTGGATGTCAGGCGATGGAATACTTGTTTTGTTGATTTTATAACAAATTAGACGTTGATCGTTTCTCGCAGATGTTCGCCGATGTTGCTCGCAGAAAATCGCAGATTTTCCAAGTATTTCAGCGAACATCCGCGAGTATAATTTGCGCGCATCTGCGAGAAACCTAATCTTTATAAAAGATAATAAGCAATCATTTAAATTCAAGTAGGGGTTATTGGCAGACTAGCATAACTTGTTCCGATGCATCGGGATTGGCAAATTAGCACATGGACTTAAATAATTACTTCATTATCTTCCGCAAACGACTCAACGACACATTCGTAATCCCCAGATACGACGCAATCATCGGGTGCGGCACCAAATTCTCCAGCCCCTCAAAATCCTGCCGAAACTGCTCCAGCCGTGCCTTCGCTGACCAGGATGCCAACTGAATTTCCCGGTTCACCTTCTGCATCAATTCCTGCTGCAAGACCGCATTGGCAAAGGCACGCACTTCCAGGTTCTTCTCAATCAAGCTTTCAAACTGCCGGGCATCCATTTGCAGCACCGTCACATCCGTAAGCGCTTCCAGATTTAGCAAGGACCGACCCGCCCGCGTGCGACTCACGTGCGGACTCAAGATCGTACCCCCCTGAAAAAAAGCAATCGTGTGGTCCTTGCCGTCTGCACTCAACAAAAAACTGCGCACCACCCCCGCCATTAGAATGTACTCGTGGGTATCCCACTGCTCAAGGGTGACAAACACCTTACCCGCCGTAATGCGCACCTCCTGGCACAGCGCCGCGATCGCCTGCTGCGCGTGGTGGGAGAGGGCGGGGGCGTAGTGGAGGAGGATAGAGGGGCGTGAGGGCATATAATAAACAGTAATTTTTTATAAATGTAATAGCCAGAATTTGATCTTACACTTTGGTTAATTTAGGAAGTAACCATGTGTTACAATTCGCATTCCTTTCTCAAACCATCCACTAGTTTCTTAAGAAGGTTTAGGAAAGAGAATGCTCACCAGATATTTGTCAGATTATCTTTTAACTCATAATAATTGTCTGAAAGATTAAATCTTGGCTATTTCAACTAATACAATTGACTTTCTCTAGGGTTTTAATGCAATTTGTGTTTGCTATCATCTCAGTTCAATTTTGGAGATTATTTATTCTATTATTTTTTACTTTAATTTTAGCAATTAATCATAATGGATAATTTTTTAGAGATGAAAGTTTATTCAAAAATTAGTTTTAAATTTAGCTCTTCAATATCAAGTTTAAGTTCAGTTGTATTTGCAAAATTACCTTTATATTTTCCATCAATTTCGAAAGAGTTATCACTTCTGAGTACACCTAAGCCTCCAATCTCTTGAGTATTTAAATCTATATCTACAGTTTTATTTGTAATAAGATCTTCAACTGAAACTAATTTCGAAGCACAATTAATTCTAATCTCATAATTTTCTAACTCAATTGTAATTCTTTTTCGTTTATCATCCATTTTAGGCTCATTAATAAAACCGTAAATAACTGCGTTTTGAAATTTAATAAAATTGACTTTATTTTCCTTTAGCATAGGGTATTCAGGCTCATTAGCAATATCCTCATTTTGGGTACGCCATTCTTTGATTTTATTTTTAATATCACTTTCAATTTTTCTTGCAGGAGGAATTCTTCCTTGACTTTTTTCGTAATTTGCGCGCCTTTGAGCAACCTTTATCCATCTAAGCTTTGCCCATTCAGCAAACTCTGTTTCGTATTGAATGATATACTCATATATTTCATTTTGGAGAGTTATTGATTTTGCTCCTAATCTCTCCAGCGCTGTACCTATTTCTTTGAAATTCATTTCCCCGCGCCAACCTGTTTTTTCCCAAACGCATTTTGTTACAAAAGATTCAAGTCGTTCTCTTAATTCAAAAGAAAAAAACTCAGGGGTTACATCAGAATAAGCGATTGCTTTAATTAATTTTATGTTTTCAGTTAATTTGTCATCTCGTTTATTAAGTTCACCAACAAGATTAATAGCATAAAAAAGTCTTGAAGCATCTTTTTTTTCAAGTTCTTCACAAACTACGTCAACAAAACTCTCAATAAATTTTCCTGGTAAGGCACTTCGTAATTCCTTATTTAACTCATCTAATAGATCTTTCCAATTTTCTTGTTTTAAAATTAATCTTATAGCATCTTTATTATCAAAGAAATCTTGAAATATTGAGAGATTATTTTTAAGGATGTCAATACCCTCATTTCCACTATCCAAAAGTAAATTAAATATCCTTCTTTTTCTTTGATTAATTAATTCTATTGAACTAAAGCCATTTATACTATCTAAAAGTCTTTTAACTTTTAATTGAATTGGTATATAAGAATAACTAGTGGCATCTTCAAATTCATTTTTACGCAGTAATGCACCAAAAATTATATTATGACTCTCTTGATGCAAATTATTATAAATTTGTTGTTTGCTGATTGTAATTATCTCATCATCTTGTTTTAATTTTTGGTGCCAAAAAATTTTGTCATTGATATCACTACTTATAGCGAGCTTTGAAGAATAATACTCTGGATGTTCTTTGTATTCATTTCTATCCCAGCAATCAATTGCGCTTTCATAGTTTCTATCTTTGAAATATAAATTTCCGGCAAAATTATAGAACAGTTTAAATCCTTTGCCTGCAATTTTTTTTGCTAATTCTGCAAATTTTGAGAAATCATTGGTCGCTGTTTTTTCAAAATCTTTTTGAATTTTAAGTACAACTGACTTCCAAGTTTCATTGTTTATATCTAATTTTTCAATGAATACATCATTAGATAGAAATACATCAAATTTACACTTATTAAGCATATATTCCGCAATAATCTTTTCAAGCGTAGCCCTACCTTGAGTTTCATATAGGTCTTGTAGCAATTGCCAAGCTTGACCTTTCCAGTAAGATTTCGATGCTTGTGTTTTTTCTCCAAGTTCATTGAAACTTTTACCAGCCTCTATCCAATTTTCTTTAAACCATAATGCCCAAGCTTCACATCGTAAAGCATCATTATCTTTCCCTTCTAACTTGTAGTACTGCTGTGCTCTAATTAATAAAGCATAATTACTCTGAGTTGTGCCATTTTCTTCAAGCTCCTTAGCAATTTTAAGAGGATTTTCCTCCCTAATATTATCAATATCCGCTTTCAACCCCTTAGATAAAGATGAAACATCACTTTCAGACCAGTAACTACCTTTTTCAAATTCAGATTTTAATATATCAATAGTCATAAAATATTGCCAAAACTTATCATATCCTTCACTTGTATCTATGATAAAAAGAAAATTTCTTGCTCTTGATAAAGCAACATAAAGTTTGTTAAAATAATGAGAGAGTTCAATAAATTCACTATCATTTAATTCTATTCCTGAAATTGCATTTTTAAAGGCCGAAGGAGAATTTTTGCCGAAATTGTACAAAACAACACGGTCAAATTCTAATCCCTTTGAGGTTGAAGCACTCATCACATTTGAAATGGGGGTATTTTTATCTTCTGGTAATTGTATAAAGTGTTTCAAAATTTCATCATTTTCCACGTACTCATATTCTTTATTTTCATCAGCATCTGTTGGAATTAATATAATAGTTTTTTCGGCAACCCCTTTTAAGTTCTCAGCTGTAATATCTTGATTTAATATAAAAATACAAGGCGATACCCCTTCCATTTTCTGCCAAGCTGATTGTGGTCTTAATTCATGGATTTTTAAAAATGAATATCTAAAACCTTGAATTAAATTAGTAAACTTAATAATGGCTGGTTTTGAACGATAGTTTTGGGATAGAGGCTCAAAACGGATAGAAAGTCCTTTAGGGTTTAATTTCTCAAACCTATCATTAAAGATAGTTTTTAAAGTTTCCCAACGAAAACCTGTGGGATTAATAGTTTGATAAGGATCTCCAGCGAATGAAAAAGGTATATTTGAATAATGTGATAAATTATACTTGGTAAAGATTGATAATCTTAATAAATATTCTATTTCAATTTTTGTAAAATCTTGTGCTTCATCACAAAAAATTACAGGATGTTG
>JBKBWT010000424.1:0-5258 GCA_046314415.1 Saprospiraceae bacterium
ACTGGCGCGCCGAGGTCGCGCTGCCGGGCGACGACCCGCTCTCGGCCGACCGGCTGTTCGCCGCGCTCGCCATGGAGCCGGGCGAGCCGGACGACCCGCCGGGCTGCGCGACCCTCGTGCGCCGCCGCCTCACCGACTGGCTGAGCGACCAGTACGCCATTTTCCGGGTGCTGCCGCAGGATATTGATGAAGCGATGGATTTTCTCGACACGCCTTCGTCCAAAGGTTTTGTCATTCATTTTTACAAAACCAATTACAGCCGCCGCGATGTCATGTTTTTAATGGATTATTTAAAAGAGCAGGTACTGGCATTGGATTATAAAACGCAAGTGTCTGATTCACGCACTTTTACGCGTACCAATTGGGTCGAAACCATTCAACGGCATTATTTAAAACCGCGCCCAAATTTTGAGCAGAAAGGTAAGCTCAATCAAAAATTTGGCAACGTCACCATCGAGATGCAATTGCGCAACGATCAACCGCATCACCTTAAATTTCAGGCAACTACATATAACGATCATTTATTCAAAGACGCGCACGACTTTGAAGATTTGATGCAGGCGGTGCTGATGTAAAATTTATGTAGAATGTTGAAATTTTGGAATAATACAGTAAAAACATCGGTTATTTATGATAAAACAACCGATGTTATGATATAATCATTTACTTTTTGTTTAAAAAGAATTGAATGCCAAAATCTGCGCCAAGGCGGAAAATATTACTTGTGCTGGTAGCCGACTGCGTCGAATTACTCTCAAGGGTGGAATAAAACACACCAAAGGTACCCTCCAGCGCAACATTTGGGGAAAGAAAATAATTTAATCCACCTCTACCGGAAGTGGCAAATCTATTGTAATCTCCGTCAATCGCATATTGTTCATCTCCTTTGGCGACGCCGCGTTCCACCCCCGCATCCGCCATCAGGAACCACCGTGTGCGCCCGCCTGCCGGATTCAAATAATACCGCAGAAAAGGCGAGAAGCCAAGTGTTGAAACTCGAACATCGAAATTATCACTCCGAAAATGGCTGGCACTCAATCTACCGCCGAGCACCCAACGGTCACTCAAAAAATACCCAACATTGGGAAATAACAAAAACCGAAAGTTTTCGCCCTCCTGACTATTTACTTCAGCAGTGCCTCCCAATAGCCAGGTGCCTCTTCCTAATTGCGGCGCAATGGAAGCTGATTCCCCTCTATTTTGATTTAGAAAAAACTGTAATCCAAGGTTTGTCAGCAAATTCACCGAGTTGCTACCGTCCCATCGAGCACCCGCAAATCCCTCCAACGCGACGCCCGGCGCTAAAAAATAATTGACACCTGCACCAAGTCTAATCTGGTCAAAATTGCTCTCTACCAAAGCAAACCAATTGCGTTTCTCATGAGCCGGATTGAAGTAATATCTCACTTGTGGAAAAAAATTTACAAAATCTGCTTTTAGTCCATTTCCTTCTCGCAATCGAGCATATGTAATAAAACGAGCCCCAATCATAAATCGATTAGAAATGAAATAACCCAAGGTGGGTGCCAACGAAAATTCGTAATAAGTATCATCACTCCGGAAAGCTTCATCATGAGTAATAATAGTAGGAACATCCAGTCGTCCACTTCCACCCAGCAGCCAGGTACCTTTTGTCAACTGTCCGAGTAGCGTTACCGGTAGCAATACCGTACCAATCAATAGTAAATAAAAGTTCTTCATAAGTGATATTTTAGGAGTTACTAAATGCTATAAACAACTTCTAAAATGACTTTTGAAGTGATAAAAACGTTCGTTCGGTTGAAGATTTTAACTAAAAAATGAATAGAATAGACTTTATACCGAATTTGATATTCATAATTTTCGCAGAAAATCGCAGATTTTCTAAGTATTTCAGCGAACATCTGCGGGTGTAATTTGCGTGCATCTGCGAGAAACCTTAATCTGTATAAAATCTAATACATTAATCAATGCTCCCCAAAATTTTTCTCCCCGGCATTTATTTCAATGGACAATTTATTCATTTCCGAAGGTAAGGGGCAAGTCGCAAACGCCGTGAACGCGCAGGGCGGATTATATGCCTTATTAAAATCGAGTATAATTTTGCCATTGGCATCGGGTTGCTTGGCGTACAAAAATCTGCCCGCGCCGTACGTGGTGTCGCCGTTGGTGGCATCGCCAAAGACAAAAAAGAGCTGATCGCCTTCACTTGTAGGATATAAACTATATGTTTTCCCTTGAATTTCAAAACGGAATGCGCCCGGCGAGGGCTGCATCGACGAAGTACCGATAATATCCACTACGGGAATTTTAAAATCGGGGGCGGCGGGTTCGAGCGTGGCTTCGATGCGCCAGGTAGGATCAATCGGAAAAGATTCGATACCCGGAAAATGCGTGACATTCGGGCTTTCGAGGTCGCGCAGGCGCACAAAATAACGTTCGCCGCGTTTAATGATAAACCAACGTAAAGATTGATGTTGTAATATAATAGGTTTTTCTTTCAGACTAAATATTTTCAAATTTTTTACTTTGTTATCACCTTGATAAACAGTAGTTTTTGGCGAAATTTCCACTTTTACTTCCCCGTTTTCCAATATCAAATTGCCTAAAAAAGCATCACCTTTCGGAAAAATGATGGCGTTGGATTTATCCGAACCAAAAGTATTTTTACCTTCTTTCAATGGCAATAAACCCGCCAGATTCAGCCAGCCGTCTTCACTTTTGAGCGAAGCGATGCGTTGGGCGCGCCAGGCTTCGATCTCTGCAATATATTGTTTATCAATCTTTTGCACAGTTTGAAAAGCAAAAGTAAAGCTAGCATAAAAGAGCAAAAGGGCAGTAAACAGCAATTTCATATAAAATATATTTAATATTACATCAAATAAATTCGACTAAATAAACACTAAGTTTCATTTAGTTCCTTGATTTTTAATCGGTCAAATTTACAGCAAACTCATTATTTCAATAATAGAACCATCCCTTTTATCAAAACATTAACCTTTAATAATCAAACATTTGTACATATGAAGCAGTATTCATTTATACCAATGAATCCACCAATGCTACGATACCACTAATAATATATTGCACGGCAATTGCCATTACAATAAAGCCCATGATACGCGATAAAGCCCGCATACCGGCTACGCCGAGCACGCGATTGAGGTAGGGCGCCGAGCGCAAAATGAGAAAAACCACCGCCCCCATCAAAACGATGACCAATGCAATGACGAGTTGATCATTCCATTGTGCATATTGGGCGTTGAGGGCAATTAATAACGAAATAGAGCCGGGTCCTGACAATAATGGCATGGCTAGAGGCGAGAAAGATATATCGTTTTTATGTAATGCTTCCTCCGTTACTTCCGCATTTACCCCGCGCGTTTCTTCGGGTTTTTTACTCAGTAATTCAAAGCCGGAATTCAGAATTACCAAGCCGCCGGCAATACGCATGGCATTTACACTAATACCAAAAAAGCTTAATATATAAGAACCGGCAAAGAAAAACACCAGTAAAATAGCAATAAAGTAAATACTGGTATGTAATACTGTTTTATTGCGGGCAGCAATGGTGTAATTACTGGTCATGCTCAAAAATACCGGCACGGCACCAATCGGATTGACCACCGAAAAGAGCGAAGCGAGTACCGCCACGAATAATTCTAAAAAGGTGTTCATTATTTTATTCTGTTTTAATCAAAAAATTGCTGCTAATACAAAATATTGTTTTAAAATACTTCTAAATACAATCTTTTTTGGCAAAAAGTTGCTGGTGTAAGTATTTTTCCGTCAATTTAACAACAAGACGAGGGTTATTTTCTAAATCAAAATACACATAAATGCTTGCTTTTCAACGGATCATATGGACAATAATGTTATTCTGGCTAGTGGCATGTAAAACGGAGCCGACATCCCAGGAAGAAAAAATGCATTTTCGGGTAGAGAACACGCCTATTACAACGCAAGGCGCTTTCCCGAGCCTGCATACCACCGCTGACGGGCAATTGTTATTAAGTTGGTTGCACGAGGCAGATACAACAGCCCAGCTCATGGTAGCAAGTTGGCAAAATGCGCAGTGGAGTCAACCGGTAAAAGTGGCGCAGGGTAATAACTGGTTTGTGAATTGGGCGGATTTTCCGAGTTTCAGTACGCGGGCGGACGGGACTTGGCTGACCTATTATTTACCAGAATATGATCCTGAAAATTATGGATATAATATTTCCATGATACAAAGTAATAATAAAGGGCAATCGTGGAGCGAGCCTATTCACTTGTATCGTGATCAACCGAATACCACGCAAGGTTTTGTAAGTTTTTTTCCAATGGATGAGCACAAAACCGGGGTTACCTGGCTGGAAGTGGATCAGGCATCGGGCGGAAGTGCCCACCATCATCATGATGAAGATGCACATAATATGATATTGCGCTTTGCCAGCGTAGATGCAAGCGGGAAAGTTACGGAAGAAACCTTACTCGATGATCGGGTTTGTACTTGCTGCCAGACAGATGCAGTTGCTATTCCGGGCGGAGCGGTGGTGGTGTATCGCGACCGATCGGCGGAAGAAATTAGGGATATTTATTATGTAAGATTGCAAAATGGAGTCTGGTCAAAACCACAGCCTTTACACGAGGATGGTTGGAATATTAAAGGTTGCCCGGTGAATGGCCCGGCTATTGATGCCAATGGCAGCACGGTAGCTGCGGTATGGTACACCATGCCTAAGGAAGAAGCCCAGGTATGGCTGCGTTTTTCGGAAGATGGAGGGTCGACTTTCAAAAACCCTATCCGTATTGACCAGGGTAATCCGCTGGGTCGGTTGGATGTGCTGATGCTGGATGCGAATCGGGCGCTGGTAAGCTGGCTGGAAAAAACGGAAGACAATGGCGCGCTGCGCGTTAAAGTCGTGCATAAAGACGGAACAATCCTTGCAGATCAGGAAGTGTCTATGGTAGAGCCGGCGCGTCCGACCGGATTTCCAAGACTGGCGAAAGTGGCAGATAAAATTTATATCACCTGGACCGAGGGCGCTCAGGAAAAAGCAGTGGTAAAACTGGTAAGCGCCGATATTGCCGATTTAAATTAATCATATTTTAAAACCCGATATTCATTTGAGCTGTTCATTATATTTATTTAGTAAGAATATCATATATTAGAATATTATTAGACTTGCGTCAAATTGATTATCAGCATATTAAAAAATTCCAAAGACCGGCACAAATACCCAATATCATATCCATATCATATTGGTGCTTCATTCTGATTTGGTTGTAAATAATCC
>JBKBWT010000425.1:0-5231 GCA_046314415.1 Saprospiraceae bacterium
AGCAGCTACCATTCTCGCCAAAACCCTTACCGGTATTGATATTCAGAAGATGGTACCTAAAATTGAACGCATTGCACATCGGCTATTGCGCAAAGAAGAACGCGATGCCCTGCGCCCGCACACGCGGCTGGAACATTTGCACGTGTACTGGGGTGCGAAGGAAGCCTTGTACAAAGCTTACGGCAGGCGCGAACTGGATTTTTGTGCCAATATTTTAATCGAGCCGTTTCAATTTGATCTGGACAATGGCTACTGTGCCGGTCAGGTCATCAAGGGTGATATTCACCTCCACTTTCAATTGCATTATCAGCAACTGGAAGATTTTATTCTCGTCTATGCTTTAGAAAATAACTAATCCGTTGTTGTAAATCACTTCTTGTTTACACCGTATCATGCACTGCCACGTCCTCATCGCCTGCCAGTTTATCGAGTTCTTCGCGTTTGTGCAAATGCAAATCCGACACTTCAAACATCACCAGCGTTGCCGTCACACTCGCCAGAATGGGTCCCGCCAGCGGTCCAATCAGGGGGATTGCCATAAGCACGTACAACACCGTACCCACTCCTAAAGCCACCCCGGCATAACGCAGCGTGTACTTCAAACTTTCTTTGATTTTCAAATGAAACTGTTCATTGTAGTTATCGACTACAGCAAAGCCGAGGAAGAAACACTCCACGATCTTAGAAACAACGGGCTTCGTCAGC
Source organism: Saprospiraceae bacterium (assembly GCA_046314415.1). Taxonomy (GTDB): domain Bacteria; phylum Bacteroidota; class Bacteroidia; order Chitinophagales; family Saprospiraceae; genus JADJNW01. The sequence goes on from JBKBWT010000425.1 coordinate 706, forward strand.
CACCAGATTCCCATCATGCTAAAAGGAATGCTGATGAGCGCCGTAACCACCTTGCCCAAAGCCAGTGCAATGATACCCACCACAAACATGCGCACCTGCGCCCGTATGAAGTCTTTCAGGGTAGGATCGGGTAAGTCGCCGAATAGTTTTTCGAGGGTGCGGCGCGTCACATGAAAAATAATCACTTCCAGCAATACCAGCATCACAAAGTGCATATTGCCGCTTAGCAAGTCCTTAAACGTACTGTCGTACAAGTCAGTAAACATGCCCGAAGCCACACTCATCATCTGAGTAGCGTCCGAATGACTGGCTTCCTTTATCCATTTTACAAAAATGCCGATGAACTTCAGCCCCATCACCATTGCCACAAAAATGAGGAAACGCGATACCCAACCGTACTTCCAGAAGCCATCCCAGAGCCGATGCTCCCGCACAAAGAAGAAAGCCCGCTGGTGCGATCGCAGCGTCAGTAGAAATTGGGCAACATATGGTTGTTGTTTGAATAACATAATGGGTGAGCTTTTACAATTCTTGTCGAAATTTAGCACAAGCCGCCAATAATTCCAAGAAAAATCAGACCGACGTCGCTTTTTCTCGGACTGATGTGCAGCAATGTACATTCCAGCTTTCAAACCTTGGACGAAAATCGCGCCTTTCAGGTTACAAAGCAATGGCTTTTTCTGCTCCGATATGGCTCTCTTGGCATTCCTTGTAGTTCAAAACATCAAGGTCTTAGTTCAGAACTTGAACGCTTTAGTTGCAAACTTGAACGTTGTAGTTCCGAACATCAAGGTGGTAGTTACCCAACTAAAAGGTCGTAGTTCAGAACATGAAGGCTTTAGTTCAAAACATCAAGAAAGTAGTTATCCAACTAAAAGGTGGTAGTTCCGAACATCAAAGCTTTAGTTCGGAACTTGAACGTTGTAGTTCAAAACATCAGGGTCGTAGTTATTTAACTAAAAGGTCGTAGTTCAGAACTTGAACGCTTTAGTTCCGAACTTAAACGTTGTAGTTCAAAACATCAAGGTCGTAGTTACTCAACTAAAAGATTATAGTTCCGAACATCAAGACTTTAGTTCAGAACTTGAACGTAGTAGTTCAAAACATCAAGGAAGTAGTTATCCAACTAAAAGGTGGTAGTTCCGAACATCAAAGCTTTAGTTCAGAACTTGAAGACTTTAGTTCAAAACATCAAAGGAGTAGTTCGGAACTTGAAGGCTTTAGTTCCGAACTACAAAAATGTATTGTTAGAAATAAAAATGGATGCAGCAAGGTGAGGATGGAATGCGCTTACTGTCTGAATTGTTTGGTCAGACCATCATAAAACTGGATGGCTTCGTTGGTCAGGGTGTTGGCAAAAGCCGGTTTGCCGTTTTGCATAAAAACTACGAAGTAACAATTGGGCTGAATGTACAGGTCGGCTTCCAGCAGCGTCTCCCCATTACCATTGTAGAAGATCCGCCCATCCGGCTGACAGTTGCCCAAGGTAGCGGGAGCTTCGGCGGTCAGGCGTGCCAGTTCCTGCACCACGTCGCTATTACCATCGCGGCTTACGCTGATGGGGTATTTATAAAACACAATATCAATATGATCGCCTTTGGTAACAATGGTTTCGAGTACTTCCTGCGAGATCGGAGGATAAGCAGTGGTGGTGGCAGTTGTGCCGCCGGGTTTATCTTTCGACTGGCAGCCCAGAGCGATGATAATACAAGTCAGTAAACCGATTAAATAACGCATATTGGTATCTTTTAGAGTAAATAAATGAGCTTTAGACTAAGCGAGCGCCCAATAAGTGTGCTGCCGCCTGGCAGTTGTTGCAAATCATTCAAAGAGCGGAACCAACGCACTTCAAATCCCAGGTTTTCCCGAACGTAATAAATGCCGTTGAAAACCAGCGAGTACATATTTTCATTAAAGTCCTGGGTATCCGTTACATCGCCACCGAGGGCATCAATTACCTGAAAATCAATGAGTCGCGCGTAGGAGACGCCAGCGCCAACGTGGAACTTCCATTCTTTAAATTGAATCAAAACGGGCACCTCTACAAAATTCAGGCGGATTTTATCATATGCCGAAAATGGATCGTCCTGACGCGTACGACTTGCGCCCTGCTGCGAGAACAGCATTTCGAGGCTCACTTGCCAACGTTCGGACAAGATCGTTGCTACTTTGCCGCCCGCCACCAGACCAGGTTTGTTAAAACCGGCTAATCGGTCGCCATCGATTTGCGATAAATTCAGCCCCGCTACCAAGCCGGCTTCAAAACGTTGGGCAAACCCGATCATGCTCATCAGCAAGAGACCGAGGCACAACATCATTTTATAAATTGCTTGCATAAGAATTGATTTGGAGATTTGCAAAAATAGAAAGGCAAAGCTATAATTAAGTAGTTTGGCACTTAAAAGTTGAAGCGGCACGCGACTGCCTTGCTGTTTGAAACTAAAACCTTGAAGTTCACAACAACTAAACGAATGATAAATGCTAAAAAATTGCTTATTTTGCGCAGCAAGCAAAGCCGGGCAAGATGAAATACACGACGACAACCTTGAAAAAACTGGAAACACTGTTTGAAGAATTGGCTTACACGGTACGCTACGAAAAGGGCAACTTCCAGTCGGGCTACTGCGTAGTGCAGGATAAAAAAATTGCAGTAGTGAATAAGTTTTATGATACGGAAGGCAGAATCAATTGTCTGTTGGAGATTTTACAATCGCTCGAAGTGGATGCTGCGCAACTCAGCGAGAAATCTGCCAAAGTGTGGCAGGAAAGTCGGCAACTGAATCAGATAGACGAGGCGCCAGGCGAGCCATGAACAAATCGCTTACTGATTGCATTTCTCCTTCATCATTTAAGCTTCAAACTTTACTATCATCGAACTCAAACTCACTTTTTTAGGAACCGGAACCTCACAGGGCGTGCCGGTCATTGGCTGTAACTGTGCGGTGTGCCACTCCGCTGATCCGCGCGACCAGCGGCTGCGTTCGGCGGCATTGATTCAAGCGGGCGATAAGAATATTGTGATTGATTGTGGTCCCGATTTTCGCCAGCAACTGCTGCGTACCCGCATTCATTCGTTGGATGCCATTCTGATTACCCACGAACATAATGATCATATCATCGGCTTGGACGATGTGCGCCCCTTTAATTTTATGACGCGTCGCAGCATGCCGATTTATGCCACCGAGCGCGTGCAGCGCGAGTTGAAGCAGCGTTTTGCCTATGCCTTTGCGGAGAATCCCTACCCCGGCGCGCCGAGTTTTTCCCTACAGACCATCACCAAAGACCAGCCCTTTGAAGTGGCGGGCATCCTGGTCATTCCGATTGAAGTATTACATGGTAAAATGCCGATTCTAGGCTTTCGCATTGGTGAGGTGACGTATTTAACGGATGTAAAATCGATTCCTGAAACGGAGTTTCCTAAAATAATGGGAACGCGGATTTTGGTGTTAAGCGCTTTACATCATAGTGTACATTATTCGCATATGAATTTAGAAGAAGCCCTGGAAATGGCAGCATTCATTGGGGCGGAGCAAACTTACCTGACGCATAGCAGTCACAGCATGGGGCTATATGCGGAGGTCGCCAAAACCTTACCCCCCGGCGTCCAGCTGGCGTATGATGGCTTAACGGTTGGAGTGGATTGCTAAAGTAAATAAGTTCGGTACTAAATATTACATAAAAAAGAGAGGACTTTTATATAAAAAGACCTCCCTTCCTCACACAAAATTGTTATTCACTTGGTTATAAAAATTGGGGTTTTTATTACTTAGGGGAATTAACATTGGTATTGGTATGTGCCAGATTCATATCAATAATCCGTGTAATAATATAGGAACCAATAATACCTACCGTCCAGCCTACGGCAAAGAAATTGAAAGTCAGCGTAGTAGGATTCACAAATTCCTGTTGGTCGCCGATGGCGGCATCTTCTTCCAATGCCCGCACATAGCCCGGGTCCGCTAGTAAATAAAAATAAGCAGCAACTGTAAATAATGATACACCGATTGTAATAACGTACATTCCCATGAGTACCCCTGATAAATAATTGCCGGCTCTTGATTTGCCGGAAATCCGGTATTCGCGAATGGCAAGGTACTCCACCACAGCCTGCACTATTGCGCTGATAATCACCAGCGTATTAATATCATGCAAACCGGTTAACCGAAGTAAAAAAAATAATACGAGCTGTACGGCAAATAAAATGGCACCATATTTCCAGGCAATGCTATTCATAGGTTTTCTTTTTGGTTTTTTGGCTCTTATTACAAGCAAATTATATTTTTTTAAACGCACTAAAAGAATTGATGTTCAGCCAGGCTTTCATTTCGGCTTTGGTGATAAAGATCACTGACATTCCAGGTTTTGGACATGTATCTTTGAGTCAACGTTTAAACAATGAAAAATCGAGTAATCAAATTCCTGCTGGTTTGCATGCTGTGTCTCGCGCTGGCAACCGGCATCGGATTATTCATCGAACTATTAACAAACTAAATAAATATCATTATCATGAAAAAGAACATGGGAAC
>JBKBWT010000426.1:0-5222 GCA_046314415.1 Saprospiraceae bacterium
ATGGCGGGCAACCAACGGCGACTTATCCTAAGAGATGATGAAGTTAAGGGTGCCGGTTTTACCGGTTTTACGCTCGGCAACTGCGCCAGGAAGCCGCGTGTTTGTTGCAGCGCAGCCAATTCTTCCTGTGCTTCCGGGTTTTCGGCGAGCCACTGTTCTACCTCTTGTTTTTCTGCGGCGTCGAGTTCGTCGTAGAGGTAATCCATCAAGCGCTGTTGCATCCATTGCTTATCCATGACAAATTTCTTTCGAGGCTTGATTTTTTAATAAAATTTTTTTCAGGTTTTCCAGACCATAATACAGCCGGGCTTTCGCGGTATTTTCAGAAATCTCCAGCAGGTCGGCAATTTCCCGGAATTTTAATCCTTCGTACTCTTTCAAGATCAAAACGGTGCGTTGTTCTTCGGGTAATTGTTGTAAAGCCTTCAAAATCAGTCGGGTGGTCTCTTCGCGCTGCAAGGTCTGGTCGGGTTGCTCCGGGTGCAGCGAGATTATATTTTTCGGATAATTTTCTTTTAAACCACGTATTTGCTTTTGCTGCCGATGCTCCAAATGGCACTGATTCACCACAATCCGATACAACCAGTATTTAAATTTACTTGGGTCTTGTAACGTATGCAAATGCCGTTGCACCGCCACAAATGCCGCCTGACATGCCTCCATCGCCAAATCCTCATCGGCAAAATACTTCCACGCGATATTGTAAACCCGTTCGTACCAAAGGCTGAACAATTCGTTCAAAGCCCGGTTATTGCCGCGTTGCGCTTTTTCAATCAGGTGTAAGGTTTGTCGTTCCACGCAATGAGTTAGAGTCAGGTAATTAAAAATTTGCCTTTAGGATTCAGGTCGCTGGAAAAAAGTTGTAGTGGAAGGTAAAAAATTTTGATAAGGATTTCACCATTTGACTTTTGAAATGAAAAGCCGTAATTTTCAGAAAAATTTGCAGGTATGACCACACGAGCCGGAGCGGAGCAGCCCAAACAGCGAAAAAAAGAGGTGCCGGAATATCTCATTCGGGATGAGATTGACGGAGAACTATTTTATTATGCTGGTTATCAGGATGTTTTGAATAATAAAAAAACAGCTGAAGAAATTATGGCTTGTAGCGGCTTGCAATCTTGGATTATCAGTTTTCTGATGAAGATATTTTACACCCAAATTGGAGACGAGAAATATCAACCCCTTTCCAATGAAGTTAGAAGTCATCTCGGCAAAAAAAATAACCTTGGGCTTGATTTTGCTTTTTTTGATAAAACAATTTTGACCCCGGATAAAATTACAACTCGTTATGTAGATGTGCCGCCGGTTTTAAGTATAGAAATTGATGTTCGAGTAGATACGAACAACCTTACGGAAATGGATTTTGTCCACAAAAAAACCAAAAAACTCCTCGAAAAAGGCGTTTCTAAAGTCATTTGGATTTTTACACGCAGCCAGCGTGTCCTCATCGCAACGCCTGAAGCAGACTGGCTGAATGTAGATTGGAATCGCGATATTGAATTGCTCGATGGGCACACCTTCAATCTGGGCAAAGCCATTCAGGAGGCGGGAATTAAGATCGAAGAAGTGTAATTTCCGGTCTAAATGATTGAATCTTTGAATGTTGACTTCGCTTTAAAACCAAAATCCGTACCTTTGCGTTTCTTTTTCCTGACCAACGTCTAATAAAAAATATCAAATTCCAAATAAATCAACGTGACGCCAAAAACAGTTGCCTTTCATACCCTGGGCTGCAAGCTCAACTACTCGGAGACCTCCGCCATCGGCAGGCTCTTTGAGCAGGCGGGCTACGCGGAAGTGGATTTCGAGCAAGGGGCAGATATTTATGTAATCAATACTTGTTCGGTGACGGATTTTGCGGATAAAAAATGCCGCAACATTGTGCGTCGGGCGTTGAAATTTTCTCCGAATGCGAATGTGGTGGTAGTTGGCTGCTACGCGCAATTGAAGCCGCAGGAAATTTCAGAAATCCCGGGTGTTGATTTGGTCTTGGGTGCTGCCGAGAAGTTTAGAATCCTTGATTATATTGACGATTTATCGAAAGCGCCGGGCAAAGGCATGGTGCGCGCCGGTGAAATCCGCGAGGTGAAAGATTTTGTGAATGCCTTTTCTTTTGGGGATCGGACGCGTTCTTTTTTGAAAGTGCAGGATGGCTGCGATTATAAATGCTCGTTTTGTACCATTCCGCTGGCACGCGGGCGCAGCCGCAGCGATACCGTAGAAAATGTGGTGGCGAATGCCCGGAAAATTGCCGACCTGGGTGTAAAGGAAATCGTGCTGACGGGCGTCAACATTGGCGATTTTGGCAATGGCACCGAGGTTATAGAAGGCACCAAACCTAAGAAAGAGGCGATGTTCATTGACTTGATCCAGGAATTGGACAAGGTGGAGGGAATCAGCCGTTTTCGCATTTCTTCCATCGAGCCGAATTTGTGTACCGACGAGGTGATTGAATTTGTGGCTCAGTCTCAACGGTTTGCGCCGCATTTTCATATGCCGCTGCAATCGGGTAACAACAAGCAACTCCAACAAATGCGCCGCCGCTACAAGCGCGAACTCTACACCGAGCGCGTTGCCAAAATCAAATCACTGATGCCGCACTGCTGCATTGGGGTGGACGTCATCGTTGGTTTTCCTGGCGAGACCGAGGAAGATTTTCTGGAAACCTATCGGTTTATTAATGAATTAGATATCAGCTACTTACACGTTTTTACTTACTCGGAACGCCCGAATACGCCCGCTGCCGAAATGCTCGAAGTAGTCCCGATGGAAGAACGACGACGACGCAATCAGATGCTCACCATTTTAAGTGAGAAAAAGCGCCGCTATTTCTACGAACAACATATGGGACAAACCCGCCCGGTTTTGTTTGAACAGCATCCCGACAAAAATTTAATGTCTGGCTTCACTGATAATTATATCAAAATTGAAGCACCACTGGATGAAGCGTTGCTGAATGAAATGGCGGAAGTGGAGTTGCTGGATTTTTCGGCGGATGGGAATGTGGCAGTGAGTGTATCAATTTTGTCAGTTTAAAATGAAAGAACTATCATTATTTAATAATAGAAATCTTCTTTACTTCAAAATCAACCTGATTCTCCCAATCAATCAACCTACAAAAGTATAATCCACTTGATAAACCGGAAATCTCCACCGGCGTAGTGTGGTAAACTAGTTGTTCCAATATTTTTATACCCTGTACATCATATATTTGCAAGGTAGCTTTAGCAATATTTTCATCAAGAATCAAGTTAAACACATTTCTGGCAGGATTAGGTATGATTTTCCATTTACCGAGGTTTTCAATTAGTTTGTTTGCTCTTTTTACCTCAATATCATCTATAAAAATTTCTTTCGGATTTTTACCATCGGTATCCAGCGTAAAGGTAAATTGAACATCCTCTCTTCCAAGAAATTGAGCTGGAATTTGTATATTTATTTCTTTCCAATGCGTATGCATAGATGGTGTAAAATCATGTTCATTGCTTGAATACGTGAAAAACAAAGAAGTATCTACCTGGTATCCTCCAAAATAAGGGGTGGATTCTAAACATCCTATGGAGGGTAAAATATATAATTTATCTTGCGAAATAGAATTAGTGATTGTTTGCGGATATGACAACTTGAATGAAAAAATGTTATTAGATTGATTTATGGTACTAAATTTATCGGTGGTAAAACGATATGTTTCCTTGAAAAGCCCGGTTTTCAATTTCAAACTTTTTCTTCCGCTGTAACCCACATTGAAAGCTAGTTCCCAATTGAATCCACCGAAATTGTTTTTATAAACAATACCTGCTTCATCTGCATCATTGACACTTTCAAAATCCTCAACCAGGCGATGACTGCTATAAGCAGGTTGTTGAGGTACGACGTGGACTACAACCTTTCGAGTGATTGTATCACTACCATATTCATTCTTGGCGATGAGTGTTACCTGGTAATTTCCTTCTGCAGCATACGAGACTTTTTCCTTTGCATTCGTAGAATGAGCAGGTGCCCCGCCCTCAAAAAACCATTCAAACGTAGTTGCCTGACCCCGATAAGCTACTGCCTCGAATTGTACTTGCGTAGCAGGAGATTCACACAGAACAATATCATTTTGATTAGTATTAAACTCCGCAATAGGTGCTGCATTGCATGGCGTATTATTTACAATATCTACTCCAGTTGCTGTTAGATTATCGGGCTGCCAAATATTATATCTAACCGTTTGTGTATTATGCAGTGCATTAATCATTCTTGTTTTCTGACCTTCGGTAAACATTGTCCTGCAACTCCCGTAATCCATAAAATTAGAAAACATATTACTGTTACCACAGGTAAGTAAAGGATAATCTTCATTACAAGCAAAAGAAGGTCCATATTGTACAGGTGTATCCTCTATTAGGTCATCATCAGAACAAGAGTGTTCCGATTCCTTTACACTGCTTCCCCAAATGTGCCCTAGACCTAACCAATGTCCAACTTCGTGCGAGATTAAAGAAGATGCCAATCCGTTATAAACCAAATAGATACCGTCCGTATCGGCGTGTGTCGGGCGACTTGGATAAGTACCCCATCCTCCTAAATTACCTAAGTTTGTTATGTAAATTTTATTTAAGATGTAAATATTTAAATACATTTCTGGATTCCAATGAATTAATTTGTTTAAATTCCTATCAAAATTATAATTGTTAGTTAACTTTGAATAAATCCTATTCACCCCATCGGTACAACTTCCACTTGGGTCTTTGCGAGCAAGACGAAATTCAATATCCACATCCACAGCCAGATTTCTAAAAGCGGCAGGCGAATTAAGTAAATCTGCATTGCGTTTATCAAAGTCTCGATTGAGTTGTTCTAATGCTTCTTCTATCTTAGTGCGAGTCACATTCTCCGGTCCGCCTTGATGAATGACATGAAATACTACTGGAATAGTATAAACGACGTTTTGCCTATCTTTTTGCGTAAAGCGGTTTTTATAGTCAAAATTCCCTTCTTCTGGGAAACCAATAGTTCCACAAGGATATCCTTCTTGCACTTGAGCACTTGCATCAGCCAAACTAAATAAAAAAGTAAAAAACAGGAGGAAGTTTCTCATCCTATGTGGATTTTAAGATGAATAAATCATAAAAAGTATATCCAATATAAGATTTTCTGATAAAATATGCCAGAATGAATATTATTAAATTGAAATATGTCTTTATAAATACAAAAAGCCTTTGAAGTTTCAGCATTTC
>JBKBWT010000427.1:0-5210 GCA_046314415.1 Saprospiraceae bacterium
AACTTCGTTACCTTTAACTAACTTTTTAATTCTTTTTTTGCCATAGCTTATTCATTGCTAATCTCTAAGCTATGGCTTTTTTTTCTCTTTTGCACTTTTGTCACTGTACTGAGGTTATGAACCTAAAATTTTGCAAAAGGAACCTAAAATTTTTAGTGGCAAGGCTAAAATTTTACTAAAAATGTTAATTTGTATGATATACTGCTATAAAAACGACATGCTCGCCGTACAGTGAATGATAGCGCCTTACAACGACTGGCGCACCACGAGGTAAAAAGGATTGGCGATGTGTTCGCGGGTGTTGTCGAGCACCATTCGGGCAGCGGTTTCGCCCAGCTTTTGAAAATCGGTGGACATCACGGTGATGCCGTCGAGCAAAATTTCTTTGAGCGGCGTTTCATTATAGGATATAATGCCCACGTCCTTCCCCACTTTGTAACCCAGACTTTTCACTTTTTTGATTAAAATGACGAGGTCATCTTCCATCAAATTGATATACGCTTCGTTTTTATGAATCGGCTCCTGGGCAATATCATTGACAATCGCAAAATGGAAGGCATATTCCGAACAAAAGCGCTTGAAGCCGGTGAGCATTTCGCGGGCGTGATAGGTATAATCAGGAAAAATAATTTTAATGGTATCATATTTTTGTAATAAGTCCAGCGCTTGTGTAAGCGCATCGTAAATATCCTTCGCAAAGTCCTGATACACAGCAGCATATTGCCCGGTGATGCCTTCAATTTTTTTATCCAGTAATATCAGTTTTTCCTTGGGAATCTGATTGATCACTTCCTTCAAATCGGCGCCGCCGTCGAGAAAATGAGCGATAATAACGAAGTGCGTATAATCGCCGTCTTTGTGTTCGAGTATCCATTCTTTAAAAAGGCGATAATTATTATGGTAAATAAAAAAGTCAATGGAAGCCTGATCGCCGAGGGTCTTGGCAAACGCATCATAAATAATTTGCTTATGTGCGCTTAACTTGTTAAACAGCAAAAAAACCTTGGCTTTGCGCTGCAAATGGGTACTTTTTACATAATAACCCTTACCCGGCACTGACTCGATGACGCCCCTTTCTTTCAATTCCTCGTAAGCTTTCACCACCGTGTCGCGCGAAATATCAAATTGAATCAACAGCCGATTGACCGAGGGCAAACGATCGCGCTCCCTGAGCTTCCCTTTTTCGATACTCGCCAAAATGGACTGAATAATTTGTTTGTATTTTGGCGTTTTAGAATGCTCATTTATTTGGATAATCTGGCTCATCAGTTATTTTTATTTCGCAGAACAGTACAGAACACTTTTCTGTAAATTCCAGTACGGTGCAGCATACTTGGCGACTGACAATTATCTAATTTTGGACAAAAGCTGTGCAGCAGCACTTTATTTGCAAAAAAATAAAAAATGGCAGTTCAAACCTATAAACAGGTGCATTATTTGTGGGATGAAGCCAAAGCGGCGGCGCTTGCCGGTGACGAAATCGCTTTGTTTTTGTATCGTTCCAACATCCTTGGCGCTGACTTGCGCATCACGAATTACGGCGGCGGCAACACCTCCTGCAAAACCATTGAAAAAGACCCGCTCACCGGTGAAACCGTAGAAGTGATGTGGGTAAAAGGCTCTGGCGGCGACATTGGTACGCTCACGCGTGCGGGCATTGCCGGGCTTTATGTTAATCGTTTACATGCTTTAAAAAACATTTATCGCGGGCTGGAATTTGAAGATGAAATCGTGCCGCTTTTTCAGCATTGTTTATATGATATCAATAGCGCTGCGCCCTCGATTGATACGCCTTTACACGGTTTATTACCGTTCAAACACATCGATCATTTACACCCCGACGCCTTGATTGCCGTGGCGGCAGCCAAAGATAGTGAGCGCATTACGCATGAAATCTGGGGCGATACGATGGGTTGGGTGCCCTGGCAACGTCCGGGTTTTGATCTGGGATTAAAATTAGAAAAATGTTTAAAGGATAATCCGAATATACGTGGTATTGTGCTCGGCGGGCATGGTTTATTTACCTGGGGTGATACGTCTTACGATTGTTATTGCAATAGTTTGGAAGTAATTGAGCAAGCGTCTTTATATATTGAAGAAAGACTAGGTAAAAAGCGTCCGGTTTTTGGGGGTATTAAAATAGAAAGTTTACCTAAGGAAAAAAGATTATTACAGGCTGCTCAGATTGCACCGGTGCTGCGCGGCTTATGTTCGAGCGAAAAACGCATGATCGGTCATTTTACCGATGATGATCGGGTACTGGAATTTATTAATAGTAATGACTTAACCAAATTAGCGCCGCTGGGCACCTCTTGTCCCGATCATTTCCTGCGCACTAAAATTCAGCCTTTGGTATTACCTTTAGCAGCAGATTATGATATATCGGATGTAATAAACGTCAAAAATATTATAGAACCTGCTTTTATCAAATATCGGCAGGAATACGCCGATTATTATAATACTTGTAAGCATCTGAATAGCCCGGCGATGCGTGACCCCAATCCGGTGGTGATTTTATATCCGGGCGTGGGCATGTTTACTTTTGCCAAAGACAAGCAAACGGCGCGGGTGGCAGCGGAATTTTACATCAATGCCATCAATGTAATGCGTGGTGCGGAAGCCATTTCCGAATACACGGCTTTATCACGTCAGGAGGCTTTTAATATTGAATATTGGCTGCTCGAGGAAGCGAAATTGCAGCGTATGCCCAAGGAAAAACCCTTGTCCCGGCGCGTTGCAATTATCACCGGCGCGGGCGGCGGCATCGGCAAAGCCATTGCAGATAAGCTCGCGGCGGAGGGCGCTAATGTAATATTGACCGATATTGTGGAGGAACGTTTACAGGAAGCGCTTGCGACTTTTAAACGCGACGTTGCAACATATGCGGTTTGTGATGTAACCAATGCTGATTCTATTACACAAGCGTATCATAAAGCCTGCCTCGAATTTGGCGGAGTGGATATAATTATTCATAGTGCAGGATTAGCTATATCTAAACCTTTGAATGAGACTACTTTAGGAGACTGGAGTGTATTACAGGATGTCTTGGTTAAAGGGCAATTTTTAATGGCGCAGCAAGGCGTTGAAATTATGCGCAAACAGGGTTTCGGCGGTGATATTATTAATATCGCCAGTAAAAATGGCTTAGTGGCAGGTCCAAATAACGTGGCTTACGGCACCGCTAAAGCCGCGCAACAGCACATGACCCGCCTGTTGGCAGCCGAATTGGGGAAAGAAAAAATCCGCGTAAATACGGTCAATCCCGACGGCGTTATTATAGGCAGTAAAATCTGGGAAGGCGAATGGGCGGAGGGGCGCGCCAAAGCTTACGGCATCAAAGTGGAAGAATTACCGGCTTATTATGCAAAACGCGACCTGATGGAGGAAATCATTCTGCCAGAAGACATTGCCAATGGGGTCTTTGCTTTTGTCGCTATACTAAATAAAAGCACCGGCAATATGCTCAACGTGGACGGCGGCATCGCCCCAGCTTTTGTAAGATAATTATATACGGATGTAATAAGTGAATAATATGCATCGAAAAGCCTTTAAAATGAAGCTTTTCCCTGGCAAAGCCGAGGAATACAAGCGCCGACACGATGAAATCTGGTCGGAATTAGCGACTTTACTAAAAGAAACGGGCATTTCTGAATATTCCATTTTTTTGGATGAAGCGACCAATGTTTTATTTGGTGTAATGAATGTAACGGATGATGTAAAATTAAATGAACTGCCGAATCATCCGGTGATGCAGCGCTGGTGGGCATTTATGAGCGATATGATGGAAACGAATGCCGACCATTCACCAGTTTCTGTAAATTTGGAAGAAGTTTTTAATTTACCGTAAATAAGCTGTTTAACACCTGATGCCTAAATTAAATATGATGCAACTAACAAAAACCCTTATTCAGGAATATAATAACACTGTGCAAAAAGCGCATAATGAAGCTTTTGCGTTTTTAAAATTGCAACTGGATAAAAGAGGTATTGACGCAGATGAAATCGTGAAAAATATTCAGGCAATGCAAGTTGCCATTCCTAGCTGGGCTCTAGGCGCTGGCGGTACGCGCTTCGGGCGATTCTCCATCGGTGGAGAGCCGGGTAATCTGGAACAAAAAATTCATGATATCGGCATTTTACATGCGTTAACTCGCGCAGCGGGTGCCATTTCTTTACATATTCCCTGGGATATTCCGCAAGATGCGCAAGCCATTAAAGATTTGGCGGCTTCTTATGATATTACATTTGATGCCGTTAATTCCAATACTTTCCAAGACCAACAAAATCAGCCACTTAGTTATAAATTTGGTTCTTTATGTCATACCGATGCTGCCGTACGCGCACAAGCCATTCAACATAATATCGAAGTAATTGAGCATGGTAAAGCACTGGGCTCAAAAAGCATAACCGTTTGGCTATCAGATGGTTCCAATTTTCCCGGTCAATTAAACTTTAAAAAAGCATTACAGAATACGTTACATTCCTTACAAGTTATTTACCAACATCTACCCGATGATTGGAAAATGTTTATTGAATATAAACCTTATGAACCGAATTTTTACAGCACGGTTATTCCCGATTGGGGTACTTCGCATTTACTTGCGAGTGAATGTGGCGAAAAAGCTTACTGCTTAGTGGATTTAGGGCATCATTTGCCGAATACGAACATTGAGCAAATCGTAGCGACCTTAATCTGGCGAAATAAACTCGGCGGCTTTCATTTTAATGATAGTAAATACGGCGACGATGATCTGACCGTTGGCAGCATCAAACCCTATCAATTGTTCCTGATTTTCAATGAATTGGTCGATGGAATGAATCTAACTTCTGACTTCCAACCTCCGACTTCTGACTTTGCTTGGATGATTGATGCCAGTCACAATGTCAAAGATCCGCTCGAAGATTTGATGCAAAGCCTCGAAGCCATTCGTCTCGCTTACGCCCAGGCATTGTTAATAGACCATATCACATTAGAAGAAGCCAGATATGATAATGATGTAACCAAAGCCCAGGAAATATTACAAGATGCCTATCGTACCGATGTACGCCCGCTCCTGCGTGAAGCTCGTCTGCGCAGTGGTGCAGCCCTTGATCCCATTGGCTTATTTAGAAAATTAGAAATACGTAAAAACCTGATTCAGGAAAGAGGCTTGAAGACAGTAGCAACCGGTCTTTAATTAATGAATAATGAAATAATTCATAATGAAAGT
>JBKBWT010000428.1:0-5171 GCA_046314415.1 Saprospiraceae bacterium
CAGTCATTACCGATTGGCTTTCGGCGATTTGGATGGCGATGGCGATCAGGACATCATTGCTTTTAATGCCAGCGGGAATGTGCCTTTTTTGTATTTTGAAAATCAAGGAACGCCTCAGTCCCCTTCTTTTGCCGCTGCGGTAAGCAATCCTTTTGGACTGCAGCCCAAGGGAGAATCACACACCACCAACATTTTTGATGTAGATTTAGATGGCGATTTAGATTTAATCGTCAACACTTCGCTCGGATTTCAATATTATCAAAATACGGGTTCTGCGCAGATGCCCGCTTTTGCAGCGCCTGTTACTGCTCCATTTGGATTAGTGGTGCCCGCCGGGATTAACACGCCACGGGCTAGCTTTGGTGACCTGGATAATGATGGCGATTTGGATGCACTGGCAACAGATTTTAATGGCAAGCTGATTTATTACCAAAATGAAGGTACACGCCAGCAGCCTGCCTTTGCAGCGCCTGTGAATAGTCCGTTTGGTTATACTGCGCCGAGTAGAGGCCTCCTTGTGGTGCCTGCGCTGGAAGATGTAGATCGGGATGGCTTGTTGGATTTGGTGGTAGGGTATAATCCCGGTAGAGTAGTGATGTATCGCAATCAAGGTACGAAAGAAGTGCCTGCTTTTTCAGCGCCCATCAGCAATCCTTTTGGTTTTAATACCAGCAATTTCCGCACCTGGGCAATGCCGATGTTTGTGGATATGGATAATGATGGAGATCGGGATTTATTCATCTCCAACTTTCCACAATTATTCTATTTTGAAAATATTACAATCACGACCTCCATTGCTACGCCAACTTACTTGCCACTAAATGTTTATCCTAATCCTGCCAGTACGTTCATTTTCATAGCATTACCTAGCAATTTTTCTTTGCATACTTTAGCAACTGCCCGATTATCCGATGTAAATGGCAACGTAATAAAACAATTAAAAATGACAGGAACTTCAAAAATCCTGATAGCTGATTTACCGGCGGGCTATTATATAGTCACTTTACATGGAATTAATAACTCCGTATTTTATTCACCAATTATTATACAAAATAAAAATTAGCTTAAATTGTAATATTTATATTGTTAAGTTAATGTATTTACTAAATCTATTAATATTAAAAATTTTAATATATGAAAGCATTACTTCCCTTATTCACCCTATCAACATTGCTGTGCTGCGCTTTTTCCTTTTCTGCATTCGCACAAAGTGCAGACGAAACTGCTATTAAAAACTTAATATACCAATCTACAGAAGCTTCTTTAAAAGGCGATTATGATACCTGGGCAATGAAATATGCGCATGACTCTGACCTTTACGCAACAGGTGTTTCACCTTCAGGAAACCCGGCACAACGTATTGGATGGGAAAAATTCAATGAATATAGAAAAAATAGTATTCTGGCGAATGCCCAGAAAAAGAACCCATCTGCTCCATTAATTCAAGAGAATATGATTATCAAAGTAAATGGAAATGTGGCATGGGCTTATTATGACCAGACAGAACCCAATGGCAATAAATCCTGGCAACACCGGGTATTAGAAAAAAGGAATGGTGAATGGAAGATAGTGAGTTTAATCAGTATTTATCATGATTCTTCCACTAAAGAAGCGGCTAAAAATTAGATGAATATTTTTTGAAATAATAACGATAAATATTTACCAAATTTTATAAAATTTATTTACTAAAAATAATAATTAGAATCATGAAAAACCGAATTTATTTACTTGCAATAATAGCATTATCCTGCTTTTCGCTCCCCGCATTCGCGCAAAATGCAGACGAAGCCGCCGTTAAAGAAATCGTCAGAAAAGACATCGAATTCTGGCTTGCCGGCAATTATGATGCTTGGACTAGCCTTTATGCAAACACGCCCTACATTCAAGCCACCGGCGCCGGTGCCACGGGAGTGGTGCAGCGAAAAGGTTGGGATGCGCTGAGTGCATTTATTAAACCTGTATTAGCCAAGAATGCTGCAAGTATTAAAGATATTACATTCACCCAAGAGAATATGTCCATTCAAATCAGCGGAAATCTGGCATGGGTTTATTGTGACCAAAAGCAAAATCATAATGGTAGTGAAAATTGGCAACACTATGTCCTGGAAAAAATAGACGGGGAGTGGAAAATTGTGAGTCTGATTAGTATAAGTCATAGCTCGTATAATAAAAAGTGATTTTAGCTAAATAAAAACTTACACCCACCTGAAAAATATTACAAAATCATTATGAATATGATAAAGGTAAGCGTTTTTTATCACAATGAAGCCGATAAAAACTTTGATATGGCTTATTACTGCGAGCAGCATATTCCGCTGGTAAAACAATGTTTGGGCGATGCCTTAAAAAATGTTGCGGTAGAACAAGGTATTGCCGGAATGATGCCGGACGGTCCGGCTGCCTATACTGCCATGGGACATTTGTATTTTGATTCAATCGAAGACTTTCAAACTGCTTTTGCCTCTCACGCTGCCGCCATTCTTGGCGATGTGCCCAACTTTACCAATGGTAATTTTTCGGTGCAGATCAGTGAAGTGAAGATTTGATTTCAAGGAATTTTATTGCTCATTAAAAACCTAACCCATTATGAAAAAATTATTATTCACCACCCTCGTGCTGTTAGCAGCGAGCTTTACATTTGGACAAGCCATTCAAAAAGGAAATATGGTTTCGGTCCATATCATTACCGTAGAACTAAAACCAAATGTAACGCTGGAACAAGTTATTGATTATTACAATACCAAATGGCTCCCCGACGCGGAAAAATATTTCGGCTGGAAGGGTTTTATCGCCAAAGGCATTCGCGGTAGTGCAAGTGTAGAAAACAAGCTTGCCTTCATCTTTCAGATTAAAACGGAAGCCGACCGCGATAAATTCTTTAAAATGGCGGAAGGTGGAACCGCTCTGAATGAACTGGGGCAGAAAACTTGGGCGCAGTTTGCACCCACGAATCAGGGATTGCAAGCATTAGCTACCATCAAAGAAGAATGGGCAGACTGGTTGATAAAGTAAATGCCCTCAGCAAATAGATGAATTACATTAAAAATAAATTATATGAAAAAGATATTATTTACTACCGTCCTGCTTTTACTTTTAGCAGCGAGCTTTACATTTGGACAGGCTATTCAAAAAGGGAACTTAATCGGCATTCATGTTTTGACGATAGAGTTAAAACCCGGTGTAACGATGGAGCAGCTGGTTACATTTTACAATAACAAGTATTTTCCTGCAGTGAAAAAACATCTTGGTACAGTCGGCTATATCGGAAGTAGCATTCGAGGGACAATGGATATAAAAGACAAACTCGTTCTTATCTGGCAAATGGAATCTCCTGCAACTCGAGATAAATTTTTTATAAATAGCGGATTTGAATGGAATGAATTAGGTCAGCAAGCCCTGGAAAAACTTAAACCTGTAACCGAGGAACTCGACAAATTAGTAACAATTACTAAAGATGAATGGGCAGACTGGTTGATAAAGTAAGCAATTCATTTAGTGCTTTCTTTTCCCTATCTGAGCTTATTTACATTGTTGGATTCCAATCAAACTAAACCATTTTATTAATCCTATTAAAAATAAACCCTATGATTGAGACGCATCCATTCGAGCAACAAAATGCCGTAACCGAATCCCTGCCAACCAAAGGTTATGCTGCGCAAAGTCCTACTTCTCCGGTTGCACCCTGGAGTTTTACCAGAAGAAATCCTGGTTTACAGGATGTCTTGATTGAAATCCGTTACTGCGGCGTTTGTCATACCGATCTTCATTTTGTACGCAATGACTGGGGTATTTCCGTTTATCCGCTGGTGCCGGGTCACGAAATCGTTGGCGTCGTCACCCGTGTAGGCGATCAGGTCAAAAAATTTAAGCCCGGCGATATCGTAGGCGTCGGTTGCCTGGTAGATTCCTGCCGCACCTGTATCCACTGCGAAAACCACGAGGAACAGTACTGCCTTAATGGCATGACCCTTACGTACAACGGAGTTGAGAAGGAGACCGGCGGCATTACGTATGGCGGCTACTCCAATCAAATTGTGGTGAATGAAGATTTTGTACTACATGTTTCTGATCAATTACCGCTGGAAAAAGTAGCGCCGCTCCTGTGTGCGGGCATTACCACTTACTCGCCGCTGCGCCGTTGGAATATTGGTGCGGGACACAAGTTGGGCATCGTCGGATTGGGCGGCTTGGGGCATATGGCAGTGAAATTTGCCGTGTCCTTTGGTGCGGAAGTGACCGTGCTGAGCACCTCTCCTCACAAGCAAGCCGATGCAGAAAGACTGGGCGCACATAAATTTGTAATAACGACTGACGAAGATCAAGTAAAAGCACATGCTGGGTATTTTGATTACATCCTCGACACTATTTCGAGTGCGCACGATCATAATTTGTACTTCAACATGCTGAAAACCAAGGGTACCCTGATTTGTGTGGGCGTACCGCCTACGGTAACTGTTGGCTCCTTTCCTTTATTGTTTGGGGGCAAGAAAGTAGTAGGCTCGCTCATCGGCGGATTAGCCGAAACCCAGGAAATGTTGGATTATTGCGCAGCACATCAGATCACTTCGGATGTGGAAGTAATTGATATTAAAAATATTAACGAAGCGTATGATCGCATGGAAAAAAGTGATGTAAAATACCGCTTTGTGATTGATATGGCAACCTTGTAATTTACTCCAGTGCTGTCAGCTTTTCAAAAGCTGACAGCACTTACCATTTTATTATCAGAATATAACAGGAAATGATGAAATATAATAGTACATATTAATTTCATTTTATAAGTATCTGGGATTCATTTGAATACAAAATAAAATATCACAAGCCGTCTTTGATATTTACTTATTAGTAATTATTTTTGTATTCAAACGAACCCCTTATGGCTGCAACTACCCAAGCAATCTTTACCTATTATTTAGTACTTCTTGCTACATTTTTTAGTCCGCTTGCGGCACAGGAAATCTGGTTATTACAAGCGCCGAGTAAAGATGCTTATTTTCAGGAATTACGAATCCGACAAGTTATTCAAGACCGGCAGGGCTTTATCTGGGCGGCTTCGCAGAATGGCTTGATTAAATATGATGGGCATCAATTTTATACATATTACTCCGATCCTGCAAATCCACAGGGCTTAAGGCATAATCTTATTACCGATTTACTGGAAGACCCCGAAG
>JBKBWT010000429.1:0-5164 GCA_046314415.1 Saprospiraceae bacterium
CTTAGCTTAGTTTAGGTTCATACTTTTGAAAACTTTCAAAAATACGCCCTGTGCTTTCTTTTTTCCAAGGAAAAGTCGAAAAGAAGTAGAAAAAATGAGGTGTGGGAGTAGTTGATTGACCATTGATGATTGATAATTTTATAATGAATGGATCGTCAACGTTTTTTGTTTTAAAAGCTACATTTACTTTTAACCTGCATATTTATCAGGAAAAAACTATACGATTTGGTAATCTATTGGCAGTGTAATTCTTTATTGCTCAAAGTTTCTTACATTTGAAGGGTTTTAATATTATGCTTATGAGCAAACGATATCCACGGACTTTATCTGCTGGAGCGAATAATACGGTTATTGCTTTGTCAGATACGGAGGTTGGAAAACTTTTTACCGGCGATACCCGCTCAGATATTGGTTCGGAGGCGCAGAAAATGCAATTTGCCAATACAGTGAATGGTTTGGTCGTGCGATTCATTCGTTTGGATTTCTTTAGTATGGATAGCGAAATGCTGGTGATGGAACGCTTGTATCCTTTGGATTTTCGTGCCTACGAATATGAGCGGCGGGAGTTGCTTTTGGAGGTTTTCGAGGATGAATTGCGCCAATTACACCGTGCAGGTTTTGTTCACCGTGACTTACGTCGTCCTTCGGATATGCCCGGTATGACCTTTGACAATATTTTCCTGACCCAGCAAGGCATTCGTTTGATTGATGTTGGCATTTCTGCTTTACAAAGTCAGGTAGGCGAGCGTTTGTTTGCTCGTTTTGTCGAACAGGAATTGCAGGAACTTGAAGTATTCAGGCAGTATTTTTTGAGCAGGTAACTAATCTCCTTTTTCTTTACATCAAATAATGCCATATGAAAGCTTTGTATTTCTTAGGTTTAATGGGTTTACTGTTAGTAAACTGCACGCCTCGCCCAGCAAAGCAAAACACATTTGCCGATTTCTTTCCGACTTTGTCTTCACAAGATACGCTGGTCTTTGCAGTAGAAGCGGGTGCGGGCACTGAAGCATCTTTAGCGTCGGCAGATACCATTGCAACGGATACTTTTTACCGGTATGTGCCCGATAGCCTGCGTGCAAGTATTGCGCATATTCTGGATGGCGGTGATCCGGTGATTGTAGCGCTGGGGCGATTTGACTTAGATGCACAATACGAGGGTTTAGGAGTAGATATCAAAGCGTTTTGGTTTCGGAATCAGTCGTTGTTGGTTTTTGACAAGCAACAGCAGCAAGTAGTTGGCTTGTTGCCGATAGCGGAATTCTATGGCGGCGATGGTGGGCAGATCTTACGAGCAAGCTGGCTGATTGCAGCGCCTGATAAAGAAAAAATGCTACTCATGCGCGAGTCACAACATGCGCTACGAATAGACGAAAACACCCAGGAAATGAACGATACGTACGCCGAAGCCGTTGCACGCTATGTTTGGCAAAATGGGCGCTTCGCGGAACAGTCGGTAGCCGATTCAACTGCATTGATTCAGGCTTTTCCTGTCAAATGGGAGTAAATCGTTGATCAAATGTGTTAAAATTCGTAAAAACCCTAAATATTTGTTTGCTGGTGTCCCGCTGGTTTTCCTACCTTTGCGTCAGATTGCTACATCTGATTGAGACTCCCGCATGTTCAGGAACTTAAATTTGAGCAAAACGTTTTATAGTAAGTTGATTATCAGCCATTACAAGCTATTAAACTTATTTTATACACACGCGTTTTTGTTGATTAAATTGAGCTTTTTAACCCATTTCAATGCAAAAAACGATTGAAACCGCTTCTGTTGCGCGTCCGCAACGCATTGTTTTTATTGATGCCATTCGGGCTTATGCTATTCTAATGATGTTGCAGGGGCATTTTGTTGATAAGATGCTGGCTACGGAGTTTCGCGATTTTTCCAACCCGATTTTTCAAACCTGGTATTTCTTTCGGGGTATTACTGCACCGATCTTCTTTTTTTCTACGGGTTTGGTTTTCATGTACTTATTATTGAAAGATAATCGTCCGCTATTAGAAAACGAGCGGGTAAAAAAAGGCTTGAAGAGAGTGCTGATGCTGGTGGCGCTGGGTTATTTACTCAAGTGGAATGTTTTTATGATATTGGCGGGCAGATTTTATGCGTGGTATTACACCGTGGATGTGTTGCAATGCATCGGGCTGGCGTTGCTGGTGATGATTGCTTCGTATGCGGTTCATCGGCTCACCAATGTATCGCTGCGTGTACTGCTGGCAAGTCTGGGTATGTTGATTTTCCTGTTTAATCCAAGTTTCGAAGCAGCAGATTGGACAGCTTTGCCTAACTTTTTTGAGAATTATTTTAGCCTGAAGAATGGTTCTACTTTCACGCCGATTCCCTGGATTGGTTATACTTGTTTTGGTGGCGTGCTAGGCGTCTGGATCAATCGTCATCCGCAATTTTCCTTTACCAAAGCTTTTCCCTGGATTTTATTAGTATTAGGTTTTATATTATATATTTATTCATCTCATTGGCTACTTTCTTTATATGAGCTCATGCCCTGGGAAAACTTCAAAGCCATTGCCAATAATAATCACTTGTTTCATCGTTTGGGGCATGTGTTGATTGCGGCTGCCCTAGTAGTGTGGATTACACGTTGGTGGACAAATATGCCGGCTTTAGTAACTAAAATTGGCAGTGAAACGCTGACGATTTATGCTGTTCATTACATTGTATTATATGGCACGTGGTTTGGTTTGGGTGTCGCTTACTTTTTTGAAGCCTCCTTATCCCCCATTCCGGTCGCCATTGGAGCGTTATTATTTGTAGGAAGTTTTATAAATTTAATTTATTATATCGAACCAGTCCGGGCATTTTTATAACATCAGGTTCATGCTCATTTTCGCTATGCCTATCGCTGGTCGAGAGTGAAACTGATTCGTTTCTATCTGCGCGAACGCCGTAATATGCGGCAAAAATTGCAACCGGCAAATGCGAAGTAAAGTTATTTAGTAAAATATAATAATCAAAAAATCAAAATCCGGTGGTGCGTACTAACGGATTTTTTTTATAATTTGGTTGATACGTTTTAAATGATTCCGAGTAATGCTCGGCGGTTGATTATGCTGTAATAATTTGCTAGCCCTGGATTAATTTGATTTAAACATTATATTTATTTTGCAATAAGTACGGATTATTATTAAAAAACATCTAAAGCTCAACTCATGAAACAATTTTTTATTACATGCTTATTCATAGGCACGCTTCTTTCATTACATGCGCAGGTACAGAAATCACCCAATCGCAAGGCGGGTGAGGGCGACGGTCCCAATACCCAGCTTATTATTCGGGGCGTTACGTTGATTAATGGCAATGGCGCGCCGCCGACGGGTCCGGTGGACATTGTGGTGGAAGGCAATAAAATTGTACAAGTAAAAACCGTGGGTTATCCGGGTGTACCGATTGATCCCAAGAGTCGTCCGCAATTAAAATCCGGTGGTAAAGAGCTCAATTGTGAAGGCATGTACCTGATGCCGGGCTTTGTAGATATGCACGGGCATATTGGCGGGCAGGCTCAAGGCGCAGATGCGGAGTATGTTTTCAAACTCTGGATGGGACATGGCATCACCACGATTCGCGATCCATCGGCTGGCAATGGCTTGGATTGGGTGCTCGAGCACAAAAAACGCGGTGATAAAAATGAGATCGTAGCGCCGCGCATTCTGGCTTATACGGCTTTTGGCATGGGTAGCAAAGATCCCATCAGCACACCGGAGCAAGCCCGCGAGTGGGTGCGGCAAAACGCGCAAAAAGGTGCGGACGGCATTAAATTTTTCGGAGCGAATCCTGATATTATGTCGGCAGCGCTGGATGAGAACAAAAAACTGGGCTTGCGCTCGGCTTGTCATCATGCGCAAATGGACGTAGCCCGCTGGAATGTATTAAACTCGGCACGTGCCGGCTTAACCACGATGGAACATTGGTATGGCTTGCCCGAAGCCTTGTTTAATGATCGTACGGTACAAAATTATCCGCTGGATTATAATTATCAAAATGAGCAAAATCGCTTTGAAGAAGCCGGAAAACTCTGGAAACAAGCGGCTGCGCCTTACTCCGAGCATTGGAATAAAGTAATGGATGAATTGATATCATTGGATTTTACCATTGATCCGACTTTTAATATTTACGAAGCCAATCGGGATTTGATGCGTGCACGCCGCGCCGAGTGGCACGAGGAATACACGCTACCCTCGCTGTGGCGTTTTTACATGCCGAGTCGCATTTCGCACGGGTCGTACTGGCATTCCTGGGGCACGGAGCAGGAAGTACAGTGGAAAGAAAATTATAAACTTTGGATGACTTTTGTAAATGAATATAAAAATCGCGGCGGACGTGTAACAGCGGGCTCCGATTCTGGTTTTATTTACCAATTGTATGGATTTGCTTACATCCGCGAGTTGGAATTATTACGTGAGGCTGGGTTTCATCCCTTGGAGGTAATTCGTGCTGCTACGCTGAATGGCGCGCAGGCATTGGGCATGGGCGATAAAATCGGCACCGTGGAAGTGGGTAAATTAGCAGATTTTGTGATAACCGAAGAAAACCCATTAAAAGATTTAAGCATATTATATGGCACCGGTGCGATTCGTTTAAATGAAAAAAATGAAGTGGTGCGCGTCGGCGGTGTAAAATACACGGTGAAAGACGGCGTCGTATATGATGCTAAAAAACTACTCGAAGATGTAAAGAATATGGTCAAAGCCAGCAAACAAAAAGACGGCGAGGAGATTGTGCAGCCGGGCTTGAAAGTAAAACCGTAAAATTTTAATCAAGACATCCGAAATTTTAAAATTTCGGATGTCTGTTAAGTTCTGAATAAATCCATTTCAAATGAAAGCATTTATTACATTTATTCTACTCTCGTTATTCTTTCAATCGGGTTTTTCTATCAATCCCCTCCGCGACTACCCGCGCACGCCCAAGGATTTTAATCTAATTTATCAAGAAATCAAATTGGATACGCAGGATGGTTACAAGCTTAACTCCTGGACTTTAAAGCCTGCTGCCGAAAATCAAAAAAATTATACATTCATATTAGCTAACAGTGATGCTGGTAATATGAGTTATTTACTTCCGTACGCAGCCATGCTTGTAGCGCGAGGCTATTCGGTGATATTGTTTGATTATCGGGGATTTGGACATAGTTCTGATTTTAAT
>JBKBWT010000430.1:0-5117 GCA_046314415.1 Saprospiraceae bacterium
TCGTGCATTTCAAAAAGGTATAAAAAGGTATTTTCTTCGGTACTCAACGTAAAAACACCATCAGCAATCAGGTAATCTGTTTGCAGCAGATCAATTCTGGTTTTAGCCCGAAGATTTTTATCGGTGCGATTATTACCAATCTTATCAAAATAGGTATCAAAAAAATCCAGTTCCATATCCGTCGCTAGCGTCCACTGATACAATGCAATATGAAAATCTATCGTATTTTTCCGATGCTTGTAATCCTTGTAAAACATAGAACTGTTCCCAATGGGCATTCTGATTTGACTTTCCTCCAACTGCACCATTTCCAACAACGCATCTTTACCATATTTAGTCAGAAAATAAATATGCTCCAGCTTACCTTCTTTGGGATGAAAACCAAAAGAAATACCTTCTACAAGCGGTCTTTCCCGTTTGGTAAGACTCAGAATTTGCTTTCTGAGCCAGGCGATTTCCTTTTTCAGAAGGCGATGCAACTGAGAAGTGGACAAGAATTTGAACTTGGCCAGCGCCAGCAAAATATTTTCCTGGGTTTCGTTGAAGGTTTGCATAATTGGGTATTAAAATTCAGGAAATGCAGGAGATAAAGGTAAATCGTCGTCATTATCTTTACTGTCCCCATCCGGTGGATTGGTTGGTGAAACCTTTACATAATAGCCTGACTCATTTACAAACCACCACAGTAAATGCTTTCTTGCTTCGGCGGACATATAAAATTCACTGGTTTGATCGACCAGGAATGGAGGGGAGAGAAACTGGAAGGAACGCTTCGTTGCTTTATCCTGCCTGTTATGCACATAAAAAGTAAAGTCCTCCAGCTTTTGCAGTTCTTCTGTAGGAATACCCGTATTTTTGGAAAAAGCTTCATAACTACTTGCTTCGTTTTTGCCCATCATTTTGATGGCGGTGTTGCCCATTACAATTTTTTCCATATCGGTACTCATTTTATGCCCTACGATCTGTTGAGCCAGGAACAAAAACAATTTGAACTTGCGGGAGCCGGTCAGAATTTCCTCAATGCTTGGGCTGATATAATACTGACATTCATCAATAATCAAAAATACCGGCATCCGTTCTTCTTTTTTGACATCCACTCTCTTGCGGCTCAACCCTTGCATGTAAGCCACAATCAGTCTTCCATAGGCACTGGACACTCGCTCACTCATTCGCCCTTGCGCCAGGTTAAACAGCATCACCTGCCCTGAATCCATTGCTTTTTCTATATCGATGGTACTGCGCCCACTAATGAGCCGATAAAATTCCTCCATTGCCAGTAAATTGGTGAGTCGCGTCATAATAGAAATTTTAGTCTGGCGATACTCCCCCAGTTTGAATTTACTTCTGAAAAACTCCCGATGGACATCAAAGGGACTTTGTAAACCCAGTTGAATCAAATCGGCATTCTGATTATCATCCATAAAGCGAATCAGATGCCGAATGTCTGCATCCGGCATGCGCAGGACAACTGCTATGCACATAGTCAGGAGCAATTCCATCTGGAAAGAAAGGGTCGCATCCTGTAAAATTTCCAGGAGTGCAGAGGTAAGCTCCTGCGTCATTAAATTGATACTGTCATTTGATTTATCCTTTATAATGAAGGGATTAATGACAGGCGTGTATTTTTGCTCCACCTTCAATTCCCGGTTAATAAAAGGATTTACATAAATAATGCGGTCTCTTTGTTTTGCATTCATTATGAATCCCAGACATTCACTGGAAATATCCCCGTGCGGATCAATCAGCACAATACCACGATCCCGTTTTGCAGCATTGGATCGTTGTAATTCATAAATGACCAGTTTGATGAGTTCACTTTTCCCACTCCCCGTTCCTCCTGTCAGATAAAAGTGTTTTTCAAGGGTGGAAACCGGAAAATAAATGGGCATTCTCATTCTGGTCAGCTCCTTTAAAATGGGAATACCACGGGCTTGTAAAATTGCCTCGTAAGTGGGCATTTCATTTTTATACCGGGCAGTAAAATAATCCCGATCTACTTTGTCCCGCAGTTTTAAAAAAATAAAACCCCGGTAATCCCGATACTCCCGCTCTTCAATGCTGGCGGTAAATATCAGGTTAAACTCTGGAAAAGTAAGACCTCGGATCATCCAGAGTTTGGCATAGCTTTCCTCCTCCATATCCGTTTCAATCAGCAAATTATCAATTGCATTGACCCAAATGTCCATTGCCTCAGCGATACCATCCTGGATTTTAACAGGTGTTGTATAACCAAAGGTCAGGTTATCTTCCTGTGCTTTACCGGATACGCCAATCAGTGTATAAAGCGTCTGAAAGATTTTATTAAGAATAGCCTCGTATAGCCGCTCGTATAACAACCTTTTTGACAACATACAAGTGAGTTTTTAATTGCCAGATAATCAATATAGTTATGCACTATTTTTGAATTCAAGAATATCGAACTTTGCTTTCGATATTTAGCTTTCTTCTCAAAACATTTGAAATCTCCTCCCTCACTCGTCCTTTTCGTCCTCCTTCGCTCGTCGATTCCAAATGTTTTGCTCCTCATCTAACTATGCGAAAGTGGCGTCTCTATTTTGCCTCTTTTTACGCGGTAAAAGATCAAAACAAAATCGCTTATCACTTTGCCTTGCTTCTTTCAAAGTGATGCAACCCAACAAAAACGGCGATTAGCCGAAAAATGAGAAAAAGGAAAAACGGATCAGATGGGAAAATTTGCCTGGCTATAGGCAGGCATTAAATTGAAAAAAACCCTTCCATTGCTGGAAGGGTATCCCATCTTAGAGACAGACGGGGAAATATAGCGTAATCGTTTATATTCGTTTAAATAGATGAGTCAACACTAAAAGTAATACAAATCTGGCGAAAATCAAAATTAAAAATTACGATTTACCACAAGCGCCAAATTTAACTAAACTTTCTAGCCTTTTTACCTATCAGGCGCTTGCAAAGGTACGGCATTTATGGATAAAATTATTAAGTGCAATATAAAATTTTTAGTTTACAAAAAATTAACCTATGAAATATTGACAATATCATAAAGCTTCGTAATTTTGTAATTAGACTATCGTTGCTAAATAAAATCACACGGATGAAGAATCTATTTTATAAAACTGCGATTATTGCTGTCTTTTATTTTGGTGATTCACCGAATCCGTGACAATCGTATATAGTAAACGAACCAAAGAGCGGTTGTTATGAAAAGTGGCAACCGCTCTTTGTATAAAGAAGTAAAAATAAAGGAAAAACCGGAAGAGAGACGGACTCGGGAAATATAGCGTAATCAACTCCTTTTTTGTCCGCTCTCTTACCTTCGCTACCAAGGTAGTTTTTCCCATTTTGTACATTTTGAAATCCTATGGTTTAACCGAACCAGAAAGGACAGGGGCTTATGATGCCCACCTTTTTGGGAAAAAAATTTTGCCTATCGAGTAAAGAAAAAAGTAAGCTGTAGCGATCCGACGATATGTTCGTTGTGCCCCAGCGGGGAAAGTAGTCTGCCTGGCAAGGAAAAGAGACTAGCAAGGTTTTTATTTTCTTCATTCAAACTGTGTCATGTTATGAATAAGAAACCATTTTCCCAAAATCAGCAAGCGGAGTACAGATTTATTGATCGCATTGCTTTTTCATTTGCCGGAACGGACAAGGACGCTCTTAGAACTGGTGTCATTTCTCAGAAAGATGAAGATGAGCAAATTATCTTTGGATGGGCAGTGCTCATTGCAGCCGTTGTTACTTGTTTGAATGTGTATTACTTAGGTACGTACATGTGTAAAACCTTGGGTTATTCCGAAAAGTATGCATTTATCCCTGCTATTGTCTGGTCGGCTTTTATTTTGATAAATGACCGCGCTTTATTTAATGATGTAGATATCAAAAAGCTCTGGGTACGGATTCTTTTTCTAGTGGTAAGTGCGGTTGTATTTTCTTATGGTATTCAGTTGAGAGTGACGAACGCTAAAATAGAAGAGGCGATCCGCCAGGATGTAGCGGAGTATAATCTGTCACTGGAACAAAGGGTGATAGATACCCGAAGTACCTACGATGAAAAGCTAAAACCGATAGACGAAAAACTTCAGGAATTTTCTAATCTTGGAGATGCTTATGTAATTTCTAATGCTACAATTGTAAATGATTTACGCCGCGAACGAGGTGTTATACTTGCTGATAAAGAGAATGCCGTCAAAGCCATGCGCGCTGGACTAGCAACCATGAAACGACAGCCGGATTATTCCGTGTACAATCGTATTGTGGTTTATCAAAAGCATTTTTGGTTAAAGGACATCATTGGTATGTTACTGGGGATTATGATTCTGGTCTTTGAAGGGGCACCCATTCTTTTGAGGATTAGAAATAAAGATTCTGACTACCTGTATTACAACTTTTTGAAACGTAAAATGAGCCGCTCTCAGTGGAGACAATATACCTTGCCTCAGAAAATGAAGCTGTATCATGACGCTGAAAGG
The DNA here is from genome assembly GCA_046314415.1 of Saprospiraceae bacterium. Taxonomy (GTDB): domain Bacteria; phylum Bacteroidota; class Bacteroidia; order Chitinophagales; family Saprospiraceae; genus JADJNW01. The sequence continues at coordinate 4,446 of JBKBWT010000430.1, forward strand.
ATTGTAAATGGCTGGTATGAGGAGGAGGATCAGGAAGACGAAGATGGAGACGAGGACGATAAAACTGCGGGTAATCATCCCAAGGATAAAGCGCCTGATGAGCAGCCAGAGGTATTTCCCAGATTCGATTTTGATAAAATTAAAGTACCTTGAATGATGATATTCTGGCTGATTGTAATCGGAATTGGCAGTCTCGCCCTTGTTTTTGTGGATGCCATGCCCTCTGCTCGCAGGGGGCATGGTACCCTTCCTAGTAAAAGAAAAAAACAGGTAGCGGTAGCAAAAGAAGAAAATCTATCCTTCGCAGATTATGTCCATGCTGTCGTGGATAAGGACAGTGCCGCTTTTTTATCTCAGCAGCGAGACCAATACCGGATTGAAGTAGGTAATCAAGAGATTAACAAAAAAGCTATTCAGGTTGAAGTGGATAAAAATCTGAATAACCTGGACAAAGCAAAAAACGCTTTTGATAAAAGCATAATGGAGGACACGAAACGAATACTGGAAAAAGAAATAGAAGTGGACAAGAAAATAGCGCTACACGAAGTAGATAAAGCCGCCGAAGAAGTCAAACGACAACAATTTATACTACATCTGGATAAAAGCTTCTGGAAAATTGCGCAAGCCGAAAAAGAACTGGCAATGGCAGAATACTTTTTCAAAAAATACCGC
>JBKBWT010000431.1:0-5086 GCA_046314415.1 Saprospiraceae bacterium
CAAATGGCGCGGGAAGACTCAGCAGGCATACCGAACAGCCAGGGCATCCAGTATTTCTCCATGGAGTGCATGCCAAACATATTCCAGGGATGCACAAATACTGCCATGCCGAGTTCCTGACAAGCTTCAAAAATGGGAAAGAATTTGGGTTCGTTGAGATTCTCATCGTTGATATTGGAGCCGATTTGCACCCCGAGCAAACCAATTTTTTTACAACGCTCTAATTCCTTGATAGCCAGGTCAGTATCCTGCATTGGCAGCGTACCCAGTCCTACATATTGCTTGGGATAATCTTCTACAAGTTGTGCCAGATGATCATTCAAAAAAATGGCAATCTCGGCGGTGTCTTTGGGTTTTGCCCAATAGGCAAACAGCACCGGAATGGTACATACTACCTGCACTTGAGTATTGTGTTTGGCATACTCGGCAATGCGTTCACGGGGATCCCAGCAATTAGAGGTCACCTCACGAAATAATGTCTCACCCCGCATCATACGGGCGCGCCCGGGTTGGTGATGTTCGAGATGAATGAATCCTTCATAACGGAACTTTTCCGCCCAATTGGGTAATTTAGACGGAATAATATGGGTGTGCATGTCAATTTTAATCATAAAAGGCTGGTTTATTTGGTATTATATATTGAGGTATTATTTGTTTAATCTTTTAATAAGACGTTTGACCTTCTCTAATTGTTGTTGAACAATTGGAGAATAAAAATTCCGTCCAAAAATAAAAAAGTGCAAAGAGAAATTCATCTCTCTGCACTTTTTGAATGGATAATTATTGATGCGTGCTTATTAAATTACTTTTGCGTACCCGGCGCACGATTCAAGAATTCATTATACAATTGAATATGGCGGCTGTCTAAAGGCACATTCCAACCATCAATGAACACGTTTTTGATTTGTGTTTTGGTTTCTAAAATGTCACCGGTCGTGATCACCAAATTAGCCACTTTGCCGACTTCAAGTGAACCCAATTTGTCGGCTACGCCCAGGATTTCTGCCGGTACAATAGTCACTGCTTTCAATGCTTCTTCTTTACCCATGCCGTACGCTGCAGCAAAACCCGCGTGCCAGGGCAGGTTGCGCACATTCTCGGAGTCATTGCTGCGAATGGCAACCTTTACACCGGCTTTTTTCATTAATCCAGGATTGGCGTAGGCTTTGTCATAACGGTCGGAAGCACGCGTGGGCGTCGTAATCACCGGACCTACGATGACCGGAATGTTCGCTTTGGCAATTTTATCGGCTACGCGCCAGCCTTCGGCTACGCCAGTAAACACTACTTTCTTGATCTTGCGATCTTGTACCCATTTAATGGCGGATTCGATATCATTGTAACGGTTTACTTCGATCATCAGCGTTGATTCGCCGCGCAAAACAGGCATCAGCGCTTCCATTTCCGGGTTGTATTCTGGTTTCGGATTGGCATTATTCGCCCGGAAAGCCGAGTCAATTTTGGTATAAAAAGCTGCTTTATCCCATACATCATTCACTTGCTTGAGCAGTTTTTCCTCTTCTTTTTTCAACTCTTCTTCCGAACGGTTGTCACCAAACGGACGCCGCCGCACTGCCGGGTAGTTCATTATAATGCCTTTAAAACCGGCATACATTTGGTCAGGCGTGTAGCCTACCAGGTTAATCAAAGCTGCCGTACCCGGAAATAAACCACCTTGTGGCACCACCAACGCCGAGGTTACGCCATCCACCCGCGTCACTGGAATGGCGGTGGCATTGGGGTTCACAGCTACCAGCGCTTGCATCTGAGGGGTGAGTTCGCCCAATTCGTCGTCATCATTCGTCAAGGACACCGAGCTTACTTCCACCAATCCCAAGGTAGTACCCGCATCAATCATACCCGGATAAATGTACAAGCCATTGCAATCAATCGTTTTTGCGCCGGCGGGAATGCTTACATTCTGACCAATCGCCGTGATTTTATTGTCCTGAATGACCAAGGTACCTTTCACCGTGCCTTTGGTCACCGTTTCAATCGTCGCATTCGTCAATGCAAATGCGCCTTTTTCGGCCTTGCCGACTACCTGTGCCGAGGTGGAAAGCGCCAGCAATAAAAAAGGAATTATTAAAAAATTATGTTTTAGTAAATATTTCATAATCAATATTTTATAATATAATATTGAAATAATTAACTATGTAAGGTTTTATTACAAACTTACGCCAGTTAATGCCATTAATTTTTATCTGAATAGTTGAAGAATAATTCCCAGGCGTCCTGCATACAGCGCTCACCCATGCGGTATTTTTCTTCCATGTAGAATGCCGGGAAAGCCTCTTCCGGGTTTACATCTACACGCTGATCGTCGGCATCTTTTTCAATATCAAAGTAAATCACGCCATCCACAATGGTTTTTTGTGGCACGGCATAAACCGAAAGCGGATGATTTTTGAAAATGGCAATATCGGCTTCTTTGCCTACTTCGATGGAACCGATGCGATTGTCAACACCCAATTGTTTAGCAGGATTAATGGTCACCAATGCCAAGGCTTCATCGTCGGTCAAGCCGCCGTAACGCTGGGTTTTTGCAGCCTGATGGTACAAATGACGGATGTAATCGCCCGAGTCGGAATTGATTGAAGTCACCACGCCGTTTTTCACCAAAATAGCGGCATTGTAAGCCGTTGAATAATACACTTCAAATTTGTAAGCCCACCAATCGGCAAAAACCGAAGCGCCCGCACCGAAAGCCGCGAGTTCCGGCGCTACTTTAAAGCCTTCGTTCACGTGCTGGAATACCACTTTTTTCACGCCAAAATCTTTCAAAACGCCCAACAGCATATAAATCTCATCTGCGCGGTAGGAGTGGCAATGAATGATAATATCGCCTTTCAAAATGTCCGCCATGGTCTGCAAACGGTAGTTGTAAGCCGGCGCTACTGCATTGGGATTGGTCGTTTTTTCTTTGTTGTAGCGATTCCAATCTTCCATATATTTTTTGCCCTCCGCAAAAGCCTTGCGAATGACAAACTCCACGCCCATGCGGGTACGCGGCAACACGCCTCTGCCTTCACCGTGCGAACGCATAGGGTTTTCTCCTAATGCGAATTTAATAGTGCGCGGCGCGCCGTCCATGCGCAATTCTTCCGGGTTCATCGTACCCCAGCGGTGCTTGATGGTTTCACATTGCCCACCAATGGCATTGGCAGAACCGTGCATGGCGTGCGACGAAGTGCAACCACCTGCCAGGGCGCGGTAAATAGAAATATCGAGTGGATCGAGGGCATCGCCGACCCAAACTTCGGAAGTAACCGGATTGGTGCCTTCGTTTACCGCGTCAATCGCGATGTGCGAGTGGGCGTCAATAATGCCTGGCATCACGTACAAGCCGGTAGCATCCACCACTTGCACGCCCGCAGGCGCCGTAAGATTTTTACCAATTTGCTTGATCTTGCCTTTTTCGATGAGAATATCGGTGTTTTCCAAAGTACCTTTGGTCACCGTCAGCACCGTACCGTTTTTAATCAGCATATTGCCGAGTTTCGCTTGGGCGAAAACCGATAATCCTGTGAAAAGGGCTATGGTGAGTAAGAATATATTTTTCATTTTAAAAAATTTAAATTTGTAAAAATTGCAGAATGACAGTGCTTTATGAATAAATTTTTAACTGTCAAACCTTAAATCCAAACCAGATTAATTTCCCGGATTCTTTGCACCTTCTACTTTAAAGCTACCAAATTGCCCAACGCTCGCTGTGCCTTCAAACTCATCGCCGGTGAATTCCAGGTCGAAGTCCACTTTGATAGCGCGACCGCCCATATCGTATGACACGTTGAAAGTCAGGTTTTTACCATTTAAAACCGCATTGCTGATGGTGCCATTTTGTCCGGTTTGCGGGTTGGAAATCGTACCGCTAATATTGCCACCTTCGTCCTTGAGTTCGATTACACCAGAAGCCGACTGTCCTCCCATATCGAGCGTGTAATTCCATTTGCCTCCAATTTTAGCCACCGGAGCGGTAGGATCCGCAGCTTTCTTGGGTGCAGGTGCATCGTATTGATACATTTTGCCATCTACAAACACGTAGCGCACATTGGATTTATCGGCAAAGTAGGGCTTGTCGGTCACGACCAGATTCGCCAGTTTGCCTTTTTCTACCGTACCGGCAATATTGGAAATACCGAGCGTTTTCGCCGGGGTTGTAGTCAAAGCAGCCAAGGCAGCATTCTCACTCAAACCATTTTCCACCATTTTGCGCAGGTTTTCTTTAATATCCGTCGTTTTGGCGCTCAACGCCGAAAAGCCAAACTCAACGCCTTTTTTCTCAAAGGTAGCGGCTTGCATCAGGTGCTGCTTCATTTCCTCGGCACGGCGCTTTTCCAGGGCTTCCATTTCTTTGTCAGTGATGGACATTGCGGCGGCATCCTTCTTCTTTTCGTCTTTTTTCTTTTCTTTCGGCAAATCCAAAGTTAGGAATACGGGTACATTGGCGGCTTTAATCTTATCTGCCACATACCAGCCCTGCTTTAAATCTGCCAATACCATCGGGAATTTCAAATCATTTTGCAAAGTAAAAATGCGGTGAATGGATTTCATATCAGGCGCAGCGAAGAATACGGGTTGCTTTTTCTCAATCACCGGATAGAATGCCTGCAAGGTGCGGCTGTAATTCGGGCGCGCCATACCGGCTGGATTCTTCTGATAAGCGGCTTCGTGGGCTTTTGCCAACTCGGCTTGCTTATAAAGTTCCCGGTACTTTGCCATCACTGCGATTACCGTGTTCGGATAAGCCCGCTGGGCACCGGTCAGTTGACTAAAAAAAGAGGTCTGATCGCGCAACACCATTTTGTCGGTTGCATCGCCACTCAACAGTACAATTGCTCCCGTACCGGGCAACATATTACCACGCGGCACTACGTGAGCCACCGTAAATCCTGCCTTGCGCAGTTCTTCGATCGATTTGTCATTGGCTTTGAAGACATCTTTCACGCGTACTTCCGGGGTGATGCCTGCTACGTCATTCGGCGGGTTGCCAGTGTCATAAGTAGGGCGTTGTTGCTGACCGCGCGCGCCGCCTTGTCCGCCGGTTTGCGCTTGTTCCGGACGAGGAATACCGGTACTCGACAAG
>JBKBWT010000432.1:0-5067 GCA_046314415.1 Saprospiraceae bacterium
CCACTCGGACTTGAACACGAGAACACATAAACACGCTATCACAATGAAGACTATCCGCATTTTTCTGATATTATTCATCGGGGCTGCTGCCTTACGTGCGCAGGAGCCCACTTTAACGCTCGAACAAGCGTACCAATTGGCGCGCACGAATTACCCGACTGCCCAGCAAATCCCGCTCTTGGATGAAAGCAACCGACTGCAAATCAGTAACTTAAACAAGAATTATTTACCTCAACTAGAATTAAACGCACAGGCTACTTGGCAATCGCAAGTCACCCAGTTGCCGATCGAAGTGCCGATTCCAGGTTTCGACATTCCGACGGTGCCCAACGACCAGTACAAAGCTACGCTTGATCTGCGCCAAAACATTTGGGACGGCGGCGTCACCGCTCGCTCGAAAGACGTACAAAACGCCTCCACGCAGGTGGAAAAACAACGCGCCGAAGTAGAATTATATAATATTCAAAGCCGGGTTAATCAATTGTATTTCAATGTATTATTAACAGAAGAACAATTGCAACTAAATGAAATATTACAAAGTAATTTAAAAGCCCGCATCCGGAAAGCGGAAGCCGCTGTCGCTAATGGTACTTCAACCAAAGCCAATTTGAACAGCCTGCAAGCCGAATTGCTCAATGCCGAAGCGCAAGCCATTGAAATCCAAGCCAATCGGCGCACCGCGATCCAATCTTTGAGCTTATTATTAAAAACCGACATCGCCGAAAATACCACTTTCGCCAAGCCAGGAGGAGAACCATCTATATTTAGTAATAATAATATTACACGCCCCGAATTGACATTATATCAATATCAAAACCAACTCCTGGCGGCGCAAAGTGATTTGATTCCCGCCCGTAATATGCCCAAACTCAGCGCTTTTGTCACGGGCGGCTACGGACGTCCGGGCTTAAATTTTCTTGATAATGAATTCACAACATATGCAATTTTGGGCGCAAGTGTTCGCTGGAATTTTTCCGAATTATATAATGGTAAACAAAAGAATGATCGGCAATTATTGACCATTCAGCAGCAACAAGTGGATTTACAAAAACAAACATTTTTATTAAATACCAGCACGCAATTAACGCAATTAAATAATGATATTGCCCGATTACAAGCATTATTACAAAAAGACCAACAACAAATTACATTGCGCGAATCGATCCGCCAAACCGCTGAAGCTCAACTAGATAATGGCATCATCACTTCCGCCGATTATTTAGTCGAACTAAATGCCGAAAACCAGGCAAGATTAAATTTAGCCATTCACCAGTTACAATTACAATTAGCTCAAGCCAATTATAAAATTACCAGCGGGCAATAATGGGACACTGATTGTTATGATCTTATGATATAAAGATATTATGATACTCGACGCGGAGGGCTTTAGCCAATTATTGCAAATGAGCGTAAGCAATGAGGGCAAATGAAATAATCCCTTGTCAATGAACCACTTAGTCAAGATGAAATACTCGGCGCGGGAGGGCGGCGAATCACTGTTTGACCGGAGGGAGTTTGATTCGCCTAGCGTTTTTTGGTTACTTTTTTGGGCGATGCAAAAAAGTAACAAACAAAAAATTAAAGAACAAAAAGTTAGCAATAAAGCTAAAAACAGAGCAAAAACTAAATAAAATTAGCATTAAAAACTAAATAAAACAGAAAACATTCACAAAACCATGAAAAAATATCTCATCCTCATATTAGCCATTACAGCCTTCGCTTGTAATAACAAAAACGGCGAATTCGACGCCACCGGCACCTTCGAAGCCAACGAAGTCATCATCTCCGCCGAAGCCAGCGGCAAACTCACGCAATTCAACGTCGAAGAAGGCGACCAACTCAAAGCCGGTCAGCAAGTCGGCGTCATTGATTGTGAAAATGTCGAATTGCAAAAGCAGCAAGCCCAAGCCAGCCTCGAAGCATTGCAGCAAAAAACCAACAGCGCCGCCCCGCAAATCCTCATTTTGCAACAGCAAATCGCTGCCCAGCAAAGCAATATCAACGTGCTGAAAGAACAACTCGCCGTGCAGCAGCGCGAGCAAAAACGCATTGAAAACCTCGTGAAAGCCGACGCCGTGCCCTCGAAACAACTCGACGACATCAACGGCGCGATTGACATTCTAAAACAGCAAATTGCTGCCGCCCAAAGCCAGATTAAAGTCTTGCAAAATCAAATTCAAGCCCAGCGCGATCAGGTCGCCATTCAAAACCGCGGCATCCTGAGCGAGTCCGACCCGCAGCGCCTTCGCGTCGCCCAAATCGAAGACCAACTCGCCAATTGCACGATCAACAATCCCCTGACCGGCACCGTCCTGACCAAATACGCCGAAGCCAACGAAATCACGGCTCCCGGCAAGGCATTGTATAAAATTGCGCCCCTCGACACAATGACTTTGCGCGCGTATGTGACTGGTAGTCAGCTCCCTACAATTAAGCTCGGACAAAATGTAACAGTCCTGGTGGACAACGGCGACGGCGGCTACAAACAAATGCCCGGCACCATCACCTGGATCAGCGACAAAGCCGAATTCACCCCAAAAACCATCCAAACCAAAGAAGAACGCCAAAACCTCGTGTACGCCGTCAAAATCAAAGTGCCCAACGACGGCTACCTGAAAATCGGCATGTACGGCGAAGTGAAATTGTAGCGCAGCGTTTACGCTGCCTTTCGTCCCTCAGCCTTTAGGCTGACCTCGTATCGCAGCCTTCAAGCTGCTTACAATTGTAAATAAAATCATTAACCCGGAACAAAATAATTATAATAATACCCAATATGAGTTCCGTCATCATAAATAATATAACAAAAACCTATGATGCTACCAAGGTGCAAGCCCTCCAAGGCATCAGCTTCAACGTTAACGACGGTGAGCTTTTCGGACTCATTGGTCCTGACGGTGCCGGCAAAACCACATTATTCAGGATTTTGACAACTCTAATCGTTCCCGACAGCGGTACCGCCACCTTGCAGTTCTCCTCCCCTTTGGGGGAAGGCCCGGAGGGGGCTTATGACGTCGTAAAGGATTATAAAGCCATTCGGCAGCGCGTTGGTTACATGCCGGGACGATTTTCATTATATCAGGATTTAAGCGTGGAAGAAAATCTGGAGTTTTTTGCCACGGTTTTTAATACTACGGTCGAAGCGAATTATAATTTAATTAAAGATATTTACATACAGATTGAACCCTTCAAAAAACGGAAAGCCGGCAAACTCTCCGGCGGGATGAAACAAAAACTCGCCCTCTGTTGTGCCCTCATTCACAAACCCGACCTCTTATTGCTCGACGAACCGACCACCGGGGTGGACGCCGTGAGCCGCAAGGAATTTTGGGAAATGCTGAAAAATCTTAAAAATCAGGGTATTACAATTATAGTTTCTACCCCATATATGGATGAAGCCAGCCTTTGTGATCGCGTCGCTTTGATTCAAAAAGGTGAAATCCTGGAAGTGGATCCACCCCGACAAATTATTCACAATTATAAAAAACCATTATGGGCGGTGCGCTCCGATAATATGTTCCGCTTACTCAATGATTTACGCAATTATGAACAAACCGACAGTTGTTATGCGTTCGGTGATACCCATCATTTGACCTTAAAAAATGACAACATGACTGCCGACGATATTATTCATTATTTACAAAAACAAAATTTCCATGATATTGAAGTAAATAAAATCGAGCCAAATATTGAAGATTGCTTCATGGCGTTGATGAAAGATTGATTATTATTTATTTGAAATTTGACGTTGCACACATGATGTTAACCTCTTTCTCTTTATTACAAATGTACAAACAATAAAGCAACCCCAAATAAAAAATAGTCAACGTCACGCTGGTAACGTCAAATAATAAATAAAAAATATAAAAATCATATCGGCAACGTCAAATAATAAATAAAAAACGTCAAATAATAAAATGAATAAAACAGTAATAGAAACCGATCAATTAACCAAGCGATTCGGCGATTTCACCGCGGTGGACGCCATTACATTTGACGTATCCCAGGGTGAAATCTTCGGCTTCCTCGGTGCCAATGGTGCCGGCAAAACCACAGCGATGCGCATGCTCTGCGGCTTACTGCATCCCACCAGCGGCGCGGCAATGGTGGCGGGATTTGACGTATTCCGGCAGGCGGAAAAAATCAAGCAGAATATCGGTTATATGAGTCAAAAATTTTCATTATATGAAGATTTAACGATTCGCGAAAATATTCAGTTATACGGCGGCATTTACGGTTTAAAAAATGGCATTTTGAAAGCCAAAAGTCAGGGATTAATTGACCGTTTGCAACTCGAATCGGAAGCCGACAAGCCAGTAAAATCGCTGCCTCTGGGTTGGAAACAAAAACTCGCATTCTCCGTAGCGATATTACATGAGCCAAAAATTGTATTTCTCGACGAACCCACCGGCGGGGTTGATCCGGTCACGCGCCGTCAGTTTTGGGACATGATATATGAAGCCGCTAATGAAGGTATAACAGTCTTTGTTACAACACATTACATGGATGAAGCCGAATATTGCAATCGCGTGAGCATCATGGTGGACGGTCGCATCGACGCACTCGATTCCCCCACCGGATTAAAACGAACCTTTAGCGCCGATTCTATGGATGAGGTTTTTGTACAACTCGCTCGCAAAGCCGTGCGAAGTGAATAAGAATTGAATGATTATCATATTGTAATAACTTATTTTGAAATACAACTGCGCGGGAGGCTCGGCAAATCCCCCGGAGGGATTGGAGTTGCCTAGACTTTTTTGGTGACTTTTTGGGGCGATGCCAAAAAGTTACAAGAAGTCAAGAGCAAAGACAAGAACTAAAGCTAATATTAGAAAAAGCCATTCGCAAAAAACAGAAATCAGTGGTCGGTGGAGATGGACACATTAACACCTGAACACAAGAACACAATAAAATGAGACAATTCACCGCCTTCGTCAAAAAAGAATTCTACCATATCCTCCGCGACCGCCGCACGCTGCTCTTTATGTTTGGCTTGCCGATCGTGCAAATTTTATTATTTGGTTTTGACCTCTCAAAAGAAGTGAAAAACGCCAAGATCGCTATTTTTGA
>JBKBWT010000433.1:0-5057 GCA_046314415.1 Saprospiraceae bacterium
GGATTATTTACAACCAAATCAGAATGAAGCGCCAATATGATATGGATATGATATTGGGTATTTGTGCCGGTCTTTGGAATTTTTTAATATGCTGATAATCAATTTGACGCAAGTCTAATAATAAAAATATTAAAAACGTTTGATAGACTCTATAATATAAAGTGGTCTTTGTTTAATTTCATTGTAAATATTGGATAAATAAATGGACATGATGTAAAGATTAAGGCAGGTCACGGCGAAAAAAATGGAGATTAAAATGACCAGAAAAGTCCAGCCGGAGATGGCTTGCTGCTGACTGCCAAAGAGGTCTATACCGGTGAACTTAACTTTCAGGGCATTGACAATTACGCCCACGAGGAATATGAAGGAAAAAATAAAAATCCATAATAATAAGGTGCGCAGAAAAGTAGTGTAAGATGTAATAGCAACCAGCGAAGTGCGAAAACGCTCGGAAAAATCTTCAATGGGAACGAAACTTGGAGGTGTTTTTACTTCTATATATGAGGTGCTGTAGCCTACCATCGAGTAAATGGCTTTCATATAGCGCAGGTTTTCGCGCAGGCGGAGCAATGAATTCAGCGCACGGCGAGAGATGATACGCGTGTCGTAGGCTTTTTCATCTACTTTTAGCGCTGAATACTTCTTTAAAATAAAATAAAAGAGGCGGTACAAAGGGCGGTAATGCAGGCGGATAGGACGCTCGCGGGCGCGCAGGTAAACAATATCAAAACCAGCTTGGGTTTGTTGATATAAATCTAATATTAAATGAGGTTGTTCGTGGAACCCTAATTCAAAAATCAGCGTATAATCACCATTAGCACGATCCAAACCAGCGAGGATAGCGTGGTTGCGTTCAGTTTCGGTAGAGAGATTTAATAAAAAAATATTGTGTTTTAAATCATCTGCCAGAGCATCAATAGCCTGATGAAAATCGGCATTAACATGATTATTTACTAGGATGATTTCAAAATCGGCAAAATTTTGCTTTAAGATAGGATAAATATTTGCCAAATAAGCAGGCAAAATGCGCACATCTACAGATGATTGCAAAACCGTGACCACAGATAAAAAGCTATTGTACATGCCGACGAATTTGTAAATAATCGCCAAAAATTAGAGTAAAAATGTGACTTTTAACAAAAATTACATCTAAATAGAAAATTCCTGGCGTAAATTGTTGGGATTGTAACCATTTTGTTAATAAATTGCAATAATATTCTTTTTTCCAAGATATTGGATAATAGACGATGGATTTTGGATTTTTTCGAACGCAGCTTCTAAGGTCTATTGTCTGAGTGCTAAAGTATAATCAAAGAGCAGCAGCAGGTTGTTATGCCAAAGAATTTCCCCTTTTACCAACAGTTAGACGCCATGGATTGTGGCGCTACCTGTCTTCGGATGATTGCTCGTTATTTCGGTAGGTTTTACTCATTGGAGTACCTGCGCGAACTAACCTACATGGGCAAACAGGGCGTTTCTTTGCTGGGTATCAGCGATGCGGCAGAGCATATTGGACTTCAGTCGCTGGCAATTAAGCCAAGTTTTGAACGGCTGGTTCGGGATATTCCATTGCCATGTATTGCCCATTGGAATGAAGAACATTTTGTGGTCGTACATCGAGTGAGCAAAACACATGTTTGGATCGCCGACCCTGCCGTAGGTAAATTTAAACTTACAAAAGAAGAATTCCTCGAAAATTGGACGAGTGAAGCCGACGACGACGAACAATCGGGCGTACTGCTACTCTTAGAACCTACTCCGGAGTTCTATGAGCGCGAAGGCGACAAGATCAATAAAGCAGGCTTTCCTTACGTTTTTTCTTATTTGCGTCGTTATCAGCCACTTATCGGGCAGTTAATCATCGGGTTGTTTTTGGGTAGCATTTTACAATTGATTTTCCCGTTGTTGATTAAATCCGTTATAGATGTAGGTATTAATGCGCTGGATTTAAATTTTATAAAAATCGTCATCATTGCGCAACTGGTACTATTTGCTACACAGGTGATGGTGGAGCACATACGGAGTTGGATTTTGTTGCATGTAGGCGTGCGTGTCAATATTAACTTAATTTCGGACTTCCTGGTCAAACTGACAAAATTGCCGGTACGTTTTTTTACGTCTAAAATGACTGGTGATTTAATGCAACGCATCACCGACCATGAGCGGGTGCAACGTTTCTTTACCTCAACGACGCTGGTTTCTATCTTTTCCTTTTTTAATTTCATTGCTTTTTCGGTTATCTTGATTATCTGGAATCCCTTAGTGTTTGCAATTTTCCTTGCAGGTACCGCAATTAATATAGCCTGGGTATTATTTTTTATGCGCAAACGGCGTGACCTGGACTATAAAAGATTTGATCAATCTGCTGAAAATCAAAGCAATCTGATTGAGTTAATCAATGGAATGCAGGAAATCAAGCTGCATAATGCGGAGAAGCAGAAGCGTTGGGCCTGGGAGCGGGTGCAAGCCCGGCTATTTCGTACCAGTATGAGTTCGCTACGTATTGAGCAGAATCAACGCTCTGGCGCAGTTTTTATTAATGAAGCCAAGAATGTGATTATCACTTTTGTAGTAGCGCAGGCGGTAATCAAAGGGGACATGTCGTTGGGTATGCTCGTGGCAGTTCAGTATATTGTGGGGCAATTGAATTCACCCTTGAATCAATTTGTTGAATTTATTCGTGCGTTACAGGAGGCTAAAATCAGCCTTGAACGCATGAACGAAATCCACGCTCGGGCCGACGAAGAAGACATGCGTGAAAAAATCACTTTGCTGCCGGAGTATGGAGATTTACTGATGGAAAATGTATCATTCAAATATGATGGTCCACATTCCCCGCACGTGCTACAGCATGTAAATTTGTACATTCCCAAAGGAAAAACAACCGCTATTGTGGGTAGTAGTGGCAGTGGTAAGACCACATTAATCAAGTTATTACTCAATTTTTACCAGCCAACTGAAGGCTCCATTCGCGTAGGTGATGTGCTGCTCAATAACATTCAAACGCGTTTGTGGCGTAGCAAATGTGGGGTGGTGATGCAGGACGGTTATATTTTTAATGATACCATTGCTCGCAACATTGCGCTGGGAGACGAAATTATAGATAAGCAAAAGCTGTTAAAGGCAGTAAAAGTGGCTCATATTCAGAACTTTATAGAGTCGCTGCCAATGGGATATAATACCCGGATCGGGTACGAAGGATTCGACCTGAGCCAGGGACAAAAACAACGTCTGCTCATAGCCAGAGCGGTTTATAAAAATCCCGAGTATATCTTTTTTGATGAGGCGACTACTGCATTAGATGCTTATAATGAAATGATTATCATGGAAAATCTGGAAGAGTTTTTCTATAATCGTACGGTCGTTATTGTAGCGCATCGTTTGAGTACGGTCGTAAATGCGGACAATATTATTGTCTTAGAGGGTGGCGAAGTGGTCGAACAAGGTACACACGATGAACTAACTTATCTTCGCGGTGCTTATTATCAGTTGGTACGCAATCAGTTGGAATTAGGCGCATAAATTTTATTTTTATTAAAGTTTTAAGTTACGGTATTTCAGGAATTTAGACTAAAACGTTGAAGTCGAATAAGGCAAAAGTCAAATATAAAGCCTCAAACAAAATACCCATATGAACCAGCCGGATATAGAGATAAGGAGTGAAGAAGTACAGGAAATACTGGGTACACCGCCTGGTTGGCTTACTCGTTGGGGTACAACCGTAGCTTTAATCGTGTTTCTGGTATTGATTTGGACTTCATATTGGATTCGTTATCCTGACATTATAAAGAAGGAGATTACGGTGACCTCCACCGAGCCGCCCCGCAAAATTTACAGCGCCAATTCCGGGTATATTGCGCGCATCTTAGTGCGCAACGAACAGCCGGTAGATAGTGGGCAAGTTCTGATTGCTTTACAAAGTGATGGTAATAGCAGTGTAGATGATGTTATGGCATTCGACGATGCTTTAAGCGCTGTGAATGAATTAGATGCGGAGTCTTTATTAGCATTCAGCCCACCTATGAATCTCTTGTTAGGAGACATTCAAGAAGATTTTTATAGCTTTTTAGAAGATCAGGAAACTTTTCGGCAAAGCCGTAGGGGACGTATGCCGCGTAGTAATTCCAGTATTCGGGAGTTACAAAAGCGGGTAGATGATTTGGAGAAAGAAATTCAGCAGAATAATCGGGATAAACGTCGGGTTCAAGACGAGTTGGATGCCCAAACGGATGCTTTATCACGAGAGCGACGCTTATATCAGCAGCGAAAAACTTCTTCAGAGGCATTGCGCAAGCGCGAAGATGCGATTCGTCAATTAGATCGGGAGTTACAAGGCTTATCATCTGACTCTAAAAGCAAACGCTTCGAGATTCAAATGTTAGAAAATCAAATCAATGGAGAAAAGAAAAGCTCACAATTTGAAGGTACCCGCGCTTTTGAGGACATGAAGAATAGCTTTATTCGCTTACAAAATACGGTGCAAAATTGGAAAGACCGGCATCTCATTGTTGCACCGATCAAAGGTACAGTCGTGCTCACGAATTCAGAAATTGGTCCTCAACAATTTGTCAATAAAGAAATGCCTTTATTATCCATTGTTCCCGCTCAAACCACAGAGACTTTGGGTACCATGCTATTAGCGGTCGATGGCTCAGGGAAAGTAGATACCGGCCAGCAAGTGATTGTCAATTTTAAAAGCTATCCTGCTTATGAATATGGAGCGGTAATTGGCAAGGTGAAGTGGAAAGGAAAAGTGCCGACGAATCAGACTATTCCAGTGGAAGTAAGTTTTCCGAATGGCTTGACTACGACGCGGGGACGTCAGATTGACCCAGCCCAACAGTTGAATGGAGAAGCCCAAATTATTACCTCTAATAAACGGCTTATCGAAAAAATATTTGAAAACTTCCGTAGAATCACTTCAGGATAAAGGACTAAAGTTTGACCATTGCTGATGAGCTCCGGTTTCCAAACCTTAGTCCTTACATTCTATAATAATATTAAATATCGATCGCTTCTCCGTATGCAGCAGCTGTTGCTTCCTTAACAGCTTCGCT
>JBKBWT010000434.1:0-5023 GCA_046314415.1 Saprospiraceae bacterium
AGTGTGGATCAGGCTGCAAACATTCTTGATCCCGACTACGTAATTGGTATTTGGGCGTCCGCCAGTCGCCCCGCGATTCGCACCTTGAATGCAGATGGAACCGCGCCGGATGATTCGGGAGATTGGGTGCAAGTGTCGCGTTTGGGCATGCCTTTGACGAATGAAGCGGTGATTCCGATTGGTTTTAAAGATCGTTGGAATTTTGAGACGCCATATAATGATTTAGAGAATCTTGATGTGTATGGCAATTTCTTTTACAATCCAGAATTGGCGCTGTACATGGACGATAGTCAATTTGGTGCTGCAGTGCCGGCGTTCCGTGGATTGCGCATTCAATCAAATTCCTTGGGTAGCTTCGATTTCCGCAATGGCAAAAATGGCTTATACGGCTTGAAAGGTGCGGCAGCATTGGAAGGTACGGCGTTGGATGATGATGTGTTTGGCACTTTGTTGTTACCGGCTGAAAACGCACCGCGCTCGGTCGATTTATGGCCCATTTTCCATACGGGGGTTCCGAATGTCATTCCGTATCAACTGGCAACGGGTAAAAACGGCAATCCTTTGGCAGCTGGTAAACCCTTCATTCACAACTTCTTACCCAATGGTGGCGACATGCTCCGCCTCAACATGGCAGTGCCGGTGACGCCCCGCAACAGTGATGATTTTAGTCCACTTGGTATCGTGCAAGCGGCAGTCTTGGGTCTGACCGATCCGCGTTTTAATACGAATACAGATATTCAATTTATTCCAAATATGGATGGCTTCCCGAATGGTCGCCGCCTGGAGGATGACGTCACACGCATTGAATTACAGGCAGTTGCGGGCGTAGCGCTGGCAGCGATTGGCTTGTGGTACGATGATTATGTGCCGGGCACTTCGCCTTCTCCGGTGACCAATCAGTTGGTGAATGTCTTGCAATATTCTACCGGCGTGGAAGCAAATGATACCGATTTTCAATCAACTTTCCCTTATCTGGCGATGCCCTGGCGAGGCACGGAGGTGAGTTTGCCGCAGGGTGGAGAGTAAAATAATTTACGATTTACGATTTACGATTTACGATTTACGATTTACGATTTGTAATAATTCAATTTTATTACATGCTCAAATTATAATTATGAAAAAAATAGTATTATTAACCTATTTATGCTTGCTGGTTGTGCCCATGCTCTTTGCATCGAGCCACCGCGAAGCGCCTTTAATTTCCAATGATCCCTTGGCGGATAACACGGATTTGTACGCCTTCCGCAGCCCGGATAATCCCGATATGATTACGATTATCGCGTGTTATGTGCCGATGCAACTGCCCCACGGCGGTCCGAATTATTATGGTTTTGGTGAAAATATTCGCTACGAAATTCATATTGATAATGATGTAATGACAACGGGCGATGATATTATATATCGCTTTACATTTCGTAAAGTTTATGAAGATCCGACCACGTTTTTTTACATCCGCCTGGGTAAGCAAAATCATAAAACCACTTACCGGCTGGAAAAAAGTACCGATGGAGGTCGCACTTTTGATACCGTAATTGAAAATGGCACGGTACCGCCGAATAATATTGGTCCACGTTCCATCGAAGGTGCTGCCGGTTTGAATACAACTTACAACATGCTGATGACGAATGCTTTAGCAACAGCGAATGACGGCGAAAAAGTCTTCTGCGGTCCAACCGATGATCCATTTTTTGTGGATCTTGGTGGTGTATTTGATCTCGGCGATATGCCCCGGCAAAATGGTACGCCAAAAGATGGGGTTGCTTGTTTGAATGTTTCGACGATTGCGATTCAGATTCCCATTTCCATGTTGCAAAAAGATGGTAAAAATGTAAGCCAAGCCGCAAATATTTTGGATCCTGATTTTGTGATCGGCGTCTGGGCTTCGGCAAGTCGTCGGCAGATTCGTACCTTGAATCCCGATACGTATAATGAATCTTATTCAGGTGATTGGGTGCAAGTGTCGCGCCTGGGCATGCCTTTGACGAATGAAGCGGTGATTCCGATTGGGGCAAAAGATTTGTGGAATGCGTTGACGCCGTATGAAGATTTGGCGAATCTGGCGACGTTTGGCAATTATTTTTACAATCCGGAGCTGGCGCTGTACATGGACGATAGCTTATTTGGTGGGGCAGTGCCTGCGTTTGCGCCCTTGCGTATTCAGCGTAACTCCCTGGGAATGTTTGACTTCGGTTACAATCAAAGCGGTTTGTTTGCTTTAAAAGGCAATGCAGCGCTCGAAGGTACGGCGTTGGATGATGATGTGTTTGGCACTTTGCTCTTGCCGCGTGACAGCGCCGCGCGGGCAGTGGATTTGTGGCCCATTTTTCATACCGGAGTGCCAAATTTAATTCCGTATCAATTGGCGACCGGTAAAAATGGTAATCCTTTAGCGGCAGGTAAACCCTTCATTCACAACTTCTTACCGAATGGTGGCGATATGCTCCGCCTCAACATGGCAGTGCCGGTGACGCCGCGCGATGATCCTGATTTTAGCACCTTGGGCATTGTGCAAGCGGCGGTTTTAGGTTTGACCGATCCGCGTTTTAATGGCGATGCTGATTTAGAATTTATTCCAAATATGGATGGTTTCCCGAATGGTCGTCGCCTCGAGGATGACGTGACCCGCATTGAATTACAGGCAGTTGCGGGCGTGGCGCTGGCAGCGATTGGCTTGTGGTACGATGATTACGTGCCGGGTATGTCGCCGGTGACGCAGGATTTACTCGACGTGCTGACTTATGATACGGGTATTAATAAAAATGACACCACATTTACTTCCACTTTTCCTTATGTGCAGACGCCCTGGTCGGGCACGGGTAAATGCTCCGGTGAGATCCGCGAATACACGCAACCCCAGATTTTATCGCCTTCTACGAGTGTAGCAGGGGTGAGCGCGCCGGTGGTTTTTGCGTATAATTTTCCAAATCCGTTCAAAAATGAGACTACATTTAAGTATCGGGTGAGCGCAAACGGTCAAGTAGCGATTCGTATTTATGATATGAATGGCAAATTATTACAAACTTTGGTAAATGAAAATATGTCTGCCGGTGAATATCAAAAGGTATGGAATGCCACTGCTTTACCAACGGGTAATTATTTTGCTACGATTACCATTGATAATCAGTCAGTTCAAACGATTAAGCTGGCAAAAGTAAATTAGATTTACTCAATCTTTAATTAAATTTTTCTTTCCAAATATTATAACGAGGGCACGTTTTTGAAGTCTGTCTCAGATCACAGGCGTGCCCTTCTTTTATTCAAAAAATCAAACTAAAAAGACATGAAAAAGCTTACACCCTTTGTGATAATAATTTTATTTTTCATCATTGCTTGTAATAAAAACGAACAAAATATTACGAATTCCGCGATAGAAATCCCGGAATTATTACAACGGCAGGCAGTGATTGGTCCTACCGAAGAAATGGGCAATGTAAATGATTTGTATAATAATTTGGTAAATAAAATAAAAGCCAACCCAAATGATCTGGAAGCGCGGCTCACTTTAGCCGAATTATTCATGCAGGAAGCCCGTATTTCCGGGGAGCACGGACATTATTTTCCGGCGGCGCTTACCGTTATTAACGCAGTATTAAATTTAAATCCTGACCAGCCAATTCGTTATCGGGCATTATTGGACAAGTCCTCGGTGCTTTTATCTTTGCACCAATTCGCAGAAGCGAAAAAGATTGGCGAAGAAGCCGTGCAGCTAAACCCTTATGATGCAGGCATTTATGGCGTTTTAGTCGATGCAAATGTAGAGTTAGGAGATTATAAAAAAGCAGTAGAAATGGCGGATAAAATGGTGTCCATTCGCCCTGATATTCGATCTTATAGCCGCATATCATATTTACGTGAAATTCACGGACAAGTAAATGGCTCGATTGAAGCCATGAAATTAGCGGTTTCTGCGGGTTATCCGGGTATGGAGCAGACGGAGTGGGCGCGGTTGGTTTTGGGCAATTTATATAAATATTATGGACATTTAGATAGCGCTGAAATGCAATATAATATCGCCTTGTCCGCTCGTCCGAATTACCCGTTTGCGGTGGCAGCGCTGGCGGATGTGGCGGCGTTAAAAGGCAATCAAGAAGAGGCGGAAGCCTTGCTGAAAAAGGCGTGTACGTTGATTCCGGAGGTTGGATTTTATGTGGATTTAGCGAAAATGGAAAAGGAAAAAGGCAATGAAGCAGAAGTAAAGAAATTAGTAAATGAAATTATTCCGATGCTGGAAGATGATGAAAAAAATGGGCATATGATGTCCCTGGAATATGCTGAAGTTTACCTTGAATTATTAAATGATGTAAATAAAGCCCTCGAATACGCACAAAAAGAATATAAAATGCGCCCCGATAATATTGATGTAAATAAAAGTCTGGCAGTTATTTACTACCGCAAAGGTGATTTAAAAAAATCCCGCGAACATTTAAATAAAGCATTAATCACAAAATCGCAAAATCCGGAATTATTATGTCTGGATGGTTTATTAAAAGCCAAAGAAAATGCTATTTCTGAAGGTAAACAATTGATTCAGAAGGCGTTTGCGATGAATCCGAATTTGAGTTGCTCGTATTGTGCAGAAGCGAAAGAAAAATTATGATAACACATAGGCAGATTTACCAAATTTTAAAAATTTGGCAAATCTCTATGAAAATTAAAAACTAAATAAACATGAAATCCTTATTTACTTTTTGCCTCGTTTTATTTACAATAAATGTAATATTCGCCCACAACGGCAGTATTCGCGGTAGTGTGCAGGATGCAACAACAAAAAATCCTTTATCAGGAGCGCATGTAATATTAGAAAATACCAACAAGCAAACTTATACGGATGAACTCGGATTTTATCAATTTAATAATTTGGAGGCGGGAAATTATACGGTTATTATCAGTTATTTAGGATATGAAATGTTCCGTGAAACGGTGGACGTTCGTGATAGCGAAACTTCGACCGTTCGTTCGATGATGCAGCATACAGGTATTGATTTACAGTCGGTTACGATTTCGCCGGAGCCGGAAATTAATC
>JBKBWT010000435.1:0-5009 GCA_046314415.1 Saprospiraceae bacterium
CACTTGAATGGTACGCTTGCCGCGCCCCCCCAGTAGATAAAATTTGCCATTGAGCGCAACAAAAGCCGATTCATGTCGCGCTTCAGGTGCCGCCCCACTAGAAGATTCGGCATACCATGCCCCTATCTCTTGTAATTGAACGCCATAAGCTTCACCTAGTAAGCACATTAAAAAAAAGCTTATAAAACCTTTTTTTAGTATGTTGTTGTGATGTGTAACTATCTGATTTTTAAGCGTAAAAAGAAGCATGTGCAGGTTTTTTAAGGTGATAAAAGAGAAATCCTATAAGAGAAAGGAAAAGGCTGTCGGAGGTTCAAAAATATCCTGCAAATCACCTTAAATATTCACTTATTACGAATGCTAAATAGCATATTGCAACGCTACCGACACTGCGTAGCTGAATACCTGCAAAGGGTAGCCGGGAAGCACCCTTTTTATAAATTCATCGCGTAGGTCATTTTACTTTACCCAAGCTCACTGATTCGGAAAATTCGCTTTTTTATTCAGCGCTGCTTGCGCAACCGTCTCGCGTACCCGTTTTTCACGGGTTTCCGGGCGCTTGGCGTTACTAATCCACTCCAGGATGGCGCGCTTGGTAGAGCGCGAAAATCCTTCCCAATTATTTTTAGCTGTTTCGTTGGCGTCCAGCAATTGCTGTAAATCTTCGGGAATTACCAGATTTTCCACGTCATTTAACGCATCCCAGGTACCGCTGGCTTTCGCCAACTCAATCATTTTCATACCCGCCTCGGTCATGCGACCCTCGGCAATAAGTCGTTCTACTTTTTGCTTGTTGACCGCGCTCCACTTACTTTTCGGATTGCGCCGTGCAAAAAATTGATAATAACTCTCTTCGTCACGTTTATTCGCTAGACTATCAATCCAGCCAAAACACAGGGCTTCATCTACCGCTTCGTCGTAGTAAACACTGGGCGTACCACTGTTCTTTTTATAAATAATAAGCCAAACGCTCTTTTCCTGATGGTGATGCTCCGCCAACCACTGCCGCCACGCCGCACCGTCCTGCGCATAGAAAGTTTTGACACCTTTTCTTTCTTCCATCCGATTATTATTTACAAGTAAATAAATACTAAATAAAATTCCTGCTTATGATACTTCCAGTAAGCGCTGCAACTGCGCATATTGCAATAACATAATGGTTTTGGCATCCTTGATGCGTCCGTCATGCATCATGGCAATTGCTTCCTTAAATGGAATTTCCAGTACTTCAATGTTTTCCTGATCGTCGTCCACGCCGCCTCCATCGCTGACTTTCATGTCTTTGGAGTATTCCGCAACAAAAAAGTACAAAATTTCCGTCACTGACCCTGGCGACATGTACGCTTCAAACACCTTTTCCACGTGCGATACCTTATAACCGGTCTCCTCTTCCGTCTCCCGGCGGATGGCGTCTTCCGGATGGTCTTTATCGAGCAAGCCCGCGCAGGCTTCTATCAATAGCCCGGATTCATTGCCATTTAAATACGTAGGCATGCGAAATTGCCGGGTCAGCACCACCGTTTGCTGGGGTTTATTGTACAATAAAATGGTGGCTCCGTTGCCACGGTCGTAGGCTTCCCGGCTAACGGTTTGCCAACTGCCGTCTTTTTGTTGCACTTCAAAGGTCACTTTGCGCAGCACGTACCAGTTATCCGAAAGCACTTCTGTTTTTAGCAGCTTGATGTGGTTATTCGTCATAAAGTATTTTATTAAAACAATGTAAAGAACCGAGTTAATTTAAAGAAATACCGTATATTATACATTTTATCAGCAAAGGCATTCCCTTGTTACATCCAGTCAATAAAGTCCTTTGACAATTAAGTGAACAAGGCGCTACCCACGTATCAGCCTACCGCCACTTATAAGTATATTTTTTAACCCTTTATTGTTTTGCCCATGGTAAAAATCTATATTTGAGCGGGTAAAATAACGTTTACCGAAGTAAATAACTAACATCATTGTTTAGTACTAACCCATAACCTATTTGCAATGGCTAAAAAAAACACCCGCGTTGCCGGTAGAACGTCCAGCACTACTAAACCTGCCAATGCTTTACCTCAGGGAAAAAACTACCTTTTTATCATCGGCATTGACGCCTACACCCTCCTGCCTCGTTTGTACAATGCCGTTAAAGACGCGCAGGATGTTTGTAAAGAACTTACCAGCCGTTACCAGTTTTCGGATGACCCGCAGCAATGCTTTACGTTATTTAACGAAGCCGCCACCCAGAAAAACATCTTTGCAAAACTCGACCAATTGGCAGAAACACTCACCCCTCAGGACAACCTGCTTCTTTACTTCTCCGGGCATGGCGAGTACAAAAAAACGATTGACGAAGGCTTTTGGATTCCTTGTGATGGCGAGGTAGGCAACATCGGTTCTTACATTCCTTTTAGCGTGCTGACACGCTACATCAAAGCCATTCCTGCTTTTCATACTTTTGTCATTGCCGATTCTTGCTATGCGGGTTCCCTCTTTACCGAGCGGTGCCTCGCCGATGTGAACGCTTATCTGGAAAGCATCCCTTCACGCTGGCTGCTCACTGCCGGACGCAACGAAGTGGTATCCGACGGTGCACCGGGTGACAATAGTCCCTTTGCGGATGCTGTTTTGTATCGTTTGCGCAACAACCAGGAAGAACGCCTGCGCGTCTCAGAATTTTGCAATTACATCATTCTGGACGTAGGCAATAACGCCCGCCAGGTACCGCGCGGCGCGCCCCTGCACGGCGTGGGCGACCGGGGTGGCGAGTTTATGTTTCGACTCAAAGCCGTTGCCGATAAAGTATATGCAGACAACCAGCTGCCAGCGCCTAAAACCAAGCGTACCCGCACGCGCAAAGTCAAAACCGATGCGCCGGTAGTAAGTACACCTGCACCCGCGGACTTGCCCGCCCTGCGCAAACGCCTCAAAGCCCTGTTGGTGGAGAATGAGTTTACTAAAATCTTCAAGCTATTGGAAGAAGTGCTTAACCCCACTGTCGGCGTGGCTTCCACGCGCATTGCTCTGCAAGGACAGTACAATTCCATCCGCAAGCAACAGCTCCAAGGTATTGTTAGTGACGATTTTGCCACCCGTACCATCAACCGCATTCGCGTTGCACTGACCGATCTGGCAGACCAACTTGACCCGGAAGATTTGAATCCCGCCGCTGCTGCCGTTGTTCCCCAGAGTACCAGCACGCCTACTCCTGCCACTACCCTATCTGATCTGGAGCGCCAGGGATTACAAAAGCAATTAGACCTGCTCGTACAAAAGCTCAACTTTCTGCGCGAGCAATCCGCCATCGTATCCGACGCCGCGCAACGTTTCACTCTGAAAATGCAAATTGAAGAAACGGAGAAGCAGATTAATGAAGCAAAACATAAATTAGAAGATTAGTACGGGCGAATGAATTTGCCAGTACCGGTAGGATTTGTAAAAATCTTTTTACCTTAGGCGCAAAGCCGTCGCTGTGCCAACTTCTTAAGGTCGTTTGTAAACAAACGGATGATAAAACGGATAGCTTCTACTTTTGAGACTTCAAACACGATACACAAACTGCGTCGGCAAATCCCTAAACCATTCCAACTAGTGTGGGCGATGGCTGCTTGGAAAAATTTGCCCGCGCCTGGCTCTACACCTCTATGCAATTAAAAACTTGTACCATATGCGTGTTCGAAGAATCCCTTTATTGATTTTGGTATTGGCGATGATTGGTCTGGTGTCGGTTATTACCTGGTATTACAATGCGGATAACGAGGTTGCCGGGTTTTATGGTAGTGTGTTAAAAACGGAAGCCGGTACGGAGCAGGAATTGCAGCTTTATGTACTGGCGAATCTGATGAACCGCAAGGTCATCGTGCGTTCCGACGATAGCATTGGCTTGGACAATGCGGAAGCTTTAGCAAACAATCTGGCTTTTGAGCCGATCATCATCCTGCGCACGCAGGAAAACGCCAACGCTGGGGTGGATACCTTTACCATTCGTAGAACCCAGTTGGATTCTATTTATCGCCTGGTGCTGACGCGTTTGCCCAATGATAATATCCGCTCGCTGGCAATGTTGGTTAATAAGCGCCTGGAATTGTTTGAAATGGAAAAAGGGACTTTTAAAAACGCCGAGCGCAAAAGAAAAAAGACCATCTACGTGAAACCCGGCGGCACGGGCAACGGCAACTCCTGGGCAAAAGCCATGGGTGATGTACAAAATGCATTGAAAGCGGCAAAGCGCGGCGATGAAATATGGGTGGCAGCGGGCAAATATGCAACCACTAAGACGACTGATCGTACCCTTGCTTTCAACATACCGGATGGCGTTAAACTATACGGCGGCTTTGCCGGTAATGAGAAAGAACGATACGCCCGCGACTGGCAAAAGCACGTAACCATGTTGAGTGGGGAAATCGGCAGCGTTGCCCCGGACGATAATGCTTATACTGTGGTGCTTACGAAAAACGTCAGTGCGGAAACCCTCGTAGATGGCTTCACCATAACGGGCGGCATGGCAAACGGGCGCAGTGCAAAGGGCAACCCGGATCGCAGCGGCGGGGCTTGGTACAATGACGGTTCCGGTGGCGTGTCCAATCCGACGATTGTGAATTGTACCTTTGTGAAAAATTATGCGCGGGATGGCGGTGGCTTGTACAACTACGCACAAAATGGCATTGCCAATCCGATCATTCAGCATTGTAGCTTTCTGTATAACCGCGCCGACCTCGACGGCGGCGCAGTGCTCAACAACGGCAGCGGCGGCATCGCCAATCCGATCATCGAAAGTTGTGTGTTCCAGGAAAATGAGGCGACTTATGGCGGCGGCATTTGCAATACCGCCACCGCAGGCGAGGCAAAACCCGTGATCGCCGATTGTAGTTTCATCGGCAATGTCGCTTACATACGCGGCAGCAGCATTTACAATGCCAAAGATGCCCAGGGTATCACCGAAGCCATTGTGCAGAATTGCCGTTTTGAGCAAAATGCGGCAACCGTTGGCGAAACAGCGGAACGGGAAAAGCCGGTGAGTAAAAAGT
>JBKBWT010000436.1:0-4993 GCA_046314415.1 Saprospiraceae bacterium
TCGGATTTTCAAAGAACTAGTGGCGATATCTTTTTGTCGCTTAATTTTATCACTTCTTTATGTCGTACATCAGATCCCTTCGGGAAAAACAGCCGTCTGTGATGAGCAGACCGGAAAGAATTTTATTGTAAAATGTTTTATAGCTATATATTAAAAAGTTTACTAAATAGTAAGCATTATTATGGACACACTGCAAATTTAGAGAAAAGACTTTTGACACATAATGCAGGAAGGGTCCGTTATACAAAAGCTTATCGTCCTTGGGAAATTATCTTTACAGAAATGTTCCCGACAAAAGCTGAAGCGTTCAAAAGAGAACAATTCTACAAATCAATTGAAGGCTATAAATTTTTAAAAGAAAAAGGCATTATTTAACCGGAGGGATGGCAGAGCGGTTGATTGCAGCTGTCTTGAAAACAGCCGTCTGTGATGAGCAGACCGGGGGTTCGAATCCCTCTCCCTCCGCTTCTATAATAAGAAAGCTGACTGTACTTTAAGTGCAGCCAGCTTTTTTCATTTTTGACGAATGTTATCGTACAGTAAAATCTTTTATGCTTATAATGTGCAGTAAATAAGAACGTATTTTATTACATCTGCTTATTACATACCATTATTATCATCATCCAGTTCGTCTTCCAGATCATCCAGTGACTTACGCACATTCATTTTAAAAGACTCCCAGCCATCGCCCATGTCTTCGCCCAGGCGGTCCAGATCAGCGGCTAACTGGATGCGCTTTGCCTCGAGGCGCTCAATCTGCTGATTGATTTCAACTTTGGCATCGGCTGATGCATTTTTTGCTTCTTCGCGCAAGTCGGTAATACGCTCATCGATATCCTGCTGGGCTTCCTGAATATCATCACGCAACTCAGCGCGTTCGTCTTCGTATTCAGTGGCGTCACCCTGATCACCCATAATATTATCATTCGGGTTTTCAACTGGGGTGTCGTTGTTAGGTCTGCCGTTTGAGTCACAAGAAGTAAATGACAACCATCCTACCAGCGTAAGTGCCAGCAAGCATACATTTAGCTTTTTCATAGTGTATTTGTTTTGGTTTTTAAATTGGTTATAAAAACAAGTAAATGTTTTTGACATAAAAAAGATTCTGAATAAATATTTAATTGTAAGCGCAGCATTAATAAAATGTTATTATAAAAAGAAAAAAAGGATGATATGTTCACTAAATAAAACAAAACCATTTTGGGCAAAAAAATGCACTTTACAACCTACTGGCTGAAAAGTGCAAGGTTAACTGAGATTAGTATAAAAAAATTATTTTAATCTAAATCATCGCCCAAATCGTCCAGATTTCTTCTCACACTTACTTTAAAATTTTCCCAGTCATCGACCGTGGTATCATCCATCCGGTCCAGGTCATCCGTTAGTTGCTTCCGTCTTTCTTCCAGTCTTTGAATACGTTGGTTGATTTCATCTCTGGATTCGGCTTTTGCATCATTCAGTTCGGCACGCAGTTCTACCAAGCGCTTGTCCACGCGGCTCTGCGCATCTCGAATTTCGGTTTGTAACGCCACCTTTTCTTCCGCATATTGTTCGTTCAGGTCTTCCTGGGCTTCCTGCAAATCCCCTTGCTCGGCTTCTACCTGCTCTTGTGCCGCTTCGGTCTGGCTCCGATTATCACATGCTGTAAAAGCGAATAAACTAAGCAGCATTAGATTCAATAATAAAAATTTAATCTTTTTCATAATAAGGTATTTTTTAATGTTTAAAAAGTTATAATTCTGACTATTGCTTAAGGTATATATCGACGCGTTTGAATATTAAATCCGCCGATCAGAAAATTAAAAATGGTTAATATAACCGAAAATACGATAGCAGTAAATAAGCCATCTACCCGAAATCCTGGTACCAATAAATCCACCAGTAATACCAGGACGCCATTGATGACCAACAAAAACAAGCCGAGGGTAATGATACTGATCGGCATGGTCACCCAAGTAAGAATGGGCTTGATAATAGCATTGACCAGTGCCAGTAATAAAGCCACTAAAATGGCAGTGAGGTATGAATCTACATGTACCTCCTGGAATAAACCAGCAGCACCATATACCAATAATCCGTTTACCAGAAGCGCGATAATGAATCTCATGATTGATTTGATTTTAATACATTATATAATGTAATGATACATGGGCAGCGCTCGATGATGAGATGTGGACCGAAGAAAAAACGACGGCAGCACTTACCAAGGTAAGTGACTACCGTCAAAAGAGCCCCGTTAAATACGAGTTATATATCTTTACACTGAGAAGCGATTTATTACATGTTTATTATATTCCTAATATTTAGGAACGATAAAATAAGGTTGCACTTTCCTAATGTATATTCTGAGCTGATCCAGACGGGAAAAACGCATGTCAATCAAACAAAGATAACGTAAATCCCAGCGGCGAAAATGCTCCAATTGGAAGGGAAAATATTCCAATTGGAAGTTTTTACAATTTGAACGAGCCTCTTTTTTTTTCAAAGAACATCTTGTAAAGCACTGCTAAATGTTTTTATTTATGTTGAATGCGGTGCTGAATGGTTTTTAAATAATCTTTAGGTAGCACCCCATATTTTTCTTTAAATAACCGGGCAAAATGACTTTGATTGACGTACCCGACGTGCATTGCTACCTCACCGGCACTTTTGCCGCTCAAGAGCAAGGCTGCTGCCGTTTCCAGGCGATATTCGCGCAAGTAGGTATGAATCGTCCTATCAAATACTATTTTAAAACCCGATTTTAATTTTTGCCGATTGATGCCGGTTTGACGTGCCAACTCTTCGATGGTAGGCGGCGTCTTCAGATTAGCGATGAGAATATCTCTTGCCGCTTCAATCGTCGCTACATCCGATTGGCGCAGCACCACTTGTTTATCCGGCAGTTGTAAATCATCACTATATTGTTTAATTTGTTTTGATAACAATTCCAGCGTTTTACCTTCAATAAGAGCACTTCTAACCAATCCTTCATTTTTATCACTAATAATTCGCTTAATGATCTCGGCAATAGCCAGGCTATAATTACTTTGGTATAAAAAAGTGTTATCGCCTGCTACATCTTTGAATACATTTGATAATTCAGGTGGCGTTTCGTTTACTAAGCAATCGATTCGATTTAAATAAGCTGCCCGATTTATTACTAAATGTGTAAAAATCAACTCGGTACGCGCCGGTAAAAAAATCGATTCCTGATAGCCTGCTTTATTGGCAGTAATCGAACCTTGCAGCGGCATCAGTTGATACTGTATTTCTTTATTTTGTAAGAAATGCCGAATATTGCCCGCTACACAAAAATTAAATTGCAGTGCCGGCACGGCTTGTTGTATCAGCAATTCCCAGTCTTCTTCGAGTGTACAGTACAATAGCAAAATCCCTAACCCACCGCTAAAACCAAATCCGGTTATTTTTCCTGCGCCCAGCGGCGGCGCCAGTAACAGGGTCTCCTCCATACAATTGCTATGTACTGGCAAATCAAAGTATTTGGCTATTGTGCTCACCCACTTCTGTGGTTGGGTATCGGTAATTTCAATCTGCATAGGGCTTTAATTTTTAAAACCAGACCATACACTCGCCCCTGTATTCCGTCTGCGATGATGATAAATCATATAATAATAGCATAATATAATGGCTAAATATTACATGTAATTTCACCCAATTCGATCCTAACCAGTGAGAGAGAAGGCAGTTAATAGCAGGAGTTGTAACACAAATTTCTTTTCTATTGGAAAGAAAATACTTAATAAATGTTCAAATTTAATATAAAATAATTATTCAATCCATTGCCGATAATCATACATTTTACCATAATAATGAGAAAACTCTAAACATATAAAGTGAGCTTAATCAATGGCTTCCAGCCGGAAGTGGTGCTGACGATTCCGAAGGATACAGGGTCGCATCTTCTACATGGCGCTGCTGATAGGCGTGATGATCCTGTCGGTTTGCCATATACCGACGTATCAATTGAAAAGCGACTGGCAGCAGCCGAATGTACCATTTTGAACTAGACGCCAGGTTTTGCTGAATGGAATCGAGTATAGACGCAGGCTCACTGGCATTGTAATGCGTATAGCTTGCAAAGTCCTCCTCCTCATCATGCTGTTCGTGGCGCAAAGATTGAGCAACCTTCACCCCTGCAACTGCCAGACCAGCAATACCCGCCGGCACTACTACGCGTCTGAGTAGTAAATTCTGGGCGCTTGATCTGGTACCATCCAGTGCCTGCATAAGCTGCTGGCGGCTATAACGAATCTCGGTTTTGAGCTTATTTTTCTCCTCTTGCAATTCTGCAAAAGTGTTGATTTTTTTCAATTGCTGATCCATTGGACTTGATTTTAGGGTATTTCATTATATTATATACGATATAATGAATCGGATTTTTTAATTAAATATGAAGTACTGGGTTAAAAATTAATTATCGGTTATTTTACATTTAATAAACTGATAATCAAATACTTTTTATTAAAGTTTTATTTTTATATAATAACATTACTAATCCAGCATTGCCTTAATAATCATAGAAAGAATCGGATTGGTAATGATACTGCGGCGCAATGCAAATATCACCAGCGCTATTACGAAATAAATACCGGTAACTGCCAGAAAACCAAGCGAATAGGATTCAAACACATCGCCCAGATAAAACCCCAGGGTAAGCGATAACATAATAATGACCAGTAATACAAAAAAAGTAATGGCTATAACCGTCACGAGTGTAGAAGTGACTTTAGCGGTGCGTTCGGCAACTTCCAGCCGCACGTAATCAAATTGTTTTTCTACATAGTGCCGGGCGTATTCGGTGGTTTCACCAATATTTTCCAGGAGTTCTTCAGTTGGTCTCATTATTCGCCGGTTTTAGTGGATTTGGTTATTTGGAGAAGCTGGCTCCTTTAACCCTTGCCAAAAATGGATTCGACAAGTGTTATAGCAGCCAGCATAGCGATACATAATAAGTTCTTGCTTATGCACTAAACTTAGCCTTGTATCGGAT
>JBKBWT010000437.1:0-4967 GCA_046314415.1 Saprospiraceae bacterium
TTCTGTTTTCCGGTGCTTTTTATGCCGTTTTTTACGACATTGGGACTATCGCAATGAGGACATTGGACTTTGATTTTTATTTGACACATTCTTCAAAGTTCGTCCTCATTGTCTTTTTTCAAAATCATCATACATCTTTTTGCACGACCCGAAATTCCAATTTCTAAAATCGCATTTTACACTGCTATCCTCTCCAATGTTGCGGTCAGCAATTAATTCTTCTAAGGGACGCATCAACGCTTCCTCTTCCGCTGTTTTTCTGGCACGCCCACGAAAGTGAGTTTGAGAATGCCGTTGACATTGGTCAAGTGAGCATTCGCTTTTCGGAAATCATCTTCTACCTGTACATTGACAACATACTTGCGCGTGCCGACTCTAAACTCGCGGTTGTGTATTCTACTGTATCTTTTTCACTTGAAATTACTCTGCCATGCCTTGCAAAATTAATTGATTAAGAGAATTCGTAAAATCTTTTGATACGCGGTTTTCGGTCTCCAGTTTCCTTAAAAAGGCATAAATGGCGACATTCCAGCCCATATTGGGCTTCCAAGGCTCGCCGCTCTTGGTGTTAATGGTTTCATAGGTAGTACTACCAATCTTAAAATCTAAGGCGATTCGCCATTTTAATAATTCTGCTGCTCCTTCAATGTGATGTAAATAGGCATTTAATAAAAAAATATTATCATATAAAAAATATGAGCCGCCACAGTAATAGCGCCCGTCGGGTATTTTTTCGCGATTGACCTGCGAGGTATAACCCTCAATATCATACATTGCTGCGGGTAAATAATTTCCTTCCGGGGTCGAAACTACTTTAAATCCAAAAGGTGTTTTGGCATAAGTTATCATTCTTTTATAATGTTTTTCCACGGCATCGGTAGGAAGTAAAGATTGCTGTAAATAAATTTGTGCTAATAAATCCGGCGCTAATACGTCAGGCGTCAATACCGGCTTATATTTACTCACCGGAAAATAGGCTAAATCGGTATCATAACTATTTTTATAAATGGCTACGGCATGATCCGGGTCAGATTTGATATTTAAATTCATTTTTTTAGCCATTATTAAAGCTAAAGCAAAAAGCCCTTGATTATACGTTATTACATCATCTTTGCGAAAAGCCATCAAATCACCTCAATATTGAAAATCTAGGCGCCCGTCGCCTTCATAATAACTATAATAAACATCGTCTTTTGCTCTTGATTCGATCGCATCTACATAAGCCTGCACTTTTTGTAAATCAATTTTAAATCCATCTTGATAAGAACGATATGCCCATATAATAGCAAACAGCGGATATTCAGCAAAATGATTCACTTGAGCCAATTCATTATTTAAACATTCGAGAGCATAAGCAGGCTTTAGCATGGTCGAAATCCAAAAAGCATCCCGACCGTACTGCGTGTTGCTATATTCCACTGCTTGTACAACCCAATATTTACTTTTTCCTGAATCATTTACCCGCAAATTCATATAAGCGGTAGTAAATGCGAGCGCTCCGAAATAATCCTGGTATTCACCTTTGGAAAAATGATCGGCAACTTTATAAATAATTTCTTTGCGTAAGCCCTTCAAATCCTGAGCTTTACAAGTAGCAATGATCCCTTCAAAAGTATGTGGTTGATCAGATGTAATAGACTGGTAATAAGGTAAAACTTTGCCTGGTGTAAAACTTTGCGTTTTCTCCGCATTATAATCTAAGTTTAAATACTTACTTGTATCTGGCTGAATACCAGGGGATAATCCATCATCGCCAGCGCGTAAGGAAAGGATGCCTTGATTGGGGAAAAAAGCTTGGGAAGTAAAATTATTATATTGAAACGGTGCGTCACTCACTGCAAACACGAAGGAATCATCCGAATTTACAGCCACCAGCGGCACTGCTTGCATCGCAATGGTGCTGACAATCCACGCATTTACATCATGTGGACTTTGGCGAAAAATCTCCGCGCTGTCTATGGCTCCATTGAAATTATAGGGCTTAAAAATCTTCGGATCATATTTACAATTGAGTGCTAAAAACACCTTTTTTTCTTTATTTACTTTTGTATTTATTTTTATATGAAAGCTCGTGTAATTTTTTTTCGGTGCTAATTTGATATGGATGATATAATCGCTGAATGATTTAGTGCGTTGGAATGGTTTGGTTAAATCTTTGGGCAAATCGAGAACTTGCGTCGCCTTGCCGCTGGGTTCGTGTAAAGTGAGCGACCAAATTAAATCTTTACTTTTGTCATTGGCATAAAAAGGATTTGTCTTGAGTAAAAATATTATAATTGTGAGTATTAAAATATAAATTCCTTGTTTTTGAATAATCATATTACTGTTTTTTAGCATTATACCAACCGTTTTCTACAAATTTCAGGATGCCCATTAAAGCACCCCAATGATAATATCGGTCTGCCATCAACTGATCTTTAGGGCTTGCGACGCCCTTAGCAGCATTAATGTTTTCAAATACATAATGATGTTCTTTCCAGGCTTTAATAAATAAATCATGCGATTTATCGGCTAATTCGCTCGCTGCCTGCGAGTTATAATTTTTAATACCATGATATGCTAAAAAATTTAAAGGGGGCCAGATCGCGCCACGCCAGTAAATATTATCATAACTTGGATCATTAAAAGCACAGGATGGCAGCATAAATTCACCGTAAAATTCATTTTTATTATAAAAATGCTGCTTCAACATCATATCAGCCTGCGTTTTATTGGGTATTTTAGCAATCATTGGATAAAATAGCGTAGGGCTTAAGCGAGTGCTAAATGTATGATCGCTAAGATTTTTATTGAGGTAAAATCCATTTTTTTCTGACCAAAGTTGGTTGGTGATCTTGGCAAATTGCTCCGCTCTTTGGTTTAGTTCTTTAGCAAGATCGTTTTTACCAAGCGCTTGCGCGATTTTTGCAAGGCTTTGACAATCAGTTGTATATAAACTATTTAGACCGACATCGGCTAAGTTCATCAGGGAAGCATTTTCCTGCGCTACCATTTCTACATTTTCATACATGGGCGCGTTGTCCAATCCCGATTCCCAGGCGGCAATCTGCGAATCAGCGCCTTTCCAGCCACCCCAGGTCAGATAACCTTGATTCATACGATTTTTGATCCACCACCGATTCCAGATGAGCAATTCGTTAAAAACTTCTTCTAAAAACCATTTTTCAGGATATTTTTGATAAATCTGCCAGCAAATCAAGGAGCCAATCGGCGGTTGCGACATCAGCGCCACCGTTCCGTCCGCCATTTGATAATGACCGATATTACCATTGGCGTTCGGATATTTAGTTACTGCAATCGCATTACTAAATGCCAGTTCTTTATTATCCAATGCAAAAAGATAAGCACCTAAATAAGTATCCCAGGCAAAAAGCACATAACCCTGCCAGGCTTCATTCCAGCCGCGACTAACGGGCGTAAGCACCCGCTGGTGCTCCGCATCATACAAGGTATTCCAACCCAGTACACTCTGAATGGCTTCAAAACTTTCTGCCAAATCACCATATTTTTGGGCATATTGATGAAAATTATATTCGGCTTTTTGAATGCGATTCTTTATATCTTGTAAAGTTTGGGGTTTACCGGTGTAAATACCAATAGCAGTATCGCCTTTATACACTAAATAAGGGGTCGTATAAGGATGATATGCTTCTATATTTTCTTTAGTACCCTGAATCGTAAATGTTTTATCACCGATTTGAGCAATCATATGATTACCATCGCGCCTTACGTCGCCTGCGCCATTCCACAAAATACCGGTTTCTACTTCTACTTGAAATCTGATATTTTCTGATTTTATGAGGGGGGTAATTAAAATAGCTAAATCATTTCCGATTGCGGTAGATTGCACCCGAATGGTATTTCCTTTCCAATTGTTGATAATCAATTCGGTATAAGAGCCATCAAAAGTATGAGCGACGGGTTGAATCAAACCGGAGGTATCAGGATTTACGCGATTAACGACCAAAAGCGGATCACGAGGCGTACCAATAAAGGCTTGCCGAAAATTTAAACGCACCATCAAGCCCTCCGGCAATAAAACATGACTTAACATGCTTTCATAACTCCAGGTGTTCCAGCCGGTCGCGATAGATTGTTGTAATTTTACGTATTGGGGAGAAAGCTGCTGCGCAGTTGATGTAATAAATATTAAAAATGTGATATTAAATGTAATACTCGATTGTAAAAGTAGCTTTTTCATTACTAATAATTAATAAAATGGAGGACAGTGTCCCCCATTTTGTTATTTAAATTTAAATGTATGAAGCTAAAATCAATCTATTTTAGAGATAACCAGATTGTCCAGCGCAATACCATCACCAAAAGAGGCGCCCTGATCATCCCAGCCTTTGCCTACTTTAATCACTAAGTAATAGGTACCATCTTTGCTGAGCTTGAATTTACCTTCCTTGTCGGCTTTACTATCAGCGATGTAACCGTGCGGCATCTCTCCATTCAGCACTGGCACCACCAATTGCCAACCCGTCCATCCGCCATAGTACCAGCCAGTTACTCGACCATTATCATAGCCATTTCCTTGTGCCGGTACTGCTTCGTGTACGACGATTTCAAACCAGTAGCTATTCATTGCTGCTTTTGGGTTGTCTTTATTTTCGCCGCCACAACGAATGAGTGCAGAAATTTTGTAATTACCGGCTTTGAGGTTCTCCAACTTTTGATAAAAAATCGTGCCTTCTTCGCTAGGATTTACTGCGTTATTGTCCGGGAAAATGTAAAGCGAGCCGCCTTCGCCTTTCGTTGGTTTGTAATCGGTGTAGCCAAATTCATATTTTACATGTGTAAAATTACCATTCGCATCCTTTTGTCCAGAGTGCAAAACGGTCCAGCTACTTACATCCGTCTTTTCAAACGTACCGCCTTTTACCAGATTGACTACCGGAGGCGCTACAGCCGTTTAAATATAAGAATTTTGACCAGCACTATAAACCCAGTGGCCAAATGCGGGT
>JBKBWT010000438.1:0-4935 GCA_046314415.1 Saprospiraceae bacterium
CCGGCATAAAATTATAACAAACCGTACGGATATTACATGCTGCTAAATGGCGCAATGAAGTTTTATAATTTTCAATGTATAAGCTTCTGGTTGACAGTCCTTTTTTTATGTCTTCGTGCACGGGCAAACTTTCCACGACGAGCCAATTCATATCATATTTGGCTATCATCGCCTGCCTTTCCTGAATTGCTTCGACCGACCAGACTTCGCCCACCGGAATCTGATGCAAAGCCGTGACCACGCCGCTGCACCCCGCCTGCCGGATATACGCCAACGGCACCGGGTCTTTCGGACCAAACCAACGCATTGTTTGTATCATATATAACGCCTTATTAACCAATTATCAATAATCATTTGCCAATCCATCGGCTTTCGGGCGGACCTAAATAGGAGGGCTTCAAGCCTCCGGTATCAATCACAATTTTTTGTAACACCACGCCCGGATCAATCGCCCAGAATTTTAAAGTGTGTTCACCCGGTTTATTTACTAAATGTTTAGTCGTTAATATCCGAATATTATCTGCCACGGCTTTTTCCCAGGCTTTCAGGCTCCTATCTTTATGAATTTCAACCACTTGCGGAGTTTCATTATCGATTGAAATCGCGTATTGCAAGCCTTTATTTTCATTATATTCTACAGTTGGAGATAAAAATACTTGAACGGAGATAGAATCCTGGCTAAGTAAATAAATATCATATTCCAATTGCGGACTATTATTATTCAATGTAATAGTCGGCGTAGTGACCGGAAAAAGGGTGATCCCATCGCCTGTTTTGCCAATATCTGGTATAATTTTCCAGGTAATTTTATTGGTATTAATGGCACGGCTGTAATGAATCGCCTCCATTGAAACGTAGCCATCCGCTTCGACAAATCCTTTGAATGAAGATTTTAATTTAATCGTTTGAGGTTGATTATTAGTTTGTTTTACAACAGGCGCGTTCCCTTTTATTTGGGCCGCCGTCAGCCGTTCTACTTTGGGCATCGTATTTCCCGAGGGCTGTTGCCAGTAGGTGTAGCCAATATGCGTCTGATCGGCAAAATGACTCCATTTACCACCGGCTAATGTTTTATTTACATATTCACTTAATTCGGCATCTTTTTTATATAATGCTTCGGCTTTATCTGCTAAAATATTCGTTTCGGCGTAGCCCATTTTAGCATATTTACGATTCAAAGCAACGGTGTAATATAATTCATTTAAATTCGCGCAAGCCAGAATTGGATACAAAACCAATTGATAATAAGCGTCTTTATAAGTGGGCTTTATTTTAATATAAATAGCCTGGGCTTTTTCTGCCAAATCATTATACTCTTTTACAATGTTTTCAAATTCATTATAATGTTCTAAACTGTAGGTTTCCGGCGATAACAATTCCGGTTTGCGTCGGGCATTATATTTAGTGTATTTTAATAACAAATCGGCAATTTCGGTAACACATTGATTCCCAAATTGTTGTACTGCCCAATTTTTATAATAATTTTGTAAATCTTCCGCTTTAATTTTTTCCGGATTCCAGGCAAAATCTAAAAAGAAAGCAATCGGCAATTCCATGGGTTTAATATCACCGACATTTACTACCCAGATTTGCCGGGCATTATAATGATACGCTAAATGCATTTGCTCCCAGATGCGGGGAATTATATTGGTATTCACCCATTTATAATTACGCGGACCACCGACATAATCAAAATGATAATAAATGCCGTAGCCACCCGCGCGCGGTTGGGCATCAAGCGCAGGTAACTTCCTGATATTGCCCCAGTTATCATCGCATAATAAAAGCGTTACATCATCGGGCACGCGCATGCCTTTATCATAATAATCCTGCACTTCTTTATATAATGCCCACACCTGAGGCGTTTCTGTTATATTTTTACCGGTAACTTCTGCTATAATATTTCGCTGGTCGGCGACGATCCGTTCCAGCAAATCAATGGCGGTGCCCTGCGTCATCGGTTCGTCCCCGTCACCGCGCATCGCCAGGGTGACAATACTTTCTTTCGTACCCATTCTTTTGATACCCTCGCGCCAGAACGCCCGTAAAATCGAGTCATTCGTGGCATAATTCCATTTACCTTTGCCATAACGCCGCCATTCATCATGCGCGCGCATCATCGGCTCATGGTGCGAAGTGCTGATTACAATGCCATATTCATCGGCTAAAATGGGATTTTGCGGATCATCATCATAAAAAGCGTTGCCCCACATGGCGGGCCAGAGAAAATTACCTTTTAAACGTAATATTAATTCGAAAACATTTACATAAAATTTATGATTAAAACCGCCAAATTTTTCATGCGCCCAGCCCGATAAAACCGGCGCTTCATCATTAATAAAAATACCGCGATATTTTACTTTCGGTTCGCCGAGGGTATGCCGTCCGGGTTTGATGTAAAGTGTTGATTTTGTTTCGATTGGCACATCAGCCCACCAGTACCAGGGCGACACGCCGATATGATTGGATATATCATAAGCGCCAAAAATAGTACCGCGTTTATCACTGCCCACTACCACCAAAGCCTTGTCAATATTGGGAAAAGGCTGATGAATGGTTTGTATAATAAAAGTTTCCCATTTACCTTTTATATCATGAAGGTCGAGTTTTTTACTTTGTACCAGTTGATCAATTAATTCATTTTTACCTATGGTGCCAATGATGATAATATTTTTTTCATTTTGGGGTAAATTATTATAAAGAACGGGTTTATTTTTAGTTACTTTCTCAATATCAGCTTGTAAATCTTTAATCGTGCGTTGTACACCGGTAAAATCCTGTTCGCTCATTACAATCGGCGCGACTTTTCCATTTACAAAAAGCGGGAAACCATTATTGATGGGCGTGGTGCTCACGTAGGAAGTCGCTCCCGGCGATTGCGCTTTACATAGTCCTGAAAATGTTATGAATAAACCTATAATAATTATCTGCCGAACCATCATCGGTGGTTTTATAATTCAATGCAACCGGGTCGCATCATAAGCTGTAATAATTTTTATAATAACACGCCTGGCTATCGATTAAAAATGATGTATGAAACTATACGTAACTAAATTTTCGTATTATTTCTGATTTGGTTTACAACGATTTAATGCCTTTTTATCGCCCAGTTTTTCCGGTCCATATCTAAAACTGGTGATCGCAATTTTATCTAATAAAGCACCATTTTCGCGATAGGCAATGGTCAAAGTGTGCGCACCGGCTTTCAGCTTCGCGTTGGTAAAGGCGAGCCATTTCCAACCCTTGGTATTTAAGCCATTAGCCATTGTATAGGCACCATCGTCCAATTTTACCCAAAAGGAATCCCCATCGCTGGAAGCGCAGTTGACTCGCCCAAATATATAAAAAGTGGTATCTTTTTTTATTGAAAATGAGATTGTTATAGCGCCACTGGTACTAGCTGGGGCAGAAGGAGCGCTGTTTAAACCGGATTTTACCGTGGCATAAGCGCCATTCGACGCTGCCTTATCCTTCACAATTTGCCAATCTGAGCCAACATTGGCGCATTCTGCTTCAAAATAAGCCGATTCAACGTTGCTTTTATCTATTGGTAATTCCGGTAAAGTCGGCTTGCCCGTTCCCCACCATTCAAACCAGCGTTTGTAGTTGACCTGGTCAAACGGATGCTTCTGAACATTGGTGTTTACACTGGTATTACCCAATAAAAATTTATCTATAAAAGCTTCTACCTCAGGATATTGGCTAGGAGGAAGCATGCAATGGTTATGCCCTGCCACAATCGAAAATCCAAATCGATCGGCTACGCCAAACGTTTTCCAAACCTCATGCGCAGCGCGAGCGGAGACGTAGCCCGATTCATCCGCTAACCATTCATAATCGGGATTGCCCAGAATTAACAAGGCGCGCGGCGCTACCATCGCCATCAACTCGTGATGATCGTGCGGTAATTTTGGCACCGCACCCGCAAATTGAAACATCTCTTCAATAAACCAGGCATGGCTGGTTCTGCCCAGTGTTTCTACATTTCCCAAAGTTTCCGACACACGCCAAGCCGCTGCTCCCCCGCCACCGGGTTCTTGCGCAATGGTCAATGCGATCCGCTCATCAAATGCACCGGCAAAAAGCGCCATTTTACCGGCAAATGAGCAACCGGTGATACCCAGATGCTTCAGGTCTATTTTCAAATCCTGCTGCACGAGTTCCAAGCCATCAATCAGGCGACTCACGCCCCAGGACCAGGCACTGTAAGCGCCAATGTAAGTGAGTTCAGGATACAATTTATTAATTGGTTCATTGCCACGGGTTTGCGTGTGTGCCATCACTTGAGTAAAATTGAAGGCAATCGTCGCAATGCCCCGATCGGTAAAAAGATTAGCAGGAAGGCTACCGGTGCCGCGACCAACGCCAATGATGGCAGGGAAAGGACCTGCACCGGGTGGCAAAGTTACTTTAGCAGTAAGCACGAGGGTATTACCATTTTTTGTAATGCGAACGGTCAACATCGTATCGGCAAAACTGGCGCTAATGCTATCAGGACGAGCGGGTTTTTCACCGATTTCATACTGTTGAATTTCGGCAGCAATTTCTGCACGGCGGCAAGGCCAGTCGGCAAATTTGGTGGAGCGACCTTTCCCACTTGACCAGGCGAATGGGTCCGTTAAAGGTTGAATGACGGGAAGTTTATCAAAAGCAGGTAAAACGGGCTTGGGGCAATTAGCACCGGTATTTTCAACCTCGTAAACAAGCGGAATGGGCTGACTGTAGGCATTAACGACCCAAAAGGAGCTTAAAAGGAGTAGTAAGAATATTGATTTTTTCATTAATATAAATTTTTGATTGTCAAACCTCCTTTTGTACAACTATTGTTAGAAAAAAAGAAAATCGTCCTCCACGCGGCAAGTGACGTTTTTATTAGCTAATTATTATTCATTTAATTTTTACAAAAACAACCGCTTAACGAGTCTCCCATGCTAT
>JBKBWT010000439.1:0-2403 GCA_046314415.1 Saprospiraceae bacterium
TGCGAATAAATATACCAGCCCTCGTCCATTCTGGCGTGGTAAATCAATTCAAACTCCGTATCACTGATTTTACGAATTTCGCCGGTCCACTTGACGGGGTCTAAAATACCGCCTTTGGGCGTCAAAGAAGGCTGAATAAGTGCTGGTTCTTCAACTGGTTGTGGGGTAATGGTAGTGGATTTAGGGGTTTGGGCATTTGGGAGTTCAGAGGCACTAGGCGTTTTTTCGGTAGTAGTCTTGGACTTATCGGCGACCAGTTCAAACGAAAATTCTTCTTCCGTAGGCGGCAGGCAACGCTCATCATCACAAGTCATAAATTCCAGATAGCCGACGATGGGCTTGCTGAAATCTTTGACGCGCACACGCTGCGTGAAAACACCCTTTTTAGAAATCTTGGTCAGGTTCATGCCAAAGGTATTATCATACGCTTTTTTAATGTTACCCGACTCTTTATTCTTGCCAATCAGTTCAAAATGGTCGCCTTTATCAAAATGAAAACTGGTGGCAACCGGACCTTCGTCGCTCTCCAGATATTGCGAATAAATCGTCCAACCCTCGTCAATGGTAGCGGTGAAAATGAGATCGAACTCATTGTTATTCACCTGTTTGTACGAAGTACTCCAGCTGACGGGATTCAAAATTTGGGCTTGTAGGGTAGCGCCGAGCAAAACCAGCACCAAAGCCAACCATATTTTTCTGATATTTTTCATATGTCGCAATATTCAGGATTCGGAGATATTAGCATTTACTTGCTCAGGTGCAAAAATGTTTCATTCTCAGCCGCTGAACAGTGTTAAAGATCACTTAATTAATTTTTTAGCGGAATGGTAAACTCCACCGTAGCAGGCGGCAAGCAGCGTTCATCGTCGCAAGTCATAAAATCCAGGGAGCCACTGATACTTGCTACTTTTTTCTTTAATTTAACTCGTTGAATAAAAGTCACTTCGCCGCTGAATTTAATCAGATTCATTCCAAAAATATCATCAAAGCCTTCTTTTTTGTGTCCTTCTTCCTGCGTTTCGCCTATCAATTCGTAGCTGTCATCCTCGTGAAAAGTAAAGCTGGTGGGCACCGGACCTTCGTCGGATTCCAAAAATTGAGAATAAATAAACCAGCCTTTATTTACTTGCGCCGTCAAGAGCAAATCATATTCTGTATCAGTGATTTTCCTGGATTTAAAATTCCATTCCACCGGATTCATCTGCGCCGTACCGGGATTTCCAAATATGGAGAAAAGTAACAAGGTCCACATCAATTGCATAGCTTGCATTTGTTTGTTTATCAATCGCCTGCAAAAATACGTTGGTTGGGAAAATGCTGACGTTAATGAGCCAACGATTAATAAAAGATTAACACATTTCTCAAAGTGAAACTTCCAATGCCTCAATTGCAACTTTTGGCTGCATTTGCTTATTTCATATTGCACAGTGCTTGATTATGCGAATAGTAGAGACGAATATTTTGGGAGAAGCCTTATTCCTGCATGCTTGGCGTGCCGTGTATTGGCAACGCAAGAAAATGCTGTTAATCAGTGACTTACATTTAGGAAAAGCGACGCATTTTCGCAAGCAGGGCATTCCGGTGCCGCGTGCGCTGAGCGATGTCAACTGGGATAAATTGATGAGCTTACTTCTTGATTTTCAACCAGAAAGGGTGCTTTTTCTCGGCGATTTGTTCCACAGCGATTTAAATGAAGAGTGGGAGGAGTTCTGCCAATTGACTGCACAGTTTTCACACATAAGATTTGAACTTGTTCCGGGCAATCATGATATTTTATTGAGCGAACATTATATAAATGCCCGTCTAATTTTACATCCTCCGGTTATAAACATCGAACCATTTATCTTTTCCCATCATCCTTTAGAAAATATTCCCAATCATTATTATAATGTCTGTGGGCACCTGCATCCCAGTGTCTGTTTGCGTGGCAATGGGCGTCAGAAATTGCGGCTCCCTTGTTTTTATTTTGCTGAAAATCAAGGTATTCTACCAGCTTTTGGTGCTTTTACCGGTACAGCGGAAGTACAACCACGCTTCGGCGATCAAATCTATTTAATAGCCGAAGATGCCATTTTTCCGTTTTCTTAAAAAAATATATACTGCTCATTAATGATGATATTTCATCATTGTTCTGATATTTCAGAAGATATATACTGGTTGTCTTTGTAAAAGAATCTGATAATCAGTTTATTAAGAAGTTGGCACGCTTATTGATAAGATTATAGTAGCAAAGCTATTTCCTAAATCACTCCCGATAAATAAATTCTAAATACGTTGGTTAGTAAACCTGATAATTAAAACTCAATAAGCCAGTGGAAATTACCTCTTAAAGCCAAATGTAAAACAAATTATTATTCAATTAACTATATTTTAG
This sequence comes from Saprospiraceae bacterium, assembly GCA_046314415.1. Taxonomy (GTDB): domain Bacteria; phylum Bacteroidota; class Bacteroidia; order Chitinophagales; family Saprospiraceae; genus JADJNW01. Next base: position 2,375 of record JBKBWT010000439.1, read on the forward strand.
TGTTTGGTAATAAGTTAGGTATGTATAAC
>JBKBWT010000439.1:2413-4924 GCA_046314415.1 Saprospiraceae bacterium
TAATTTTTGTTCAAATCACCCAACTCAATTATGGTAATAATGTAAGTACAAGATAATAGCAGTGAGTCACAGTCACATTAATTTTTAACCCAAACAAAACCAATTGACCATGAGTGCTTTAGAATTTCATGCTTCTTTTCATAAGTTACACGATTTGTTGTTTGCTTTTGCGATGAAGCTGACCAGAAATAAAGAAGACGCCAAAGACCTCATGCAGGAAACCGCGATGCTGGCTTACGCCAATATTCATCGCTTCGAACCAGGAACGCATTTTAAATCCTGGGTCTCAACCATCATGCGAAACTCTTTTATTAACAATTATCGTAAAATGAAAACCCGCAATAAAGTAGAGAAACCAATCGAGGATTTTCTATATGCGGTTGAAAACAAGGAAGTTAGAAATCAAGGGCATTCCCAAATTATGCAGAAAGAGCTGACCGCCATTCTGGATGGACTTTCTGATGATTACCGGGTACCGTTCCTGATGTTTTTCCAGGGCTATCATTATGATGAGATTGCCACGCACATGAATCTACCGATTGGTACCGTGAAAAGCCGGATTTTTTATGCGCGTAAGCAGTTGAAAGACATGATTTCCCAACGTTATGAAATAACGGGCTCTTCAACTTAAAAAAGCACTTGAACAATATTTTTTACTAGTACCCAAACAAATAGAATGCGTTCACGCATAACCTCAAAGTGCTTGGCATGGGAGGAAAAATATTTATAATATTTGACTCCCATGTAAACTTATGAAAATCAATATCTCTAAAAAACCAAAAAATATTAAGAGCCCTAAAAATATATAAATTTTTGCGCTAAAGTGTTTTTCTTCCTTTTACCGGGTGATTCATTTCACAAGCTGCAAAGCCTGAAAGTGATTTTAGGCTTTGCTTTTTTTATATGCACTCCAATTTTTATTACAGATCGTATAATATAATGATATTTATTCATTTGATTGTCTCTCTTCCGCTTTTTTTTCTTTTCTGAATAGATTGAATAGCAACACCCCCATCAATGCGCCATACAAGGTGCTATTGAGCGGCTTGGAAGTAATGGTGCAAGTGCCTGATACACAGCCGATATAATACCAGTAAGCCCAGCCTGCCAGCGCGCCCAGCGCGGCTCCGGCGATTTCGAGTTTGTACTTTGACAATAATTGTGATACCATGATGATCATTTTAAAAGGTAGTTCAGCGACAAAATTGCGAACTTGCAAGATAAAGTTCTGTGATGAAGGTTGGATAAGGCAAAAAAACAGGCTATTTTCAAACATTTAGCGCAGTGCACTTACCGCCCCGGTATAATAATAAACTTCAAATATCAATTAATAAATTTTACATCCTTTTCCAACACGCCCAACCCAAACAACGCAAAGTCATATTTCACCGGGTCTTCCGCGTCAAATTCGCGCAGGGTTGCGGTCAGTTCCAGCACCGCTTGCCAGTCACTTTTTTCACGTTGGAGCAAACCATAGCGACGCGCTACCCGGTCTACATGTACGTCGAGGGGCATGAGGAGTTGAGCGGGCGTGATTTTTTTCCAAAGCCCAAAGTCCACGCCTTTATTATCGTGGCGCACCATCCAGCGGAGGAACATATTGAGGCGCTTGCAGGTGGACTTGCGCGCGGGCGTAGGAATGTGCTTGCGGGTACGGGCGGGCGCATCGGGTAAGGAAAAAAACAACTCGTGGAAGGCTAAGAGGGCAGGTTCCGTCGTCGCCCCCCTTCCGTCCCCCCCATTGGGGGAAACTGACGGTGCCAAAGATGAATGCTGGACGCTCGATAATAATTGAGCGTGTCTGGCATCTGGCATCTGGTATCCGGCATCTACCAAAAAGGCCTCTTCGAGGGAGTGATGTTGTCGGTAATATTGTTGGAAAAATTCTAAAAAATAGAGCGTATCCGTTGCCTGAAAAGTACGGTGTTTGAAATCCAGGAAGCGTTGGCGGTCTTTTTCTAAGTGGTTGACAATGAAGTCGTAAGGTGCACCATCCATCAATTCGATGAGGCGATTGGCGCTGTTGATGATGGTTTTGCGTTGCCCCCAGGCAAGGATGGCTGCCCAGAAGCCTATGATTTCGATGTCTTGTAACCTGGAAAAGCGGTGTGGAATGCTGATCGGATCCGTTTCGATAAACGCCGGGCAGTTGTATCGCGCTACACACTCCTCCAAAAAAGCTTTAATGTCAGCCGGCATGCAATGATTTTTTTTCTTTTTATAAATGCTTGATGTTTCTTGGTGTTAGAATAGTATGAAAAATTTCAGTTAAGCATAGGAATATAAAGCAATAATTCGTTATCAAATGAACGTTGGGCTTATGGCAAATTGGAAATTAAGCATATTAGAGCAAATCATTGATATACAAGTGCTTACCCCAATATTTCTATTCATCCTTTGCTCAGGAAGTAGCAGTAAGCCCGACTTTACCATTTTTTAATAACTGAGATTACGCAGGTAAAAAATTAGGAAAAAAAAGTTCTTTGACAGTTACGACCTTTGGAGGATGAA
>JBKBWT010000440.1:0-4914 GCA_046314415.1 Saprospiraceae bacterium
GAAAAAGGCATCGAATCACCCTGTTTCACACAAATCCGCAGGTGATTGCCCGTCAAAATTCTGGAATAACCCACATCTTGAACGCTGCGCGCAACAAAGGTCGGATTATGATTACCCGGACCAAACGGCGCAAATTGTTTTAAAATATTCCAAAAACCGGGAGTAATAGCTGTAAGTTGAATTTCGGCTGCTACTTCAATTTCTGGTTCAAAAATATCCGGTGTTGCCAATGTAGTAACCGTTGCTTCAAAGCGATCCTGAAAATAAGGCACATCTTCGGGATACAAGGACAGCCCCGCTGCATGTGCGTGCCCGCCGAAGGTAATCAGCAGTTTTTTGCTCATGCCGATGGCTTCGTGAATGTCAAAACCTGGAATCGAGCGTGCCGACCCCGCCACTTTCCCGTCAGAATCCGTTAGAATGATTGTTGGGCGGTGAAATTCATCCACCATACGCGAAGCCACGATGCCTACAACACCCTTGTGCCAATGCGGTTGGTACAAAACGATGCTTTTGCGCTCGCGCCAGTTGGGGTCTTGCAAGAACAACTCCCGCGCTTCTTGAAAAATACGCTGGTCAAATTCTTTCCGCAATTTATTCCGGTTTTCTAAAACCCGACCATAATCATAGGCGACATTGGCATCATTTGACAAGAGCATTCGCACTGCTTGCTGCGCATCGGCGAGGCGACCGGCGGCGTTGATCATCGGACCCAAGCCAAATACGATGTCGCTGATCGTCAGGGGGCGCGGGCGTTTGCTCAGATCAATCAAGGCTTTCAGCCCGGCTCGTTTCGTGCGATTCAATTGTTGCAAACCAAACCATGCCAAAGTTCGATTCTCATCTACAATCGGCACGATATCACTCGCAATGCTAATTGCCAGAAAATCAGTCAATTCAATCAATTGGTTCCAATCGAGTTCGTGCACTTCCACGTATGCTTGCGCCAATTTGAACGCCACGCCGCAGCCGCTCAATTCTTTAAACGGGTATTTACAATCGGGTCTTTTTGCATCTAAGACGGCAACCGCGTCGGGCAATTTTTCTTCCGGCAGGTGGTGGTCACAAATGATGACATCAATGCCCAATTCATTCGCACGTTTCACTTGATCAATAGCAGTGATACCACAGTCGAGTGTAATAATTAAGTCCACTTTTTGCTCGTGCGCGTACCGGATACCCTCCATAGAAACGCCGTAGCCTTCTTTGTACCGGTCGGGAATGTAATAATCCAGGTTTTTATGATATTTTTCTAAAAAACTGTATAACAAGGCAATAGAGGTAGTGCCGTCCACATCATAATCGCCATAAAGTAAGATTTTTTCACCCTTTTGAATGGCTTGGGTAAGGCGATCCACGGCTTTTTCCATATCCTTCATCAGGAGCGGATCGTGCAGGTGGCTCCATTCAGGGCGGAAAAAACGCTTCGCTGCCTCAAAAGTGGTAATGCCGCGTTGTGCCAACAAACGACAAAAAAGTGGATGAATGCCTAATTGTTCCTGCAATTGCCGGACAATTTCTTCGTTCGTGTCAAGGATACGCCATCTTTTTCGCACGCTGGTTGTTGTATCTGCAATTTTTGACATAATTCATTCATTTACAATTTACCACCTTTCGTCGGGATAAACTGGGATTTGATTGAAAAAATTTCATTTTCCTTGTGACGAAATTTAGGTTGAGTGAAGTAACACTTTTGTGCAAAAAAATTTTACCAATTGAAATGAATCTACATGCACTTGTTCTATGGTGCCTGGTTGGACTAGCATTCAACCTGCAGGCGCAGCAATTTACCATAAGCGGCACTATTGTGGATGCGAGTAATGGCGAAACCCTCATTGGTGCTTCCGTCACAGCGGTATCTACTGGTGCAGGCACGGTTACCAATGAATATGGCTTTTACTCTTTGTCCTTGCCGGCACAGGATTCAGTTGTTTTGGAGTTTAGCTACGTTGGCTTTCAATCACAAAGGCAGACCGTTTTTCTGACCAAGAATACCCGCCTCGATGTGCAGTTGAGCAGTGGCGTGCAGTTGGAAGAAGTAGTGGTGCAAGCCTCCTCTTTTCAGGAGCAACTCAAATCTACCGAAATGAGTGTTGAAGGCATCACTACGCAGCAAGTAAAGGTGATTCCGGTTGTGCTCGGTGAAAGCGATATTTTGAAGGTTATTCAACTCAAACCGGGCATTCCTTCGGGTGCCGAAGGTACGACGGGTTTGTTCGTGCGGGGCGGCAGCAGCGACCAGAACCTGATTGTGCTGGACGAAGCAGTGGTTTATAATCCCAATCACTTATTCGGTTTTTTTAGTACGTTTAATACAGACGCTGTCAAGGATTTAAAGCTTTATAAAGGTGGTTTTCCGGCGCAATACGGCGGGCGATTGTCGTCGGCAATTGACATCAAATTGAAAGAAGGCAACAGTAAGGAATTTGAAGGTGCCGGAGGTATCGGCTTAATCGCTTCACGCTTGACACTTGAAGGTCCCATTCAAAAAGATAAATCTTCGTTTATTGTATCTGGTCGGCGCACGTACGTGGACATTTTTACCAATGCCTTAAACCGCGCCAATGAAGGTAACGAAGATTTCGACCCCATTCCAGCTTATTATTTTTATGATTTGAATACCAAAATCAATTTCACCCTCGGCGAAAAAGATCGTTTGTACCTGAGCGGCTACTTTGGTCGTGATAAATTTGGCTTTGAAGGTGACTTTTTTGATTTTAACTTTGACTGGGGCAATGCTACCGGCACCGCACGTTGGAATCACGTGTTTAATCCTAAGCTTTTTTCTAATACGACCTTTACCTATTCTGATTATCAATATAATATCGAAAATGATCTGACGGGTTTTTCTTTTGAGCTGGGTTCGCGTATTGAGGATGCTACTTTAAAAACGGACTTTTATTATGTGGCGAATCCGCGCAACACCCTGCGTTTTGGCGCAAGTGTTACTTATCACCAGTTCTCGGTGGGTCGGCTGAAAGCGGGCAGTGACGATGGGGTGGTGTCATTTTCTGCGGGTCAGGATTTTGACGGAACAGAATTTGGTGCGTATGTATCGGATGATGTAGATCTTTCTGAGAAGCTGAAAATCAATGCAGGCTTGCGCTTGAGTGGTTTCACCAATGACGGTAAAACTTATACCGGCATCGAACCGCGCATCTCAGGTCGGTATAGTTTGACTGAACGCACTTCGCTTAAAGCCAGTTATGCCCGGATGTACCAATATTTGCACCTGGTGGCAAATGCCGGCGTGGCGCTGCCCACCGATGTGTGGTACCCTTCGACCGAGCGCGTAAAACCGCAATCTTCCGATCAGGTGGCGCTGGGCGTCTCGTATTTGTTGAGCAAAGATTTCCTGCTGAATGTTGAGACATATTATAAAAGTTTGAATAATCAATTGGAATTTGTAGATGGTGCGGAGCTTTTCGCCAATGATGAACTCGAAGAAGAATTTGCCATTGGACGTGGCGATGCCGTGGGTTTTGAAGTAAGTATTGAAAAAGAAGTCGGTAAACTGAAAGGGTGGATTGGTTATACCTTGGCGCGGGTGCGACGAGGCGATTTCCGCACATTGGATCCCAATGCCAGTTTTGCCCAGCAAGGTTATTTTTCGCCTATTTATGATCGGCGGCACGATTTATCCATTGTAGCCACGTATGAATTAAGTCGGCGCTTGACCGCTTCGGCTACTTTTGTATATGGTTCGGGCGATTTGCGCTGGTTGCCTACCGGACGTTTTACCTTTCAAGATATTTACGGTGCGCCTTTTGAAGCGGTTTTGCCGATTTATCAGGATCGCAATACTTATCGCTTGCCGCCGTATCACCGTCTGGATTTGGGTTTGGTGTGGCGTTTCTTTCCTAAATGGGGCGAAAGTGATCTGACTTTCAGCATTATCAATGCCTACGACCGACGCAATACTTTCTTTATTTACTTAGAGCCGGAGTTTTCAGAAGAAACCGATGCGAATGGCAATGCCGTAAGAATTCCAACTCGCATTGCTGCCAAGCAAGTATCCCTGTTTCCAATTTTGCCTTCCATTACCTGGAACTTTAAGTTTTAATATGGAATTTTTACATTTTAAATACTGTTGAAAATGAAAGCTTTATTATATATCATATCTCTTTTTTCTCTAATTTTTATTACTGCATGTAATTTGGAGAAAGAAATTGATATCAACTTACCTGATTACGAAAGCCAATTGGTACTAGAATGTTATTTGGAACCGGGGCAACCCTTTGCGCTGTCATTATCCAGAAGCGCCGCGTATTTTGATTCTTTACCTACTTTTGATGCCAATGCGCTTAATAAAATTTTTGAGAGAGGCGCACAGGTGACGATCACGCATAACGGAAAAACCTATCAGTTAGAAGAGCGACTTGTCTTCAATCCGTTCACGCAGAAACTTTTTAATTATTATGCAACGGATGTAGTGCCAGCTAACTATGAGCAATCCTTTGAATTAAAGGTGGTCACCAAGGACGGCAAAACAATTGAAGCAACAACGAGGTTATTACCAGTTATCCCGATTGACAGTGTGGTGGTGGAATTTTCAGAAAAGCAAGATACGTTGGCGCGGGTGCTCACCTATCTGACCGACCCAAGCGAGCAGGAGAATTTTTATCGGCGCATGTTGCATAATAATTCTTTAGACAGCTTACCCGAACAGGATTTTGTATTGGATGATCGGCTGGTAGATGGGGACGGATTGTTGGCATTTGGCACCGGATTTGACTACACGGTAGGTGATACCGTTATTAATACCGCTTTTCATTTGGAAAAGGAATATTACAATTTTTTAGAAAGTGTATTTAATGCGCGTGATTCAAATGGTAATCCATTTGGGCAGCCTAGCCCTATTAACTCCAATTTGCGTGGCACCGCCAATGCCATTGGCATATTTCGCGGATTAAG
>JBKBWT010000441.1:0-4885 GCA_046314415.1 Saprospiraceae bacterium
TTTTTTTGTTGCTTGGCAATATCCGGCATCTTTTCATAATAAGGCGAAAACTCCTCTTCCAACTGCGCCTTTTCTTGCTCTAATTGTTCCGGCGTTTTTTTAATCGCAAAATCAAATGGCGCACGCAAATCTTCAAAGCGCCAGACTTGCCCGCGTTCAAATTCATATTTAAATTTTAAATTATTCGGAAATAATAAACTGATCAGCGCAATGACCCCAAAAATTAAAAGGTATTGCAATACGAAAGGAAACCTGGCGAAAATAGAATTCAGTTGACTCATAGTTTACAAATATACACAACTTTGTGCGACTTTCCCGCTGATTCGCTTGGTCACTTCCCTGCTCTTGGCTGCCAAATCACTTCTTCCGCTTGCAAATTTTTCGCTAATTGACGCGCCAATACAAACAAATAATCGGATAAACGATTAAGATACCGAATAATACGCTCTTCAACCGGCTCATGCAAAGCCAACTCGACCACCTGGCGCTCGGCGCGGCGGCACACGCAGCGGGCAATATGACAAAAAGAGACCGTAGTATGCCCCCCCGGAAGAATAAAGTTTTTCAAAGGGGGAAGCTGTTCGTTCATGGTATCCATTGCTTTTTCGAGCAATTCGACATCCGATTCAAAAACATCCGGCGTAATCATATCTTTATCCGGGTCGCTGGCAAGATTCGACCCCAAGGTAAACAAGCGATCCTGAATATTTTTTAATAAATCTTTAATCTCCTCATAATCAGCTACATCTCTCAATAATCCAATCCAGGAATTCAACTCATCTACCGTCCCATACGCTTCAATCCGCATATGACTTTTAGGCAGGCGCTTGCCGCCAAATAAGGATGTTTCACCCTGATCACCGGTTTTGGTGTAAATTTTAGTAGCCATTTATCAATTTGTAATTTTGGAATAAAGGTTTATGATGGTATTAAACAAGCGAAAAACCATTTTGATGCAAATAAAAAAGCCTCCCGAAAGAGGCTCAGAAATTATACATATTCTCAATATCGTCTTAAGCTAAGATTAATTGACAAACAGATTGCTTTACATTAGTAAAATATCTTATATTATAAAATGTAAAGAAAATTATTTGCCTATTACTTTTTATTTAGCTACTACTTCTTTCGTAACATCACTTTCGATCAAGCCATCGCGCATCCGTACCACCCGATGAGCGTATTCTGCAATATCAGGTTCGTGGGTCACCAAAATGATGGTATTACCCAGTTTATGCAATTCCTCAAAAATACCCATGATTTCAATTGAAGTCTTAGAATCCAAATTACCTGTCGGCTCATCCGCCAAAATAATGGAAGGATGATTAACCAGTGCCCGGGCAATCGCCACCCGCTGTCGTTGACCACCAGATAATTCATTGGGTTTGTGATCCATACGATCGCCAAGATTCACCGCACGCAGCACCTCAGCAGCCCGTTCCAGGCGCTTGCTCTTGCTCATGCCGGCATATACCAGCGGTAAGGCTACATTTTCGAGGGCTGACAGACGTGGCAATAGGTTAAACGTTTGAAATACGAAGCCAATTTCTTTATTACGTACTTCTGCTAACTCACTGTCAGTCATGGTACTTACATTAGTACCATTTAAATAATATTCTCCGCTACTGGGTGAGTCCAGACAACCCAATAGGTTCATCAACGTGGACTTACCTGAACCCGAAGGTCCCATCAAAGCCACATATTCATTTTTGTAAATATCTAATGAAATGGATTGCAACGCATTTACCTGCGTTTCCCCCATGATATACACTTTTCTTAATTCTCGTACGGCAATAATTGACTCCATATGTTATATTTACGAATTACAATTTTAAATTTACGATTTTTCCGGTTACATCTTGGCTGCTCATTTCAGATCAATCACTTTCGGAACACGGAAATAGGTACCATCACTTTTAGGTGCATTGCGCAGCGCTTCTGCCTGCGACACCTGGTTTTTCACTTCATCTTCGCGCAGCACATTTACTTCTTCATTAATGTACACCAGCGGCGCTACTCCGGTTGTATCCAATTCCTGCAATTTTTCCACCATTGCCAGAATATTATTCAAATCCCCCATCAGTCGTTCGTTTTCTTCTGGCGACAGCTCCAATCGCGCTAATTGTTCTAGCCTCGAAATTAGCTTTTCATCTATAGTCATAACAAATATTTAGATGGTTGTAGCATTTTTATCGTCAAACAAGAGATAACCCCGTAATTATACTCAAATATAAAGGATTTCTTATCATCATAAATCCAAATAGCCCCGAATTGATACAATTCGAGGCTATTTAGTTGTAAAAAATTTAAATATAATTTTGCCAATCACGGATTACTTGAGTTTTCAGCGACAGAAGCAGAAGGTAAATTCTGTAATTTCGCTAAATATTCATCCCGGATAACTTTGAATTTTTCCATTTCTTCTGCCGGAAGTGGCTCAGGATCAGGCAGATTTAATTTCAGGTGATTCACTTGCTTGCCATTTTTCCAAAAGCGGAAACACACGTGCGGTCCAGTTGCTAAGCCCGTAGAACCCACATAACCAATCACTTGTCCCTGACTCACCCGAGTACCCGGGCGAATGCCTTTGGCAAAGCCACGCATGTGCAAATATTGTGATTCGTATGTGCCATTATGCTTGATTTTCACAAAGTTACCGTTGCCACTGGTGTAAGAAGCTTTGGTTACTACGCCATCGCCCACCGCCATAATTGGCGTGCCGTGCGGCGCAGCATAATCGGTGCCAAAGTGCGGACGCACCCGCCGCAATATCGGATGGAAACGATTCAAATTATAATAAGATGAAATGCGAGAAAAACGCACCGGCGCTTTCAAAAAAGCATTGCGCATCGGGCGACCATTCAAATCATAATAACCTTTAAATTTACCGCCTTCATAATAAATAGCGTAATGCTCTTTTTTCTCATTTTTATAATAAGCGGCATATACCCGACCAATGCCGGCGTCTTTACCTTCTACAAAATGCTGATCGTAAACAAGTTTGAATTCATCCCCATTTTGTAAATGGTGAAAATCCACCGACCATTGCAAGGCATCTTCCATTTTGTCCGCTAATTCGTAACCCATTCCGGCATTGGTCATCGCTTGCCACAGTGAGGATTCGATTTTTCCGGCAGCCGATTTTACTTCGGTTGTTGTCGGGCGTTTAATACGCTCAACAGTCAAATCATTTTTTAAATTAAATATTACATACTCGTAAATATTCGGCTCATATACTAAATGATCGGCGCGTCCGGTGCTATCTTTGGTTAAAACCATATAATAATTACTAGGACGCAATTCATTCACATGAAATACGCCTTTGGCATTTTGCACAATTTTCTCAATAGACGGATAATCAACGTTTTGCGCCAGCAACAAATCCGCCAGGAACTGCCCGGAATGAATTTTGCCTTCTTTCACCTGAAACGTGTCAAGTGCAAAGCCATATTTGACGGTTGGCGTTTTGACCGGAAAAGCCGAGAGGACTACTTTTTCTTCCGGTTTGTGCAAGGAGGCACGCAGCTGTGTAGGTGCATCCGAAAACCAATACAAGACACTGCCGAAAGCTACAGCAGTTGTGCCAACAAGAGCAAGTTTAAAAAATTTTGTCGCTTTGAGTTTTCCAAATAGTACCTTAAGTTGGTTAATAGGTTCTGTTAGATCCACTGCTTTCCTAATTTGAGTTAGTGAACAATCGCCGGAAGCGTGAAGAATCGTAGCGTTCGTAGAGCGGGTTGGGGGTCAAAATAAAGCAGCTTCCCGGCGTCCTTCCTTGATGTTCAGGGATAATTTTGGTTATAAACCGATTCTCACTAGCGCAAATATAGAATCTCATTTGAATTTTGGGTAACGTTTTTTGTTAAATCTGCATTTTAATGCTTTACTCTTGAATATTTTAACAAACAATACAGGATTTTCTTAATACATATTTCAATTGTTAAACAATTCATTATGGAATGCGCACATTATCTACCCGTGCTTCAATTACCGATTCTATAGTATTGGACAGTTCAGACAACAAATCATACCCCGTTTCCTTTTCAATTTCATTCACCGACACCCGATAATCTGCCCAGTTATCTTCTCCCAGGCTGTCTTTATTTTGCATATTAACCGCAATAACCCGTGTATCCTCATCAATTCGGCTTATATCCTGATCGCCATACGGCAACACCACAATCACTTTCCACAAATGCCGCGGCACCGTCACTTTGCCATTTGCCAGTTTTTCGCGGTAGCCCTTGACACTGGTCCCCCCTACCCCGTAATTTCCCGAAATAATGTATAATTCATTCCCCTCTCGCACGAGTTTACGGCAATAGCTTTCCAGTTCCTCCCAGATACCTTGATTATGCTGGGGCGCTTGCGGAATCATATTTATCATATAAAATGTTGCGGCATTATCATCCACCGTTAGCGTACGATCGGCTGAAGGGCAATTGTGTCCCCGATCAAAGCCATTCGCAACAAACTGATAATCATCGGCTTGCACCTGATACCAACCGGCTGGCAATGCGGTATAAGGTTGAAAAGCATCGGAACGCGGCGCATTTCCCAACCAATCTTCGCTCAAATGCCAACTCACCCAATTGGGAATACCCCTGGAGCGGCTATAAGACAAGCTATATTGCGGTAATTGAATCAGATAATTTTCTTCATTCGTACGGTCGGTAGTAGCGCCACTTGGATTACCCAGCACTAAATTTGACTGAATACGGTCAGGTTCGGGTGTAACCTGCTGTCCGTCTTCTTCATTACAAGCACTTAATAAAACGACACAAAATAAGGTCGCCAGTAAATGTTTCACGCTCATGGGTTCAGGTCCTTTTTTTTGCAAAGGTAGAAATTGTCAGGCTTCCTGCTGCATTATTCCTGTATTTCCTTG
>JBKBWT010000442.1:0-4873 GCA_046314415.1 Saprospiraceae bacterium
GCAGAATGCGGTGATGATGAATCTCCCAATTTGGTTTAAAGATGGCTTGGCGTCTTATGCCGGTGAGGAATGGAACAGTGAAATGGACAACCAATTGCGCGATGCACTGCTGAATGAAAAATTCCAGAATTTTGAACGTTTTGCGGAAACCCACCCTAAGCTCGCCGGGCATTCGTTGTGGTATTTTATTGCTGAAAATTTCGGAAAGTCAACGGTTTCCAATCTGCTTTATCTCACGCGCATCAATCGCAGCGTGGAAAGCGGCTTTTTGTATGTGCTGGGCAGTTCGTATGACGCATTACTGGTGAGTTGGTTCAACTATTACAAGCAACGTTACAAAGGGGAGAATCAGGAAAGGGTAATGCCGGTTGCCAATGTACAGGTAAAAAATCGCCGTAACTTGCCGATGAGTGAAATCCGGCTCAGCCCGGATGGTCGGAAGATCGCTTATGCATTGAATGAAATCGGGCGATTCAGTATTTATCTGCAAGATGTACAAACCGGTAAGCGTGAGCGCATTATGAAGGAAGGTTTTCGTAATCCGTTTCAGGAAACCGATTACAATTACCCACTTTTATCCTGGAACTCTAATGGTCAGGAATTGGCAATCATGTACGAGCGGCGCGACATACCGAAGCTAATCATTTACACGCTTAGTAACAAAAGATTTAAAACCGAAGATCTTTCCACGCAATTCCAGCGGGTACACAGCATGGATTATGTCAATCCGAATACGCTGGTTTTCTCGGCAACCGTGCGGGGTTTCTCGGATATTTACTTGTATTATTTGAATACGCGCCAGAGCGAACGCCTCACCAACGACTTCTATGATGATCTGGACGCCGTGGCAGTCAATGTGCGCAATCGTCGGGGTATTTTATTTGCTTCTAATCGAACCGATTCTATTATCAATCCGTTGACGGCTTCGAGTATGGATACTATTCTGCCAATCAACAAATTTGATATTTATTATTTTAATCTTGAAACGAAAAATCGGGAATTAGTGCGCGTAACGAATACGCCATTTGCCGACGAGCGCCAGCCGATGCCGGTCGATACCACTTATTTTACTTATTTGAGCAATCGTTCTGGTATTGTCAATCGGGAAGCCGGTTATTTAGAAGATTATTTACATCATTATGATCAAGTAATCGTATTGAAAGATGGCTCCGAAATTGCCATTCATATTGACTCAACCCTGAATGGATTTGATTCAACCCAAATTGACAGCGTTTTTACGCGTCCGGTTATAAAAGAACAAGCAATTAATCATCCGAATTCCAATTATGCCCGGAGCATACAGCGCCAGCACACTGCACCACGTGCGGATCGAATGGTCGAAATGTTAATTGTGGACGGCAAATCAAGAATTGTGTGGCAACCCATTCAGGCGGATTCCATGGTGACCCCTTTGCTGACCCGTTTCCGCCAACGACAGATTGCTCGTGCCGTAAGGTCAGGTCGAACGGTTCCGAATAGCATTATTCCTGCTCCGCTTGTTCCGCAAAAGCAGCAAACTGTGCCACCGCCGCCCGTCGATACTGCTTTTCAATTCCAGGCACCGGCGCTCAATATGGATACCCTGCCAGCCAAAATAGATACGGTAAAAACCGATACCATTGAGGAGGTGATTGTGCCGCCACTTACCCCTGAGAAGGACACCAGTAAAATTGATATTGATAATTATTTTTTCCAAAGTGAGTTTGAAGAGCGCGAGCAACCGGCAAAAGTGGTAACGGAAGAGCCCAAGCCACAAGAAAAACCACAGGCACCAGTCAGTCAGCCAGAAACCACTCAACCTGGTAATCTGAGCATTGTCTTGCCAAGTGAACTGCCGCAATTGCCTTTAGAAACCGAGGCTAAGCCTGCGTATCGCTTCCGTCCGGGGCGTATTACCCCTTACCGCTTGCAATTCCGCACGGATTATGTCACGACACAGCTCGATAACAGTTTGTTATTTGAAGGATTGGAAAGTTTCTCAGCGGCACCGCAGTCGGGATTTGGCTACCCGCCGCCCGGTATTTTGTTTAAAGCCAATTTCAAAGATTTATTTGAAGATTATGAATTTGAAGGTGGCGTGCGCATTCCTACCACTTTTGACGGCTCGGAATACTTTTTGGTTTTCAATGATAAGAAAAAACGGCTTGATAAGCGGTTCGCTGTTTATCGTCGGCAAGTTCGGGATGCGCAAGATAATAACCCGGTGCCGGATCGTCGAAAAATCAATATTTTACTCGGACAATTTGGCGTGCGCTATCCACTCGATATTTTCCGCAGCATTCGGGCGACTTCCACCATCCGGCGCGACCGTTCTACCCAGTTGGCAACGTATGCCGATACCTTGGGTGGCAATTTCTTCCTCGGTGATGCTACGCGCAATGACCAGCGCGTTGGTTTGAAACTAGAATATGTATTTGATAATACGTTTGATGTTGCTCTAAATATTAAAAATGGTACCCGTTATAAATTCTTTGTAGAAGGCGTGAAACGTTTTGCGCTCAATATTAACAATGGTTTTGATTTTGATTTTGGCGAGGGTGCTATGGGCATCGTCGGCTTGGACGCCCGCCATTATCAACGTTTGGGCAAATATCCGATCATCGCCTTACGCTTTGCGGGTGCGGCTTCCTTTGGCACCGAGAAAAACCTGTATTTTCTGGGTGGTGTGGACAATTGGTTGTTCCCGGATCAGGAAGAAAATATTCCAATTCCGGGTAGCGACAGCGAAATTGCATTTCAAACCCTGGCAACCAACCTGCGTGGCTTTGGCACGGGCATTCGCAATGGCAATTCTTTTGCCGTATTTAATTCCGAACTGCGTTTGCCAATTTTCCGTATGATTTCAGAGCGTATCAAGTCGCCTTTCCTGCAAAACTTCCAGTTGGTGGGCTTTTTTGACGTAGGCACGGCCTGGTTTGGCAACGATCCTTTTGAGACGGATAATCCACTGAATACACAGGTGTTCCAAAACGGACCGACTTTCACGGTGAAAGTCAATTATTTCCGCGATCCGGTGGTGGCAGGTTACGGTGCAGGGGTGCGTAGCACAATTTTTGGCTATTTTGTACGCGTAGATTATGCCTGGGGCATTGAAACCCGGGTAGTGAAAGACCCTAGATTGTATATTTCACTGGGACTTGATTTTTAATAAAAGGATGAATAATGTATAATAAGAGCGAGGAATATCATATTTCTTGCTCTTATTATATCATATTTTGTAAATTATGATTTCTTCTTTTAGGCTAAAATAAACTCCCCCTACTTTTCGTATAAATCCTTATTAAAAAATTGGGATGATGAAACGATTGTTGTTGTTGGCAGGATTGCTCTGGTTGGGAATGACCGGCTTGGCGCAAAACTCAGTAAAATATACCACCAAAGAAACGGCAAGTGAAAGGGTTCAAAAATTGTACACCAAAGCGGTGAATTATAGCCGTTCGGAACAATATGAAGACGCGCTTAAAGAATTGAAGGACCTCTTAAAAATTGACCCAAATTTCATTGACGGATATTTGCACTGGGCATCTATTAAGTATGATCAGAAAGAATACGCTGAAGCCGAGGAGTATTTTAACAAAGTATTGGCATTGGATGCGCAATATTCTACCCGCCTTTGGTATCAAATGGGGCTTACTTTGTGGAACCAGGAAAAATTTACCGAATCCATTGATTACTTTGATCGCTTCGCCAAATCCAATGATCGCAACGAGGAATTAAAAAAACGCGCTGCGAAATACGCCGCCAATGCCCGCTTTGCGGCAGAAGCCATTAAAAATCCGGTGCCATTTGAACCGAAAAAGCTGGGAACCGATATCAATACTGCCAATGCCGAGTATTTCCCGTCGCTCACAGCGGATGGTGAGGCATTGATTTATACCGTACGGATCAATAATCAGGAAGACCTTTACATCAGCCGTAAAAAAGACGGCGAATGGCAGAAAGGAATGCCGATTGCCGATGTCAATACGGAGCGCAATGAGGGGACGCAGCAAATTTCGGCAGATGGCAAATACCTGGTTTTCACGATGTGTGACGATAATAACAGCCGCCCCATTGGTTTGGGGAGTTGTGATATTTTCTACGCGGAATTGCGCAATGGGCAATGGACCAAACCCAAGAATCTTGGCGCTCCGGTCAATTCTACTGCCTGGGATTCACAACCTTCTATTTCCGCCAATGGACAAGCGCTGTATTTTACCAGCAATCGACCGGGAGGATTCGGCGGGAGCGACATTTGGGTGAGCTATCGCCAAAGCGATGGGCGCTGGGGCAAACCCGTGAATCTAGGTGAAAATATCAATACCGTCGGCAATGATCAGTCGCCATTTATTCATCCTGATGGGAGTACGCTGTACTTCATGTCTGACGGGCATCCTGGCATGGGGGGCACCGATTTATTCATTGCTCGCGCCGATGCCAACGGGCGCTGGGGTAAAGCCCAAAATTTTGGCTATCCGATCAATACCCGTTCCGATGAAAGTGCGCTTATTACCAGTCTCGACGGCACAACGGCTTATTTTTCAATGGTGGAAACACAGCAGGAAACGAATGTGCCTTTCCCGACGCGTGCCGATGTCAACATTTACAGCTTTGAACTACCGCCTACGCTTCGCCCGAATCTGGTTACCTACGTCAAAGCCAAGGTGATAGATGACAATACCAAAGCACCGCTGGTAGCAAAAGTGGAATTTCGCGATTTAAAAGGGAATCAAACTTTCGCCAATGCGACCACGGATGCTGATGGCGAATTTCTTGTAGTACTGCCGCTGGGCAAGGAGTATGCACTCAATGTTTCCAAAGAAAAGTATTTATTTCATTCTGAAAATTTTAATCTGCTGGAATTAGCTTCAAAAACAACGCCTTATTTATTAAA
>JBKBWT010000443.1:0-4843 GCA_046314415.1 Saprospiraceae bacterium
CGAGCGAAATTTTGTGATGCTGAATCAAAATGTGGAATTGAATCGACAGGGAACGGAAGAATTATTTAAAAATATTTTAGTACGAACAAATACCGGCGACTAATTTGATTTTCAATGGACAATTGATTAATTAATAAGTAAATAAATTCCTCTTTTTATTACACAAAATTTATTAAAAATCATTCGACATGAATATGAAAATTAAATATTATTCACTTTTTTTATTTATCCTGTTGGCAAATTTTATCTATGCACAGGAGGCTAACAATGATCGCATGAAGCGCGATATTGAAGTGGCGGAGAATATTTTGGCAACGCTGCTCAAGCAAAATGTAGGTTTTGGTTTTATCAGTAATGTGGAAGGCACCTACATTGAGGGGCATGGCGCGATGTTTACCATTGGCAGCGGTGGCGTTGTTATGACAGGAAATGATGTTTTGATATCTGGCTATGGCTCGGTACTGGATTTAAGAGATGGAAGTAAAAAGAAAGTTCCGCTCGATCAGGACAGCCTGCGGACGGCTACTCAAAATAATCTTAAAAATGTAATGAAGGTTTTCCTGACGGATTATGCCCAGTTGCTGAGTCAGCTGAAAAACAATGAAAAAGTATTGTTACGTTATGGTGCACGGCATAATTTCGGTAGCAACGTCATTGCTTTATCCCGAACAAACATTTTTACAGCTTCAGAATCGGATGAGAATCCCCAAAAAGAATTAACCGCCGAATTGAGCAAAGCCGTATTGGATGATTTTCGCAGCGGGAAGTTGACAAAAGCGCAATTGGAGCAAAAAATTAAATATACGGAGCAAAGTATTACGAACAAGAAAGAGACCGATCTGGAGTTGCTAAGCTCTATTTTTCATCGCCTGTACCAGAATGATTTGTCAGAGACGTTCCGGCTGTACGGTGATCCGAGTTATGAAAAAATTGAAGGATTGGGGGTTATTTTTAATATGAATTTTGGAAGCTTTTTCGGAAAAGCAAATTATTCCTATTCTTTTTCCACCAAGGCAGGCAGTACCGTGTGGAGCGCTAGTCCAGGTCAAGGTCAAAACAAAAATAAATCAGAAGAAGAGGAAATTTCCGATTGGCAGCAAAAGATGGAAGAGGCTTATCCCGATTTTTTGGAAACCTTCAAGCAAAACATGATTGAATACGGCAGAACGGTACGGAATTTAAATGCAGACGAATTGTTAATTTTCAAACTGGATTTAATGAATTGCGAGGACTGCGATATGCCGAAGGAAGTGGAGCTTGCTGTCAAAAAATCAGTACTTGAAGATTACGACAAAAATAAAATCACTCTGGCGCAAGCCGTAGAAAAAATCACTGTGAAAGAAACGAGAAACAATTGATTAATAGGCAGTTAGCAGTACCTACATCGAGATGTAAACTGCTAACTGCCAACAGATTCTACCAATTATCCCCGCCGATCATCTTGCCCAAGCCGCCGAGCATGCTACCTTCTTCTTTACTACCGGCGCCATAATTGCGCGAAGCTGCCATGACCCGATCCGCCAAACGATTAAACGGCAAAGATTGCACCCACACGATACCCGGACCTTCCAGTCGCGCATAAAACAAGCCTTCGCCACCAAATACCATATTTTTAATGCCTTTTACCATTTCAATATCATAATCCACGTGGCGCGTGAAGCCGACCAGACAGCCGGTGTCCACTTTCAGCACCTCCCCGATTGTTAATTCCTTTTGCACAATATGCCCGCCCGCATGCAGGAACGCCCAACCATCGCCCTCAATCTTTTGCATGATAAAGCCCTCGCCACCGAAGAAACCTCTGCCCAATTTTTGCGAAAATTCAATGCCCACCGACACGCCCTTCGCCGCGCACAAGAAGGCATCTTTCTGACAAATGATCTTACCCTCCAGTTTTTCCAAATCCAAGGGAATAATTTTGCCTGGATATGGCGATGCAAACGACACCTTTTTCTTGCCGGTACCCCCGTGTGTAAACGCCGTCATAAACAAACTCTCGCCCGTGAGCAAGCGCTTGCCGGCGTTGAGCACCTTGCCCCACAGCCCCTGCGACGCTTCCTGATGGGAGCCATCACCAAAAATAGTGGCTACTTCAATGCCTTCCTCCATCATCATCATGCTGCCTGCCTCGGCGATGACGGTTTCGTAAGGATCCAACTCAATTTCCACAAATTGCATTTCTTCGCCATAAATGCGATAATCAATCTCGTGTGATGTCATAAATGATAAAATTTTATGCAAAAAATGATGCTTATTATATAATTTGAAAAAAAATCGACCAATCTGGTTTTAATTCAAGTAAAATGCGGCTTTTGCCTGATTCCCCATTTGCTGATATACCTGTCCCAACGCCTGTCGGATTCGGGGGTCGTTGGGATTAGCTTTTTCGCCAAATTGTAAAAAATAAATGGCTTCCTGATATTTACGTTGCTGTGCAAAGTATTCATAACCAGTCTGATACGCGAAGTTAACAATCTGTTGTGCACCACGTCCATTCTCAATAATCCAGTTCAAATAAGCATTCATGTTCTCGCCATTCGGGTACACCTGCGCAATTTGATAATATTCAGCTAGTAACTGCTGCAAATCATTATCCAGTGAATAACGTTCGCCCAGGAGCGAAGCTTTAAAATTCAAAGCATCGGTATAAGTGGGTACAATCTTAATCGATTTATTTACAAAATATAAAATTTCTTGTAATAATTCGAGTTTTTGCGGCGTATTCAGCCCGGTATTATATTCTCGGGTATAAATAGCCGCCCCGGCAAGTAAATTGGCGCGCGCGCTATTGGGAGAAACCGTAGCAGCGGACATATCCAATTCATACCCGTTTTGCCAGTCAGGCAAGCGGTCGAATAATTTCACCAGATAAGCGGCGCTCAATAATCCTACCGCGATCAGCGTAAGTAGATGCGGTTTTAAACGATTGATTTTCAGCCATTCCGGTAATTTTTCCACCAAAATCCACCCCAAAATCAAGGAAAATCCCAAGGAAGGAATAAAAACAAAACGCTCGCTCATAAAAACCCCCACCGACACGAGCAAATTGGAAACAATGGACAATGTAATCAGATAAAATAAAATCCCATATGATGGAATGGTTTTTTGCTTTAATCCTTTGATTGCCAATACAATAAGCCCAATGTGTAAAACCAGCGACAGGAGTGCCCGCCAATCAAATATTGAAATAATTGGAATATGATATGGATAATAATCAATGGTAAGTGGATGGGGGAATATTAATAATTTGATGTAGATTAATAAAGTATAAAGAATGGTACCCAACTGATCGAGTGGCGCCACGCCCAAAAATGGATTCAGCATCACATTCTGCACCTGTACGGCATTATCCAGCAAATAGCCTACTGCATTATAGCGTATTATTAAGTATAAAATACTGGAAATTAACAATAAAGAAGCATTTGAAATTAAAACATTGCGTTTGGCTTTGCTGAAAAAATAAAGCGTCAGCGGAATGACTGCCAGCATCGGCAAAGCACTTTCTTTGGACAACAACGCCAGAAAAAACAGTACACTGCTTAAAATAGAATGTAATAATTTTCCTGATCGAGCATATAATAAACTATAAAATAAAGCACCGAAAGCACCCAATGCCGCCATGATTTCGTCGCGCCCTTTTACATTCGCAACTGCCTCAGAATGAATGGGATGTAATAAATATAATAATGTAATTACAAAAGGTAAGCTGATATACCAGGCTTTTTTCGTGGGCAACATAAGATGTAATAATCGAAATAATACCACGGCTAATAAGCCATGTAATAAAACATTAACGAGGTGACTCAGCGTCGGATTCAAGCCCCAGAGGCTATATTCTATGGCAAAAGTAACCAGCGACAAAGGGCGGTAACGCGCACCAATAATGAGATCGGGACGCTTACCAAGATGCCCTTCCAGGCTCTCCGTAGTCAAAATCGTGCCGATGCCCGACCAACCCTGCTTGACGTAATTATTTTCCGTCATCACAATTTTATCATCCAGCACATATTCGTAGCCCAGCGTGGGTAGGTAAATGGCAATCGCCACTGCCATCAAAACCATTGCTGGTAGCCAATGCTTGCGCCAAAAGGGTTCTGCGGGCGCTTGCGTCTTGACAGTCTGCTTTGCTAAGGGCATGGTTTTAGCCGGTATTTTTTGCTTTTTTGCCATTGGAATTTATTATAATGCGAAAATAGCCATTAATTTTAGCAGTAAAATAGTCCGTTGGCACTTAAATTCACACCTATGATTCGATTCCTCCTTTTTATCGGCAGCGTCGCGCTGTTTTGCAGTTGCCAATCGCAGCACCGGCTTTTACAGGCTGCTATTCATAAAGAATTTTCCCGTTCACCGGGCGCGTTCGCCGTAGCATTTCGGGATTTATCCGGTAAGAAGAAAGATTTATTTATCAATGAAAAAGAAAATTTTCACGCCGCCAGCACGATGAAAACCCCGGTTCTGGTGGAAGTTTACAAACAAGCCGCTGCGGGAAAATTTCAGCTAACCGATTCATTATTAATTAAAAACGAATTCAAAAGTATTGTTGACGGAAGTCCGTTCAGCCTGGAATTATCCGATGATTCCGAACCGAAATTATATCAAAAAATTGGGGAGCAAGCCAGCATTTATGATTTGTGTTATGATATGATTATTTATAGTAGTAATCTGGCGACGAATATAATAATTGAACGGGTGGATGCTAAAAAGGTGACGCAAACCATGCGCGAGCTGGGGGCAATGGATATTCAGGTGCGGCGCGGGGTGGAGGATAGCAAAGCTTTTGAAAAGGGACTCAATAACGCCACGACGGCATATGATTTAATGCTGTTGTTTGAAAAAATGG
>JBKBWT010000444.1:0-4798 GCA_046314415.1 Saprospiraceae bacterium
GGTACAAACCATGACCGGCTTCATCCTGCACTTTGGCAATCAAGGCCACCTTACGACGCAGCGACGGCGCACGGGTAATCCAATTCCCTTCCGGCAACATCCCGACAATCTCAGAATGCGCATGCTGCGAAATCTGCCGAATTAAAGTTTTTCGGTACGTTTCCGGCATCCAGTCTTTCGGCTCGATTTTTTCCTCGCGGTCAATCCGCGCCTGAAATTCCTGCTCTAATGCACTATTCGATACAGCTTGCATGGTTCAATCATTCTTTATTTGCAACAAAGATACGACATTTTAACCATAAAAACGAACATTTGTTCGTATCATTTTGAGCTTAGTTTGTTTCTCGCAGATGAGCGCAAGTGACCACGCAGAAAATCGTAGATCCAAGTGTTCCGCGAAAATTTGCGGCACAATCCTGCGGACATCAGCGAGAAAATTTACTTTAGACTTTTTAAATGATTCTTCTCTCCCCCCTTCAATGCATACGCTTTTCCCTTCCAAAACAACACGCCATCCGTATGCTTCGGCAGTGTAATCTCCGCCGTCCATTGATCTTTTTCCTTTTTGTAATTGATTGATATTGTGCCATTTGGATGCGGCATACTTCCAGAAGCAAAATTTAAATTGCCCAAATGGGGTTCAATTTTTACTTTTTGAAAACCCGGCGCGGCGCTGTCAATGCCTAAAACTGTACGCAAAAATTCAATATTCGGGTGCGCCCCCCACGCGTGTGAATCGGAGCGGGTGTTGTTGATGTCGGAAATTTCGGCGAGCGTGGTCATACCTTGTGCCAGATTTTCTTTCCAAATGTCGAGCCAATTCAAATAATCATCACCCAAACCGGCTTTAATCAACGCTAAATGAATATAATATTGGAAGTAAATAGTGGCTTGTGATAATGAAGTATCAGTCAGAATTTTATTGGCTAGCTGCTTCGGATCAATTCCCCAGTTTATACTAGTTGTACCTGTTAAAATGGCTAAAGCGTTTACATGTTGAGAATAAAGGTCTTGCTCTGGACGGTCGGCAAATAACTGCTTATCTTCATTCCAATATTTTTGAATGATAGTTTGTAGAAGTTGCAAAGCAGCAGCTTTATACTGCCTCATGTGTTCAACAGAACCTAACTTCTCTTCTAATTCCGCTGCAATTTGATATGCCCATAATAATTGCAAATCCTGTGCCGCTGAATGCCCGTTTTTCCCAATAGGTGCCACGCCGCGATCCCAGCCTTCTGCTTCGCACCAGTCGGTAAAATTCCAATAAGGTGCGTGTTGCAATGAGCCATCGGCTGCTTGAAATTGACTAAAAAAATGCAGTACCTGGCGCATGCCGGGCAATTTACTTTTTACAAAATCCGCATCAGGGCAATAGTGCCAGAAATCGTGCAGCATTGCAATCCACCACAATGAAAATGGCGGAATAATCTGCTGTTGTGCGGTCGGGTAGCGACTCATCGTGATGCCCTCCGCCAGGCGCGAATAATCAATCAAATTAATGGCTTGCCGCATCAGCCGGTCGTCGCCGCTGTTGTACAAGGAAATCAAGCATTGAATACGGGTGTCTCCAACATATTGTAATTGTTCATAATAAGGCGTATCCATGTAGGTTTCGCCCGCGCAAAGCCGCGCCGTACGCCAACCAATATCCATGATTTGATTCAAAACCGGGTCTCCGGCATCAAAAGTCGCCTTGAATCCAAAGGGATAAGCGGTAAACGTACCGTACAAATCTTCGATTACCAGCGCTTCCTGCTGGGTTTCAATTTGCAATTGCAAATAGCGATAGGTACGCCACCATAAGGAAGTAAATTCCTGATTATTAGCGCCATTTGAAATCACCCGATCTTCTTTGCCCACAAAACGTTTGCCTTCAATTTCATTGCGATTACCTTTTTGTTTTTGTGTGCGCCAATCCTTTTCCTCTCCTTCGTTGATGTACAATCCTTCTGCATAACTCATTGAAAGTGTGGCATTTTTGCCTTTACTAAACACCAGCGTAGGATAAGCATTGGTCAAAAATGTCTGATCGAGCAGAATGGTTGCTTTGGTATTAGCAGGCACGGTGAATGCCGCTTTTTGCGCAGGGAAATTTACGGACACTTGCACGCCTTCGGCTTTTCGGACTTTTTGCAGGCGCTGCGGACTCAATTCCATTTGTGGTATCGGTCGGGGTTCGAGCATCCAGCCGGTTGCCCAATCAAACACCCCCTTGGGCACGCCCACTTCTATCTGACTGGCATTTAACCAATTCGCATCATTGTAATCTACATTTTTCCAACCCGTTTTTGCCACATTCATATCCACCAAATCGCCTGATCCACACACATAATACGTGTATATCAAGTTAGGTTTTAAAGGCTGATATGCATTTTCCCGTGTGCATTTCCAGGTATTATTGGTATTCACCACTTCGGTTTCAGGTGTAGCGCCCTGCACGATAAATGCTGTTCGCAGTGAAATTTGCGCCACGGGCGTTTGGTCACCATCGTTCCACACCACCGCCGCAAGCTGATTGTTGCCATTTTGCAAAAAAGGTGCCAGGTCCACCGTTTCATAAAACCAATGATACAAGTCGCCACGCGCCGGACCAAGCGATGCCAGTTGCCCGTTCACAAATAATTTGTAACGCTGGTCGCCGGATACATAAATCGGAAAAGTCGCAGGTTTATTGACAAGATCAAAGCTTTTGCGGAAAAGATAGACGCCGTAGCCCTTCGCCGGTTCATTAGGTACCGTAATCCAAAAAGCATTCCAGGGTTTAGTGATTTTAGCCTCCTGGGCAGTCAATTGCTTCGAAGCTAGTAGAATAAAGATTAGGACAAGCACTCTCATGGCAAAATTTTTGGTTGGAAAGCCACAATTTATAAAAATATCCTTCCAAAAAATCTGTTAGCCGAACAGTTTTTTAAATTATTATGCAGGTCCTTTTTGCTTCCAATCATTGTAGCACCTTTCAGAAATGTGCCACAATAAAATAATATAAATATAATAAGCAGTGAATAACATTATATTCTCGAATAAAATTCATCCAGTGTTTCAATAAAGCCAAGCGGCAGGCGGCGAATGGTTTCGGTGGCAATTGTGGTAGGAATTTTTTTGTAAAATGCTTCTGCCAATGCCCCGGCAATACTGGCTTGGGTGTCCGCATCGCCGCCCAGCGAAATAGCATTCCGTATAGCTTCCTCATAATCAAAGGATTCTAAAAAAGCGATGATGGCTTCCGGCACCGATTGCGTCGCTGCCGTTGCAAAAGTATAGGTCGGACGAATCGCTTCCAGGGTGCGGCTCAGGTTATAACCAAACTCCGCTTCCAGGTAATTCTTGATTTCCGTTTTCGTACTGCCTTTGCGGGCAAGAAAAATGGCACTCGCGGTTGCCACTGCGGCATTGATCGCGTCTGGATGTTGGTGACTTACCACGGCGCTGCGCTCGGCTTCGGCTTGCACCGACTCCAAACGATCGTAAAACCAGGCAATCGGACTCACGCGCATTGCTGCGCCATTGGTATCTGCCGGATAAGGTTGTGGATTCTCGGCTGCCAGCCAGTTTTTAAAATTTTTACTGAAACCAACCTGCTGATAACGCCTGCCGTATTCCTGAAAAGTAGGGGTATAATCTTTCTGATTGATTAAACAATCCATTACGGCTATGGTCAGTACAGTATCATCCGTAAAGTGCGATTCTGGTATAAACAACTCAAAATCAATGGTTTTTAAACCCGCTTTTTCATAAACAGAACCAATTACATCCCCAATGATTGCTCCAAGCATATTTGCAAAATCGAAAGTGAAAAGTAAAATCTGGTCATTGCCAAATGCCTTTTAAAACATCATAAAGCCACCAAATGGTTTTGTTGATGTAAATTACTCCTTGGAGGGCTCATTCGTTAATTCCCATATAATATCACCTTTTTTATTAATATAACACCAGCGTCCACCTAAGTACACGTAAGCCAGTTCGCCCACAAAGCCCGGCGCAGTCACTGCCTTAAACGTTTGGGGAATGACCTGCTCATTGTGCTCATCAACAAAAATCCATTGATTTTCAGCTACTTGTACCGCCACTAATCCACTGGAAAAATATAAACTTTTTTCATACCTCGGCGGAATGACTTCCTCGCCGTTGGTATCAATAAACCCGACTTTTTCCGCTTGCTCCACCAGCGCAAAACCATTTACAAAAGCAGTGACTCTATCGTACGGCAATTGGCGAATAACCGGATAACCTTTATTATCAATGTAATAAATATTCCCTTTTTGCTCAATTAGTGCGCGATTGCTATTAAAATCATCGGCAGGTCCTTGCACACAAAATAATCTTCTGCCATTTTTATTAAAAAAACACGTCCGTCTATTAAAATTACGCCGCACCTTGTCTTCGTGATAATTACCGGGAAAGCCCCGCCGGAAGCGGTACACCTCCTTGCCCTGGGGGTCGAGGTAAGCAAAATAGCCCGCAGCGTGCCGAATCAACAAACGCTCATCGAAGAAAGCCGTTTCCGCAAATGAAACGGAATCGGGCAGGCAAAAGCGCACCTGCCCCAGACTGTCGAGAAAGCAACTTCGCTCGTTCTTATTAAATCGCACCAAGCCATCTTTATATTCGATATGTAAAAATCCGGTTGTATCCTGAAATATAATATTACCTTTTTTATTAATCATTGCTTTGCGTCCGGGCGCAGTTTCCACAATCGCCCGATTGTCGCTAAACCAATTGACACTGAAGAACTTAGGCTCAATAATCACCTCGCCTTTCACATTGATATATCCATATTTTTTACCGATTTTCACGGGAT
>JBKBWT010000445.1:0-1743 GCA_046314415.1 Saprospiraceae bacterium
TTTTGCAATCAGTGGAGCGTTTCTTTACTGAAGCTCTGACTTTCATGATCCTTCTTATTTATATCGGTAAATAATCCTACCTCTCGACAAGTCATACGGAGACATTTCTACCGAAACTTTGTCACCAGGTAAAATCCTAATATAATTCATTCTCATCTTTCCTGAAATCGTAGCAATAATTTGATGGTCATTCTCCAAACGAACGCGGAACATAGCATTCGACAGGGCTTCTTCAATAATACCATCCTGCTTAATCAGGTTCTTTTTAGCCATAAATGATTTTTCGGAGTGCAAAGATAAGAAAAGTTCGATAATCTTTTCTCATTACCCCAAAATTTTCTTTGAATTTAGTTCAAAAAGCAGCATTGTTAAGCGGCTGCCGAAGTTTTTGCTTCTAATTCTTTTAGATTCGGATTGTTACGAATAGCTATTTCGATGTAAGAATGGTCAGATAAAATATCCGCCGATTTTTTTCCTACGGCTACCGTATGTTCGAAGTGAGCAGAAGGTTTCCCATCTTTGGCATGTACTGTCCAGCCATCCCGTTCCGTGCGCACTTCTTTCTTACCGAGGTTAACCATAGGCTCGATAGCAATAACCAAACCTTCTTTCAATTTAATACCCCTGCCACGCTGACCATAGTTAGCAACTTCTGGAGATTCATGCAGTTCACGTCCAACGCCATGCCCTACCAACTCTCTGACCACCCCATATCCATGTTCTCTTTCAACGTAATTTTGTACAGCAAAACCAATATCTCCAAGGCGATTACCAGCAACTGCTTGTTGAATACCCTTATAAAGAGATGTATGAGTAACTCGCAGTAATTTCATGACAGGCTCTGCAACATCCCCGATGGCAAAAGTATAGGCAGCATCTCCAAAGTAGCCGTTCCATTGCACGCCGCAGTCCACAGAAACGATGTCTCCATCCCGAAAAACTTGCTTTTCGTTGGGAATTCCATGTACGACCACATCGTTGAGCGAAACACAAAGAGATGCTGGAAAACCTCTATATCCCTTGAATGCGGGCACAGCTTTGTGGTCCCTAATGAATTCTTCTGCTACACGATCAATTTTACTGCTGTCCATACCAGGTTTCAAGAGTAGTGCAACCTCGGCTAGTGTTTTGCACACCAGCAAGCAACTCTGTCGAATCAGTTCTATCTCTTCGTCGGTTTTATAATAAATCATGACAGCCGTAATAAATATGTAAGATTAAATATTGATTACAATAAACCCCAAAACCACAGTTTGAATCAGAAAGTTCAATCTTACATATTAGCGCCGATACCTTGCATTCTACCGGTACTTCTACCCTGAATACGTCCTGATTTTACCAGACCATCATAACGACGCATCAGCAGGTGGCTTTCAATTTGTTGCAGTGTATCCAATGCAACACCCACCAGAATTAGCATGGAGGTTCCACCAAAAAATACTGCAAATGCAGTGTTGACGCCCATGCCTGTTGCAAATGCAGGTAGAATAGCAATGATACCAAGGAAAACAGAGCCAGGCAAGGTAATACGAGTTGTAATGGCATCAATAAAATCCGCTGTATCTTTACCCGGTTTAATCCCAGGTATAAAAGCATTCTGGCGCTTCAGGTATTCTGCATATTGTTGCGGATTCACCATCAGAGCCGTGTAAATGTAAGTAAATACAACCACTAAGATGAAATATACCACGTTATAGGTTACCGAAGTAAAATCGTTGAGTGCTACCAAAACTGAGCTCGAAG
>JBKBWT010000445.1:1753-4758 GCA_046314415.1 Saprospiraceae bacterium
ATTGAGCCGCCGTTGCCGGCAAGAACATCAAAGCCTGTGCAAAAATGATGGGCATTACACCTGCCGCGTTAACCTTCAGCGGAATATAGTCGCGTTGACCGGCTGCCGGCATTGCTGAAGCACCCCGTCCGACCATTCGTTTTGCAAACTGGATAGGAATTTTACGAACCCCTTGTACTACTACAATCATTGCCATGATTACTGCAAATAACGCGAAAATCTCAATTACAAAAATCAAAAATCCGCCATTATCCAAACGTAGCAGGAGTTCACCGACAAATGCCTGTGGTAAACGAGCTAATATCCCAACCATGATTAACAAGGACACACCATTTCCTAAGCCACGATCGGTGATGCGTTACCCCAACCACATTGCAAATACGGTACCAGTTGACAAAATCAGAATATTGGAAAACCAGAAAATAGCTCTGGGAATTTCCGGTGAAATCGCACCAAGACTATTAACATAGGTAAGATAACCACTACCTTGTACCAAGGTAATAGCCACTGTAAGAATACGTGTAATCTGATTTAATTTCTTCCGACCGGACTCGCCTTCCTTTTGCTGAAGCCGCTGGAAATAAGGAACTGCAAAGCCCAACAACTGAATAATAATGGATGAGGTGATATAGGGCATAATACCCAAAGCAAAGATGGCAGCATTATTGAATGCCCCACCTGTAAAAATATTAATCAACCCTAAAAGGTCATTTGGCGTAGAACTATTTCTGGCAGCCTCGTCCAAAACGGAGGGCACCACACCCGGAAGCACGATATACGAACCTAAACGATACACCGCCAGCAATCCTAAAGTGAATAGGATACGATTGCGCAATTCCTTGATCTTCCAGATGTTCTGAATGGTTGTGATTAATTTCTTCATCGTTCTTATTTAACGATATTAACGCTTCCACCTAGCTGCTCAATAGACTGCTTGGCAGTTGCTGAAAATGCATGGGCGCTTACGCTCAACTTCGTTGTCAACTCACCGGTGCCTAAGATTTTCACGCGGTCGTTCTTTTTTACAACACCATGTTCTACCAAAGCGTTGATATCAACGGCACTAAGTTTGTATTTGTCGGCAATATACTGCAATCTTTCCAGATTAATGCCAACATATTCTACTCGGGTTGGATTTTTGAAGCCCACTTTCGCAACGCGCATTTGCAAGGGCATTTGACCACCTTCAAAATTACGCTTGCGCTTATGACCAGCGCGGGCTTTGTCACCTTTATGACCTTTTGTAGATGTACCACCGTGCCCCGATCCTTGCCCTCTGGCTATTCTCTTACGTTTTTTAGTAGCACCTGCTGCCGGTTTTAAACTATGCAGTTCCATTATATCCTTGCGATTTAATCGTTATCTTTGAATAAAAATTTAAGATTTTAGACCCTGTAATTATTAAAGCTTAATCTAAAATCTTTAGCCTGGTTTATGCAGGCTCCACCTTTAGCAGATGGCTTACTTTGCGCACCATACCTAAAATCTGTGGCGTTGCTTCATGCTCCACAGTCTGGTTCATCTTCTTGATGCCCAGCGCTTTGACAGTGTCTTTTTGACGCTTCGGGCGATCAATGGTGCTTTTTACTTGTGTTATTCTA
Source organism: Saprospiraceae bacterium (assembly GCA_046314415.1). Taxonomy (GTDB): domain Bacteria; phylum Bacteroidota; class Bacteroidia; order Chitinophagales; family Saprospiraceae; genus JADJNW01. The sequence continues at coordinate 3,355 of JBKBWT010000445.1, forward strand.
ATCTTTGCCATGCTTTCGAGTTTATCGAATTCGCAGAATTATTAGCCTTTAAACAATTTTTCCAGCGACATATTGCGCTGACGAGCTACTTCCACCGGGTTACGTAGTTTGGACAAAGCGTCAATTGTTGCCTTCACCACATTGTGTGGGTTGGAAGAACCTTGAGATTTTGCCAATACATTGTGAACACCGGCAATTTCCAGCACTGCACGCATAGCACCACCGGCGATTACTCCTGTACCATCAGCAGCAGGCTTAATCAACACTTTACCAGCGCCATACTTTCCTTTTTGCTCATGTGGGATCGTTCCTTTGTGTAAAGGCACTTTCACCAGGTTTTTCTTTGCGTCATCCACTGCTTTCGCAATAGACTCCGATACATCACGCGCTTTACCTAAGCCATGCCCTACGGTACCATTGCCGTCGCCTACTACTACGATTGCTGCGAAGCTAAACGTACGACCACCTTTAGTAACTTTTGCCACACGATTAAGGCTTACCAATTTTTCTTTCAGTTCCGTTTCTGCCGGTCTGACGCGGTTATTGCCTTGATTATTTTTTGCCATTATCGCAATCTATTAGAATGTTCTTAAAATTGAAGTCCGCCTTCGCGGGCACCGTCTGCCAACGCCTTCACCCGACCGTGATATAAATAACCGCCTCGGTCGAAGGTTACGGAGCTAATGTTTTTAGCTTGAACTCTTTCTGCCAGCAGTTTACCAACAGCTTTTGCCTGTTCTACTTTGGGAACACCTTTGGCAATGCTCTCCTCACGAGAAGAAGCTGAAGCAAGGGTGTAACCAGTAGTATCATCTATTACTTGGCAATAAATGAATTTGTTGCTACGGAAAACCGACAAGCGTGGTCTGGAAGGCGTTCCAGTTATTTTTTTACGAATACGGTAGTGAATCTTTTTTCTTCTACCTACTTTATCTACTGTCATTTTTTTCGGTTTTAGTTTTAGTGTAAGGCGTTGATTACCAAACCCAAAACGCTACGAAATTTATGTTGCAATAATTAGGCACCAAGTGTCCAAGATTATACATCATAACACTAGAGCACCTCGAATTTTGTTTATTTTTTACCCCCGGCTGTTTTACCAGCTTTACGACGAATAAGTTCATCCGTGTAGCGGACACCTTTACCTTTGTAAGGTTCAGGTTTTCTAAGTGCGCGGATTTTTGCAGCTACTTGACCTAACAACTGCTTATCATTACTTTCCAAACGAATAAGTGGATTTTTACCCTTTTCTTGTTTCGTTTCTACCTTGATCTCAGATGGAATGTAAAACATAATTGGGTGCGAAAAACCCAGCGTTAATTCGAGTAACTGTCCTGTATTTTGAGCACGATAACCAACACCTACCAACTCCAATTCTTTTACAAAACCACTGGTTACCCCTAC
>JBKBWT010000446.1:0-4743 GCA_046314415.1 Saprospiraceae bacterium
CACATTTTTTTCGATACAGATTGCTTCCAACTGGTTTTTAAATGCGGTTTTATCTACACCACCAGAGATGGGATTGATTACAAATAACAGTTTGTTTTCAACGTTGATCTTGGGAATACGTTCCATTCTATTGAGGGATAAGCGCAGTGAATGATTGCAAATTGCCTGAATAATATTTACTCACCTCCAGCTTTTTTTACAAAATGTAAAAATATTTTAAAAATGAGTGTATAAGCACGGCTGGAATTATAAATGGAAAGGAACATTGCAGGAAAAGTTCTTCAACTGGTTAAAAAAATTATTAAAACTTGAATCGCCGCCCGTCATTACCGCGTATCGTGGTTATGGTACCTCACAGCGCGTCATTACCCGAGGTCACGTGCTGGATGATCGGGTCTTGTACGAAGCCCAATTGCAGGATACGCGCCGCAAAAATCTCTGGGCGATGATTAGTCGTTATCTCAGCAGGGGATTACCGCAGGTGCGCGTGGGTATTCGCTTTTCCGGTCATTATCAAGAGGTTGTGACCAATGAAAAAGGCTATTTTGAAGCCATTTTTCACTTTGAATCGCCTTTGTTATTGAATGGTTGGGTGCCGATTGAATATCAGGTGTTGGATAAACTCGTGGAGACGCAGGAGCCATTGGTACAGACCGGTGAAATTTATATTCTGGAAGAACAACGAACCTTTGGCATCATTTCCGACGTAGATGATACGATTTTGATTTCGCATGCCACCAATATTTTTCGCAAGTTTTGGCTGGTTGTTTTTAAAAACTCGAAAACTCGTTTGCCTTTTACCGGCGTGGCTTCTTTTTACTGGGCTTTACATCAGGGACGTAACAAAGCTTATCGCAATCCGATCTTTTATGTCAGCAGTAGTGAATGGAATTTATACGATTTTTTGGAAGACTTTTGTCGGGTGCGCAATATTCCCAAAGGTCCATTTTTATTGAAAAGTCTAAAGACTGGTTTGTTAGAACTCTTTAAATCCGGTGGCGGCAGCCATTTGCACAAGAAAGATAAAATTGAACATTTGTTAGACGTATTTCCCGACGTAAAATTCATTTTAATTGGTGACAGCGGGCAACATGATGCCGTTATTTACACGGAAATTGCTGAAAAATATCCCAACCGCATTCTGGCTTTGTACATTCGCAAAGTTTCCGAGCGACGCAATTTAAAGATTATCCTGCATTTTACTAAACAATTAAAAACCAAGCATTTAGACTTGCTTTTGGTGAATGATACCGCCGAAGCCGCGCGTCATGCGCACGAAAAGGGTTTTATTGATGCCGAAGAATACGAACGGGTGAAAGCCGAAGTAGCCAAAGCTGGCAAAAATATGATATTTACTAAATGATTCCTTTCTATAATTAAATTCTCCAGGGCGGATTTTTTCTATGCGCACCTGCATGATAAATAATAAGTTGATTGTGATCCAAATCTTTCAGGCGTGCTTCCCGCCACAACCAGGGTTTATCTTCGGGTAATGCCTCAAATACAATGCCTTGTTCCATTAATTGCTGCACCGTAGCATCTACATCCTCTGTTTCAAAATAAATCCAGGCACCGTTTTCCTGATGACCGGTACCTTCGGTTTGGTGCAACGAAAACGTAGCTTCTCCGCCTGCACACTCAAATCTGGCGTAACTTGGTAAGTTTTTTACAATCAACGTTAAGCCTAATTTTTCGTAAAATGCAATGGATTGCTCCACGTCTTGAACCTGAATGGTAATTTGATTTAAACGGATGCTCATTGGTTTATTTTTGGTACTTAAATCATTTCCTGCTGTTGGCTTTGCTTCATGTATTTGAATAATCCGACCAATACAATACTGCACACCATCAACATTGCCAAGGCAAGCGATATTAATAAAAAAGAGATAATCCCTTCCAACAGCGGTGTTCCTTCCTGTCCGCCGGCAATGGGCATCATTTTTCCAAAACCCGTCATAGCGGCAATCAACACGGCAATCAGATTGGCAAATGATCCATACACCGTTAGCCAAAAAGTAATATTTAGCCAGCGATTGGTTAACATTAATTTATGCCAGATTAGTCCCAGCGCAAGTAAAAAAAGCCCATTCATAATGCCTTCCAAATGTGTAGATAAACCCATGCGTGGATTTGCCATCAGTGGAATAAATAACCCAGCCACCAAGCCAGAAAAGAATAAGAGAATTCCTAAAAACAGGAGTCGGTTGGATTGTTGCTTACTTGAGTGTAAACCATCAAGACTTTTGTAGGTAGGGTTGGTTTGCATCGTTCTGTTTGTTTTTGTTTATTTTAAAATTGCCTGGTGTTTTTTACCCTTTCCCATCTGTTTTATATCGTCGCTAACCTGGGTTACGCATTGATCTTGTTGCCGTCAAATATACAAAAAACAGCTTATTTTATTGGTATTGCATTAATAATAATGAAATAACTGGGGTTTTCTCAACTTTTTTGCAAACCGAATTCCTACTTATTTTTTGCTAGTTTTAATTCCCCGTTTGCACCATCTCTTGCAATCTTTTTAATCACTGCACCCGCTATTTTTCTACCGATTTCTAAACCCACTTCATTGTCGGTGCGGAAATGAATGCCGCCCTGAAAGCGCGACTCGGCGGTTTCTTTGGCTTGCTTTTGAAACAATGCACTTTCCATTGGTTTCTCCGATACTCGAATTGGATTATAAAAGAGTCCAATTGGATGCTCCGATACTCGAATTGGATTATAAAAGAGTCGAATTGGATTATAAAAGCATCGAATGGAATCTGGCTGAAGGCGCGACTGTTCCGAAGTTGCTCCGCTTTTCTTAAACTTTTCCTGTGGCATAACAACGATCAAATAATAAGAGAAACGACCCCGAATAAGGTCAGGGTCGCACTTCATCATTCTTTCATCCGTAACTTACGTTGCAAGAATAAAGCCGTTTAAAAGCAGGGATCGTACTATTAAGCGGCTTCAAATTGGCGTATCTTATTGCTTCGTTTCGCGCACGACTTTGCTCAAAGGCGAAACCCCGTTCTCATCAAAAGCCTCGATGGCGTAATAATAATCCACCCCAACGTTCAAAGCGCGCAGCTCCAGCTTGGTACCCGCGTCCGCCCACACCTGATAGGTCTGGTAAAGCTTATCGGGCGCAATCCCCCACAAAATATTGTACCCTACGGCGTTGGGAACCGCCTCCCAGGTAATGGTAGCATCGCGTTGATCCGTATGGCGCTGGGCTTTGAGATTAGTTGGCGTAGCCGGGGCTTTAGCGTTGCCATTGCCAAATAACCGAATGTCGCTGATGGCGAGATTGGGCGTGGGTACGTAGCCATTTTCGTACTTGATGTAGCGGGCTTTTACCGTTTGTGGCAATTCGATGTAGGCGTTGGGGCGATCTTCTCTTTTGTCGGTATTATCAAAAATGACCTGCCAGTTTTTACCGTCGGTAGAAGCGAAAAACTTCTGCTGGATATAGACCTTTTCGTCGTTGTAATAAATATTGGATTTATAGTCGGTATAATTAATCTGCAACGCTTTTACATCATAGACCTTTTGCAGGTCAATGGTTGCGGACTCACCACTTTTATTGGTATTTGCAACCCAAAACGTCCGCGGATTTTCATCGGTTAAACGGTTTGCACTAAAAGTATCGCGCACGGAAGAGACTGTGACAGGCTTTTTATACGACAATAACATCCAGCCGGTGAATAAGTCGTTGCGGTCGTTCCATTTTTTATCGGGTAAGTACTGTGGAAAGTCGCCAAAGCGGGTATTGGAAAACATCTGACCATCCTGGTCAAAGCCTGCGGGGAACATGGCGATTCTGCGTTCAAAATTCCAGTTGACTGCAATCCACGGCGTGCCGGTGTTCCAGTAATTGCCATGCTTGTCTTGAAAAGTATTGCCGTGTCCGGCACCCACTACGAAGCCGCCGGGCTTATAAGATACCGGATTGTAGGGCGCATACGTAAAAGGACCAAGCGGGTCGTCGCCCACGTAGGTTCCATTGGCATATACGTTGTACTCGGTGCCGGGTGCACCGTATTGGAGATAGTATTTGCCTGCATGTTTGGTCATCCACGCACCTTCGGTAAAGGGTGTGATGTTGCTGGTATGGTTCGGTCCGAATCTTTCCCAGCCATGCACGTGTGGGTAGAGGTAAATCAAGCCGCGGGGTTCGTCTTTATACGTCAATCTTCGGTTATAATCCAATTCAACGCCGTATAAGGGGTATAAATTTGACGATCCGAAGTACATAAACCAGCGATTTGTTGCTTCATCATGAAAAAGTGCGGGATCCCAGGGTCCCATTTTGTTTGGGAGAATGGGTAACCAGCGATTGTAGAACTCTAACTTGCCTGTTTCTGGCGTTGTGGAGTATAAAATAGGGCGTTGTTCGAATGTAGATTGAAACAAGAGCAAAGTATCACCGAATGACCACGCTGCGGGTGCGCAATTGTCTTCAAAGGGCCAGCGACTCGGCGTTATGTATTGCCAGTTTTTCAAGTCTTTAGAATGCCAGTAACCTCCGGAAATGGTAGCAAACAGATAGTATTCGCCTTTGTGATTGATAATAACCGGATCGGCGCCTGAGCGATAGCTGATTTGCTGCGGGATTTGCTCAAAATTGTACCGGTAATTGATATCTACCGGATTGCAATAGGTTAAGCGTTGATTGGATTGCGCTTGTATTTGCCCCAGGAGGAGCAATACGAGTACCCAAAGGAAAGACCACTTCATAGCTTAGCTTAATTTAGATTCATA
>JBKBWT010000447.1:0-4713 GCA_046314415.1 Saprospiraceae bacterium
TATATTCTTTTTTCAAGTATGGATTGGATCATTTACAACATCTTTTGCTCAACACCTCTAAATCCAGCCAGCTCAAACAGTATTTTGCACTTTTGTCACTGTACTGAGGTTTTCCTCTTTTATTTAAATTATATGGACTTAAGGATAATAATGTTTTTCGTTCATCCTTCTCATTTACTTCTTGTAAAATGGGATAAGGCTCTAAATCCGCTATCGCCCTCAAAATCGTCGTCTTCCCTGTATTATTATTGCCAATAATAACCGTCCACTGGTGCAGTTTCCCTTCTTTATCTGTAAAATCAATAATGTGTTCACCCTTGAAGCACTTAATATTCCGCAGCTTCAAAGCGCCGATATACACATTATTGGGTTTGCTATTTGATTCCATAAGTTTAATTCAACCTTCTTACAAATATAACATCTTTCCAAGCAAAAAGCCAGTACCAACCCACACAAGCACTGCAATTTCTTAACTTTTCAACTCCCCACCAGCGCCAAAAACTCCTCCTCCGTCAAAATCTGCACCGTGCCCAGTTCTTGCGCTTTCTTGAGTTTGGAGCCTGCTTCTTCGCCCACCACCAGAATGTTCAGATTGCCACTCACCGCGCTGATATTTTTGGCACCGAGGGCTTCGGCTTTGAGTTGGGCTTCCTTGCGACCCATTTTCTGCAAAGTGCCGGTAAAAAGGATGGTTTTTCCGGCAAGTGGGGCATCGGCGGCGACTTGCTTCGGGCGGTCTTCGGCGGTTTGGCGCAGGTTGACCCCCAGGTTTTCCATTTGCGCGAGCAGGGCAATGTTTTCACCTTTGGAAAACCACTTGACAATATTTTCCGCAACAATTGGACCCACGTCTTTTATATTGGTAAAATCCTCTAGTGTCCAATTTCGCAGGTCCAGCACGTACTCGACATTCGCTGCTACGAGGCGCGACACTTTTTTGCCCAGATGATGAATGCTCAGGCTATGTAACAAGCGTTGAATCGGATTTTGCTTGGCTTTTTCAATGGATTTCCGCAGATTTTCCGCAGATTTTTTACCAAAACCTTCTAATTCGGCAATTTTTTCAAAATCCAAACGGTACACATCTGCAATAGAGCGCAGCCAGCCCAATTCATAAAAACGTTCGACAATAGATTTGCCAAAACCCTCAATATCCATCGCATCTTTGGACACATGAAAAATAATGCGCTGCAAATCCTGCGCCCCACACACGCAATGCGGGCAACGCCAGGCTGCCTCGTCTTCCAATCGTACCAAGGCAACCGGGGTTTCGGTATCATTGATGGGGCAGTAGCGCGGAAATTCAATCTTTTCCTCAGCGCCCGAACGCAGCTCTTCCATTGGTTTTACAATGTACGGAATCACATCACCGGCGCGTTCTACCAACACTGTATCACCCAGACGAATGTCTTTGCTCTTGATAAAGTCCTCATTATGCAGCGAAATGGAAGAAATGGTAACGCCAGCCAATTGTACGGGTTCTATTTTGGCAACTGGTGTGATCGAACCAATCTTACCAACCTGATAATCAACTTTTAACAACTTGGAAGTTGCCTGCTTGGCGCGAAATTTGAATGCAATCGCCCAGCGCGGGTGGTGCTGTGTGTAGCCGCTGCGCTCCTGCAATTCGCGACGGTTCACTTTGACTACCATCCCGTCAATTTCGTAAGGATAATCTTCGCGTTGCTCTTGCCACAGGTGGCAAAATTCCACTACTTCCTGAATATTTTTACACAGTTTCCGCTCAATCGTCGGCACTTTAAAACCCAGGGTTCCCAGCAAATCCAAACTTTCCCAATGCGTAGAAAATTTATTTAATACATTATTGTTGTCTTGATCAATTGCATAGCCCAAGGTGTAAATAAATGCCTCCAAACCGCGCTGCGCTGTTTCTTTTGGATCCTTCATGCGTAAGCCACCGGTGGCGGCGTTGCGCGGATTGGCAAAAAGCGTCAGACCTTGCTCTGCGCGCTGGGCATTGATTTTCTTGAAGTTATCCTTGCGAATCAAGGCCTCGCCGCGCAATTCCACTTTGTAAATGCCAAAATCCGAGAAATTCGCTTTTAGAGGAATAGATTTGATCACCCGCGCATTGGCAGTCATTTCTTCACCAATCACACCATTCCCACGGGTGGCAGCGCGCATCAGCCGATCCTTTTCATAAACCAAAGCAATACTGCCGCCATCAAATTTTGGTTCTACAGCATATTCAATCGGCTCATTTTCAGGTATTCCCAGCAGCCTTTTGATTTGCTTATCAAATTCAAATAAATCATTTTCGTCATACGAATTACCCAAAGACAACATCGGCGTGAGGTGCGCTACTTCTGGAAAATCAGCGGTCAAATCCGCAGAAACGCGTTGCGTCGGTGAGTCGGGCGTCACGAGTTCCGGGTACTGCTCTTCAAGCAATTCAAGTTTTTTATACAACTGATCATACTCATAATCACTCACCACCGGATCATTCAAAATATAATAGCGCCATTCATGATAATTGATGAGGCGGCGTAGTTCATCCATTTGCTGCGGTGCCTGAGTGCCGCCGAGCAGGCTGTCTTCATTGAGGTATTTCTTGGAAAGCTCGAAAAACACACGTTGTTCGTCTCTGGAATACATAATTTATTGACAATTTACCATTGATCATTTACCAGGACGAAGATACAGAAAGATTTGAAACAATATGTTGGAAACGAATCCTAAATGTTGCGCTGGTGCCGAATGAGCATCTGCAATGTTAAATAGCCCAAAATCAGGAAAGTACCGTAGCCAAGCGTCAATCCCCAGGTTTGCAGATGCAGCAAAGGATGTAAAAACCGGTCGGCAATGTCGGAAAACAGCGCGGAGGGATTTAAAAATAAATCCCAGCTATTCCACCGCAAAAACCTACCCAGGTAAACGCCAAATGCACACAGGAATAAAATGGCAAACACCGATAACCAGGTCAAACGTTTGCCAATTCTCGCGGCTACCAATTCCTGCACTTCGAACAGACTGAGGTAACATAGGATAATTCCATTCCAGGCGAACGAGAGCAACAGAAGCAGGTCGAACCAAAGTGGCACGCCATTTCTGGGCTTGAGGTGAAATAAATCGGTGAAAATATAAGGTGCATTTGGTAAAAAGAGCAGCCACAGCGCGAGCAAACTCCAAAAAAGAAGCTGCCGCTTGCGCAAAGATTCAAATTCTACCAGCAAGGTGCTAATGCCATACGGAATGGCAGCGAGCATTAAATTCCACACTAAAAAAGCATACGTTAGGGTATTTGAATGCCAGATGCGAAAGGCACCCATACTAACGCTAAACGCCATTGACGCGCCAAGTAGTACCAGGAGGCGTACCCGAGGCTCGGTTTTCCAAAGGTTGGTTAACAGGGTTAGCATATTTTTAAATCTTTTAGATGCTGGCGATGCGGATGCTGTGGATGCTTTTGATACTTGCTGCGCGATGCTACTGTCACTCAAGTATCAACAGTATCCTTCGTATCGCAGAAACCACAGTATCAACAGCATCAAGCTTTACCTCGTTCTCAAGCGCACCACCGGACAAATCATCTCCTCCAACGAAATTCCGCCGTGCTGAAAAGTATTTTTATAATAATTGTTGTAATAATTATAATTATTGGGATACAAGAAGAATTTATCCTCTTTCGCAAAAATGAAAGTCGAACTCACATTGGGTCTTGGCAGCATCGCTTTCTCCGGGTCGCGTACTTCCAGCACATCGCGGCGTTCATATTGCAAATTTCTGCCAACTTTATAGCGCAGATTCGTCGTCGTTTCGCGGTCACCTACCACTTTGGAAGGCGTATTCACGCGAATAGTACCGTGGTCGGTCGCTACAATCAATTGAATATCCCGCTCGGCGGCGCGTTGCAGGGCAGCCCACAGCGGCGAATTGACAAACCAGGAGCGCGTGAGGGAGCGGTAAGCTTTTTCGTCACCCGCTAATTCTTTCAGTACTTCCATTTCCGTACGCGCGTGCGAAAGCATATCAATAAAGTTATATACAATCGCGGTAAAATCATTATTCAGATAATTCAAAATATTATCCTGCAATTGCCGGGCATTTGCCACATTCGTCACCTTTACATACTCCTGTCGGATCGGTTTGCGGAAGGTACGTTTTACTAATTCTGCCAATAGATCGCCTTCGTGCAGGTTTTTCCCGCCTTCATCCACATCATTTTTCCACCAATCGGGATAACGCTTGTCAATTTCCAACGGAAACAAACCCGAGAAAATGGCATTGCGGCTGTACTGTGTCGAAGTCGGCAGGATGCTGTAAAAATAATCCTCTTCCTCCACGCGATAAAATTCGGAAATAATTGGCTCAATTACTTTCCATTGGTCGTAACGCAAGTTGTCGAGCAGTACAAATAAGGTCGGTACATCCTCTTTCATGTGCGGAAAAACCTTCGCCCGCATCACATCATTCGACAATACGGGGGCACTGTCATGATTTTTTAACCAATCCAGATAATTTTTAATAATAAACTTGGAAAATTCCGTATTCGCTTCGCTTTTTTGCATCGAGAGGATATCCCACATTTCGGTAGAATTGGAGTCGTCAATGCGGATTTCCCAGTTCACAATGCGGCGGTACGCCTCTACCCACTCCTCAAAATTCAATCCACTCTGGATTTGCATAAAAATCTGCCGAAACTCCTGCTGATAATCGCTCGCTGTTTTCTCGCGTACCAGGCGTTTATTGTCA
>JBKBWT010000448.1:0-4689 GCA_046314415.1 Saprospiraceae bacterium
TTTTAGTCGCTGGTACCAGATTTTTGCCGGCGGGGGGCAAATTTCTAATCGCTGCCTGCCAATTTTTAAAATTTGCTTTTTACAGATGCCTTGTTGCCCGCACACTTTTGCGCGTTGGTACCAACAACTGCCTCGTTGCTCCCAACGATTTGTCCGTGGGTGCCCACGATTGGCGCGTGAGTCCCAACAATTGCTCCGTGAGTCCCCACGATTTGTCCGTTGGCTCCAACAAGTGGCTCGTTGGTGCCAACAATTTGCCCGTGAGTCCCAACATTTTGTCCGTGGGTACCAACGATTTGCGCATGGGTGGCAATATTTGCAGGGCAATCCAGCTAAAACAGCTTACCCATTGCTATTTAAAAGCAGTTATAACGCTTAGCGGATGAATAAATGACACTCCGTCAAATGACAATTCTCATTTGTGCATCTGCCAATTTTTTGCCAATTTTAGCCTTACAAATTTTCAATTGTCCATTATCAATAATCTATAAAATGCCACGTCCTGATTTTTCTAAAATAGCGCTTGACAGACGTGTCAGGTTTTTAAAAACAGACACGTCTGTCGCCGAACCATGGCAAACTCCTGAAAAAATTGACGTTCCGCCGGTTTTTTCAACGGAAGACATTAAAGACATCCAGCATTTAAAATACGCCGCCGGTATTCCGCCGTTTTTGCGTGGTCCGTATAGCTCCATGTACGTTACCCAGCCGTGGACCATTCGGCAGTACGCCGGTTTTTCCACTGCGGAGGAAAGCAATGCATTCTATCGCAGAAATCTGGCGCAGGGTCAAAAGGGTCTGTCGGTAGCGTTTGATTTGGCTACCCACCGGGGTTATGATTCGGATCACGAGCGCGTGGTGGGCGATGTGGGCAAAGCGGGCGTTGCCATTGACACCGTGGAGGATATGAAAATCTTGTTTGATCAGATTCCGCTGGATCAGATGTCGGTGTCCATGACCATGAATGGCGCGGTGATTCCGGTGATGGCGTTTTATATCATTGCCGCTGAAGAGCAGGGCGTGAAACCGGAGCAACTGAGTGGTACCATTCAGAATGATATTTTGAAAGAATTCATGGTGCGCAACACCTACATTTATCCGCCGATTCCGAGCATGCGCATCATTGCCGATATTTTTGAATACACGGCGAAATTTATGCCCAAATTCAACTCCATTTCCATCAGTGGTTACCACATGCACGAGGCGGGTGCCCCTGCGGATATTGAGTTGGCTTACACTCTGGCGGATGGGATGGAATATTTGCGGGCGGGTTTGAAGGCAGGTTTGAATATTGACGATTTTGCACCGCGGATTTCCTTTTTCTGGGGCATCGGCATGACCCATTTTATGGAAATTGCCAAAATGCGCGCCGGTCGAATGCTTTGGGCAAAAATTGTGAAGCAATTCAATCCGAAGAGTGACAAATCGATGGCGCTGCGTACTCACAGCCAAACCTCTGGTTGGAGTTTAACCGAACAAGACCCATTTAACAACGTCGCCAGAACCTGCATCGAAGCGCTGGCGGCGGCGCTGGGCGGCACGCAGTCTTTGCATACCAATTCGCTGGATGAAGCCATTGCCCTGCCAACGGATTTTTCGGCAAAAATTGCTCGTGATACGCAAATTTATTTGCAAAAAGAAACCGACATTACCAAAGCAATCGACCCCTGGGGTGGCTCATATTATGTGGAATACCTGACTGATCAACTCGCTAAACGCGCGTGGGCACTGATGCAGGAGGTGGAAGAACTCGGCGGTATGGCAAAAGCCATCGAAGAGGGCTTGCCAAAAATGCGTATTGAGGAAGCTGCCGCCCGCAAGCAGGCGCGCATTGACAGTGGTAAGGATCAAATCGTGGGTGTCAACGTTTTCCAGGTGGACGAAGAAACGACCATTGATATTTTGGATGTGGATAATGCTGCCGTGCGCCAATCGCAAATCCGCCGCATCAACGAAGTGAAAGCCACCCGCGACGAAGCCGCGGTGCAACAAGCGCTGGATAATTTATATCAAGCATCTCAATCCGGTGAAGGGAATTTGTTGGATTTAGCGGTCCAAGCTGCCAGAGTTCGTGCTACGTTGGGTGAGATTTCTTACGCCATGGAACGTACCTTTGGTCGCTTTACGGCTACTACCCGCACCATTTCCGGGGTTTACGCTGCAGAATCCAAAGTGGATGCAGATTTCCAGGCGGCGCAGGAACTGGCGGATAAATTTGCGGAACTGGACGGTCGCCGTCCGCGCATCATGGTCGCCAAGCTTGGTCAGGACGGACACGACCGCGGCGCGAAGGTGATTGCTACCAGCTTTGCCGATCTTGGTTTTGACGTGGACATGGGTCCCCTCTTCCAAACGCCCGCTGAAGCCGCCCGCCAAGCCGCGGAGAACGACGTACACATCCTGGGTATCTCCTCGCTCGCGGCGGGTCACAAAACTTTGGTGCCTCAGACCATCGAAGAACTCAAGAAACTCGGTCGGGAAGATATTCTGGTCATCGTCGGCGGCGTCATTCCTGCGCAGGATTATGATTTTCTGTATGCGCACGGCGTAGCGGGGGTGTTTGGTCCCGGTACGAAAATTGCCAAAGCCGCGAAGCAGATATTGGAGGTGTTGATAGAGGGCGTGGAGGTGTGAGAGGATTTACGCTTGATGATTAGTGACGGATGATTGTAAATGTGAGCCAAGCAAGGATTGAAATTAATTGTGATCATTACCGACCCGAACCAACACTGCTTCACGGCTACAATTGTAGCGGATAGGTAAAGTATCACTCAGCCCCCGGCTAACGTAAAAATGAAAATTCTTTACATTTGTTTTTAAAACATTATACGGGTAGAATAATCTGCCTGGATATAATCCCTTATCGTTTTCCCATAATACGCATTGACAGCCATGTAAATGTCCAGCAAAAGCAACATGATAATTATTGGTTATTGACTTGATATTAAGCGGCTTATGTAAACATAAAATTTTAAAACAATTGGAATCGTTTTTATCATTGCTAAGTTTATTTCCGTCAATTTGAATCATTATATCCTTTATGGAAATAATAACAGAAGATTGCTCAACCCATTGAATATTATTATTTAGCATACTTTCTTTAATAGCATTAATTCCATAAAAATAATCATGATTTCCAGCTACAGCAAATACATTCTTACGCATAGACAGTGCATATAATAACCGGGTAAAATGACAAAAACCGCCTTTGGTATCTACATAATCTCCGCCCAGTAATAGAATCGCTGGATCATATTGCTGAATGATTTTTATAATTGGTAAAACTAGGTTTCCATTGTATTTATTAAAATGAAAATCAGATAAATACATTATACTAAATGATTCAAAATCGCTATTAAATAATTGCTCTTCCCGAACTAAAACCGGAAAATTATACCCTATTTCCAATCGCTTCTTCATACCAGATTAATACGGCTAGGCATCCCAGATACCAATTTCGCAATGGTTTTTTATAGTTAAACAATCCAATTATCATAAAAAAGCTGATGGGCATTACATTACACATCGCTTTTATGATACCTATTTTATAGGATAATTTTACACTTTCTTTTATTGGGTTTTCCGCTTTATCTATTAACAATGGAAATAAAAATATAAAATGCGCTTCTACAAAATAGAAGATCAATATTACCAATGGCAGTAATGTAATATTAATGCGATACAATGTTACTATCGTAATGATGAGACAACCTGCCAATACTAAATATTTTATAATGCCATAAAGGTTATATTTACTTAATATTGTAAATTCATTTATATCATATCCTCGCAGTTCTTGTAAGCGTGTATGCATCCATTTTGCACCTAAACTAAAAATATTATTTAGCTCTAATTTTTCTATCACCTGAGGATATTTTTCAAAATGAATGCTGCTTTTTATTAAAAAATTATAAAATAGCATATCAATAGTAAATAAAATGGAACCATGAAAGCCAGGCTGCCCCGTTTCCAAAGACTAGCATGCGGTGATAAATAGTTTCCAAACGATCACATCTTTTTATATGAAAAACAAATTCATCATAACAGATTGCAACAACGGTGTAAATAAGTACAATTGTGATCGGGATTAGATAAATAATTGGATCAGCACTTAAAGTTGCCAGCCACATTAAAATAAAAATAGGTAAGCCGCCGGTGCCCAGCGCTAAAGCTTCTGCATCTCGTTCTTTAGGCGGGATTTTCATATTCAAAGGATTTCTATGATATTGCCAGTCTAAAGTCCCGCCAATCGTGCCGATCACGCCGCATATTGCAATAACATAAAACTGCCAGGGTAAATAAGGAAAGTCAGCCGATATAGCAATTTTAGGATGATCTTTATATAAAATTAATAATACTCCAAATAACAAAGCGGGTACAAATAAAAAAATTAAAGAAATATAATATCGTAACGCATTTTTATCATTTCGTGTAGCCGCTTTTGCTGTTAATAAAATTTGATAACGTCTAAACATATAATGATTTCTATTTTCAACTTTTGAAATAAGTGCAGCATCCCGCCCAACGAGACGCCGCACCAGCATTATAAAATTCAAACTCACACTTGATTTTTTGGAATTTCATTAGAGTTGCGTCCATGTAAATAGTTGAAAATCAAAGTTGATTAAATTTGGGGTAAAAAAAGGAGCATGAGCCTACATTATAAAGCTATAAAAGAGGATCGACAAT
>JBKBWT010000449.1:0-4671 GCA_046314415.1 Saprospiraceae bacterium
ACAAGTTTTCCGCCTGCGTGAAACCGAACAACTGACGGTTGACACCCTGCAAGAAGCCTTACAAGTCAATCCTCAGACTTTACAGCAAAATCTTGCGCAATTACGCGCTAAAGGCTGGCTGGAGAAAAATGCCCTGCAACTCACGACTAGCGGCACTCAAGAGGCACAGCGGCTGGTGCGCGCACACCGCCTGTGGGAAACGTTTTTGGCGGATAAAATGGGCTTAAATGCCGAGCAGGTACACGCCGAAGCCGAGCGTTACGAGCATTTTTTGCCGGAAGCCATCCTGGAAGAAGTGGATAAAACCCTTGGTTTTCCTGACCTGGACCCACACGGTGAACCTATTCCGGTAAAGACCGTCACGCCGGATTTTCCCCTCATCCGATTGGAAGTCACCCAAAAAGCCCGCATTGCGGCGCAACAAATGAGCGAACGGATTACCGCTAAACTGTGGCAACTCGGACTGCTGCCGGAGACGGATTTTGTGCTGCGGCAAAAGAAAGAAGACAGCGTAGAAATTGCCCTGGATGGTAAGTTGGTCAATGTTCCGGCAGAACTGGCACGGCAGATCAACATTCATCAGTAGCCAGTGTTAGAATAACCCATTATTGCAATGCATCAACGATTTGCAGCCATTGACTAAACTTTTGATAAAACGATGAATAATATTACAGTTTTCTGTGGTTCGAGTCTTGGAACTGATCCTGTTTTTGCCGAACAGGCATACTTATTGGGGCAAACCCTGGCGCAGCGGCAGATTGGCTTGGTGTACGGCGGTGCTAAAGTGGGTTTGATGGGTGCCGTGGCGGATGGGGCCTTGAGTGTCGGTGGCAAAGTGATTGGGGTATTGCCGCATTTTCTGCAAAGTAAAGAAATTGCTCATGTCGGACTAACGGAATTAATCCTTGTGGAAAGCATGCACGAACGCAAAACGAAAATGAATGAATTATCGGATGGGGTGATAGCCCTGCCGGGTGGCTTTGGCACGTTGGAAGAATTTTTTGAAATGCTGACCTGGGCGCAGTTGGGCTTGCATCAGAAGCCGGTTGCCCTGCTGAATACGGCGGGGTATTACGATGATCTGGCAAACCTGGTACATAAAATGGTGCATACCGGCTTCCTTAAAACAGTAAATCGGGATATGTTGCTGATAAGCAATGAAATAAATCACTTACTGGATCAAATGGATCATTACGTGGCACCGACGGTTGGGAAGTGGATCACCAAAGAAAGGGTTTGATGGCTTTGCCGTAACGTTAATCCATTCGGAGGCGTGTTGTGCGTGAGGGATAGCAGCGGTACCTACAGCCCCCAACCCCCAAGGGAAGGAGGGATGAAGGTACAAGCGGATAGCCCGACCCGTAGGGGCACGCCCAAATTGTCTAAACTGTGATTTTTTTGATTTGCTACCAACATTGGCACATCGGCTCACTCCGTTTCCTCGTCTTCTTTTCTTCCTTCGCCCATTTGATTCTCCTGATAGAGCTTGTCAAACATGGCGTTTACGCGGTACATTTCGTCCACGGTATCATCGAGGAAAAGTTGAATATCCGGCATACGGCGAATCTGCTTGCGAATGCGCGCGGCGAGCGACTGCTTGAGGCGGGACAATTCATGCTCCAGTTCCAACATCGTTTCCTGCTTGTGTTCGGTATTAAAAACGCTGAGATAAATCTTGGCGAGGTTAAAGTCAGGCGTCATTTTCACACTTGTAACGGTCACCAGCACGTTGGAACCATAAATATAGCTGCCTTCGGCTTGTAATACCAGACTAAAATTGCGCTTGATGAGTTCGGCTACTTGCTTTTGTCTTACTGTTTCCATCTCGTTCGATTTCTGCTGCCCAAAATGCATAAATAATTTGGATAAAACAAATGCTGGATGTAATAGTTCCTTTTTTAGGAATTTTCTCCGACCAAAATGTTTATTTTTGTGAAACAATTGGTTTGAATTGTGTTCAGGTGCGATATGTTCGTATGTTCATGTCCCGCTCGCTACTTGAACACTTGAACACTTGAACACTTGAACACTTGAACACTTGAACACAAATAATAACATATTACAAACACCCATCGAGTACCTCAAAGGCGTCGGTCCGCAAAAAGCCGATTTGCTGAAATTAGAATTGAGTGTCTTCACCATCGGCGATTTGCTGATGCAATATCCTTACCGTTATATTGACAAAACCACGTTTTATAACATCGGCGAACTGAGCGAGGAAAGCGGGCAGGTATTGTTAAAAGGCGTATTGCGACAATTGGTCACGGCAGGCGAAGGCAAGAAAAAACGCTTGGTCGGCAAGTTGCGCGATGAGACGGGCGTCATCGAATTGGTCTGGTTCACGGGTTTGCATTGGCTGCAAAAAGAACTGGTCATTGGTCGGGAATACGTGGTGTTTGGCAAGGTGAATGCGTTTGGTAATAATTTGAATATCGCCCACCCCGAAATGGAGCACGTCACGCCCGAAGCGACGCAAACCGCGCAAACCTACGCTCCGGTTTACTCTAGTACCGACAAACTCAACAACCGTGGCTTAGATGTAAAATCCCGCCGCCGTTTGATTCAGAATATTTTTGAGAAATTATTACCAACGGATTTACCGGAAAACCTCCCCGATTATTTATTACAAAAATTAAGATTTCCGTCGAGATATGATGCATTGAAGCAAATTCATTTACCAAAAGATCAACAAGAATTAGAATCGGCCCGCAATCGTTTAAAATTTGAAGAATTATTTTTCCTGCAACTCCGCTTATTACAAATCAAGCGCCGCCGACATGATACCGTAAAAGGTTTTGTTTTTGATAAAATCGGGGATTATTTCAACCGTTATTATAATGAAAAACTGCCGTTTGAACTCACCAACGCCCAAAAACGCGTCATCAAAGAAATCCGGCAAGACCTTCGTGCGGGCAGACAGATGAACCGCCTCGTGCAGGGCGACGTGGGCAGCGGCAAAACGATGGTGGCATTCCTGTGTATGCTCATCGCTCTGGATAATGATTTCCAGACTTGCCTCATGGCACCTACCGAAATTCTCGCGCAGCAACATTACACCTCCATCAGCGAATACGCCAAAGGCTTGGGCATTCAGGTTGCCTTCCTTTCGGGCACGGTGAAGGGCAAAAAACGCGAACAATTATTGAAATTATTAAAAGAAGGGGACATTCATATCCTCATCGGCACGCACGCGTTGATCGAAGATTGGGTGGAATTTAAAAATCTTGGTCTTGCTGTTATTGACGAGCAGCACCGCTTCGGCGTGGCGCAGCGCGCGCAGTTGTGGAAGAAAAGCAATCCGCACCCGCCGCACGTGTTGGTGATGACCGCGACGCCCATTCCGCGTACCCTTGCCATGACGCTTTACGGCGACCTCGACGTGTCGGTGATTGACGAACTCCCGCCCGGACGCAAGCCGATTACCACCCTGCACAAAACTGAAAACCACCGCGACCAGGTGGTGCAATTCCTCCGCACGGAGATTGCCAAAGGTCGCCAGATTTATGTCGTGTATCCCCTCATCGAAGAGTCGGAAAAGCTGGATTTGCTGGCACTCGAAGCAGGCTACGAGGCGCTACTGCGCGACTTCCCGCCACCCGATTACCACATCAGCATCGTGCACGGCAAGATGAAAGCCGCCGACAAAGACTTTGAAATGCAGCGCTTTGTGAAGGGCGAAACGCACATCATGGTCGCTACCACCGTCATCGAAGTGGGCGTGAACGTGCCCAACGCCTCCGTGATGGTCATCGAAAACACCGAGCGCTTCGGCTTGTCGCAACTCCACCAGCTACGCGGGCGCGTGGGACGCGGCGCCGAGCAATCCTACTGCATCCTGATGTCGAGCTTCAAACTCAGCGCCGACGGGCGCGAGCGCATCCAAACCATGGTGCGCACCACCAATGGCTTTGACATCGCCGAAGCCGACCTCAAGCTCCGCGGACCTGGCAACATTGAAGGAACCCAGCAAAGCGGCGTCCTCAACCTGCGCCTCGCCGACCTCGCCAAAGACGGACGCATCCTCCAAGCTGCCCGCGAAGTGGCTACCCGCATCCTCGACGATGACCCTGTCTTGCAACGTGCGGAACACCTGCCGCTGAAACGGTATTTGGAAGAGAATAAGAAAGAGGCGAAAGTGTGGAGTAGGATTAGTTAGGCACATTGGCACTGGTTGCAAACCAGCGCCAGCGTGGGTAGGATAAGTTAGAGTAACGGCAAGATTAAGCCGCCGAAATACTTTTATATCTTTTATTTTAAAGTTATATGCTTAAGGCATTACTGCTTGCATTTTTCGGTTTAAAGGTATGGAAATCGATTCAATCTCAAGTGTGAAATATTCAATAAATTGACACTAAATCTTTCATCTTCCCAACCCTGCCAATGATATTTTAATTTAGCCTCGTATTCACCTATTTGAGGTATATCTACTAATTTAGAGACAGTTGCAAGATTTACCATAAATCGGATTGTTATTCTATGTTTTCCAACTGTCGTATTTGTAAAAAAATCAAAACCATCTTTTAAAGTTGCATAACCTAAAATTTGTTCATCAAATCCAATTTCTAACTTATATACCCATGATGGAACTAACTTACTGATATTACGCAGCGCATAAATTTTGAAAATTGAGTTCATTGACAGTATGACCTTTAAGCTGAGCAAGTTTGTCCC
>JBKBWT010000450.1:0-4667 GCA_046314415.1 Saprospiraceae bacterium
GAATTGGCGCATGGCTATGGCTTTGGCGATGAAGGTACCTGCACATTTTGGGGCTACCTGGCGTGTATCAATTCCGATAATCCCATCATCGCTTATTCCGGGCATCTGGGGTATTGGCGCGAACTAGCAGCCGATTTCCGTCGTTACGCACCAGAACAATATCCTAAATTCCGCGAATCCTTACCGCTTGGTATTCAAAAAGACCTGGACGCGATTAATGCATCCTTATTGGCTTATCCTGATATCATGCCTTATCTGCGTTATGCTGCGTACGATGCGTACTTGAAAACCCAAGGTATTGAAGAAGGAATGCTGAATTATGATCGGGTGACAATGTTGGTAAGCGCCTGGCGCAAGAATAAAGAAATATAACAAATATGAAATATGAGATATGAAATGTGAGATATGAAATGTGAAAATAGAGATGCTGTGTATTTCGCCTTTCATATCTCACCTTTTAAATTTCACATTTTGATATTATCCACCGGCTTTTTTGGTTTTGGTGTAACCCGCTTGTTGCAAAATTTGCACGACTTTATCGCGATGGTCGCCCTGAATGATGATTTCACCGTCTTTCGCAGCACCGCCTACTCCGATTTTAGTCTTGAGCATTTTTGCCAAATCTTTTAATTTTTCCTCCGAACCGGCGAAACCCTGAATCAGCGTTACTTCTTTACCACCCCTTTGCTTGCGATCAATCCATACACGGAGTTGTTGTTTATCCGGTGCCAGTTCAGGCGTGTCTAATTCAGCGTCTTCCTCAAAAAAATTTAATTTATAATCAGGATCAGTCGAGAACACCAATCCACCTTCGCGGTCTTTTTTATTTTTCTTATTCATATCTTATTAATGTCAGGTTTAGCAGACTTAAAATTTTTAGCATTTTCACATCTCATCTTTCGCATCTCATATTTTCTTCCCTGTCATCGCTTCCGCAATGGTTTTGTCCATGGCGCGATGCGCGAGTGGTGCCGTGTAATTGTTTAAGTCAGCGATCGCTTTGTTAATCAGGTCTTTATCTTTACCATTGGTTGTATGATGTAAAACAGCTACTAATTCCTTTATTGTAGTAATCTCTTCCTCCGACAGAATTTCCTGGTTTTGTTGAAGAAACTTATCAGCAGAAAGTAGAATATGATTGGCTTCGTTTTTGGCTTCGAGCAAGGCGCGAACTGCCATATCTTCTTGTGCATGCTGAATTGAATCCAACAGCATTTTTGCCATTTCCTCCTCGCTGATACCGTACTGCGGTTTTACTTCAATCTCTTGTTCTACATTGGAGCGCAGTTCCTGGGCTTTCACTTTTAAAATACCGTCGGCATTGAGCAGAAAATGGATTTCAATCTGGGGCAAACCGGCAGGCATCGGCGGAATGCCTTTCAGAATAAACTCACCCAGCTTACGATTGTGTTCTACCAAATCGCGTTCGCCTTGAAAAACGGCTATTTTCAAATTACGTTGTCCATCTACGGAAGTGGTGTAGCGCCGACCTACTTTAGTCGGAATTTTGGAATTGCGTGGCAAAATGACATCCATCAATCCCCCCATCGTCTCAATGCCCAGCGACAAAGGCGTGACATCCAATAGCAACACATCTTTCTGATTACCAGCTAGTACGTCAGCCTGAATGGCGGCGCCGAGTGCCACTACTTCATCGGGATTCACTTTGTCATAAACCGCTTGGTTGAAAAACTCGGAAACGCGTTGCTTCACCAGCGGTACGCGGGTAGAGCCGCCAACCATGATAACCCGCTGTATGTCTTTTGCGGTGAGATTGGCATCTTTCAATGCGTTTTTACAACTGTCAATGGTGCGTTCGACCAAAGGTTGAATTAAGCTTTCAAACTCCTGTTTGGTAATTTGGTAAGTACCGATGTATTGTTCTGATTGGGAAAGCGTCTTCTTCGCACGTTCTGCTTCGAGGCGTAAAGTTTGGCTCAGGGCTTTATTCGTGCTAAGCGCAGCCCGATCTACATTTTCTTGCTGCATCCAAAAGTCAATAATTGCCCGATCAAAATCATCGCCGCCCAGGAAAGTATCGCCATGCGTCGCTAACACTTCAAAAATTCCATTATCAATGCGTAAAATCGAAATATCGAATGTGCCGCCACCTAAATCATAAACTGCAACTGTCTGATTATCATCTTTTTCTAAACCAATACCGTAGGCAAGACTAGCCGCAGTAGGCTCATTGACAATGCGCAGTACATCCAGACCCGCGAGCTTACCGGCGTCGCGTGTAGCCTGCCGTTGTGCGTCATTGAAGTAAGCCGGCACAGTTATCACTGCCTTACTGATTGTTTCATCTAGGTTAGCTTCAATGCGCCGCTTGAGTTCTTTCAGAATTTCTGCCGAAAGCTCAATAGGCGTAAAAAATTTATCTTTCACCCGAACTTTTACCAAACTTTCGGTATCATCGTCAATAATCTGATAGCCAAAGTATTGTTCAAAATCTCGAACATCGCGATAAGACTTGCCCATGAGACGTTTTACAGAATAGATCGTATTTTTTGGATCAGTGATGAGTTTCTCTTTCGCGGCATCACCCACCATTACTTCCTGATTTTCGGTAAAATGTACTACTGATGGCACCAGCGTACTCTTGCCGTCTTTGCCTTTTACCGCTAATGCTTGCCCATCTTTTATGTATGCAACGAGGCTATTCGTCGTGCCGAGGTCAATCCCCACAATCACATCGCTTTCTTTTTGCAATACGCCTTCTTTCAGATTGATCGAAAATTTTGCCATGTGTATTATTGTTATCGGTTACAAGTAAAATTGGTTTTCAAGGATTGCGGCATCACCAACCGCTCTTGTAACAGTTGAGTACAAATGATTGTTTCCCCGTTATAATTCAGCGGCTATTTTGCATTCTGCTTAAAAAGTCGCAAAACTTGATTTATTTTGGTAAAAAAACAAACCACCGGGCAGGAAAAAACATTTCATTGTCTAATTTTCAAACTTATAACCCGAATTTCATGGAAAATCGTTCAGATGCCCCGCTAGCCGGGGCTGCTGCAACCAGTAACCAGCCTGGCACTAAAGTCTTAGATATCATAACGCATCGCCCTTCGCGACTCTTCATTCTACTTGGTGGTTTCTTTGTTGCCAATGCGATGGTAGCGGAATTTATCGGCGTGAAAATTTTTGCCCTCGAAGATACTTTCGGCTGGGAACGTTTCAATTTCAATTTGTTCGGACAAACCGGCGCACTGCAATTTTCCGCCGGGGTACTGATGTGGCCCCTCGTTTTTATTATGACCGATCTCATCAACGAGTATTATGGTAAACGCGGCATTCGGCTGCTGTCCTTTATGGCCGTAGGGCTGATTTTTTATGCCTTTCTGATGATTTTTGCCGCCATTAGTCTCGCGCCAGCCGATTGGTGGATCACCCAAAATGCCAGTAAAGGCGTACCCGATATGCAAAGCGCTTTTAGCGTTATCTTAGGGCAAGGGCAGTTGATCATTCTTGGTTCGTTGAGTGCTTTTATGGTGGCACAATTAGTGGACGTAATGGCTTTTCATCGCATCAAACTTGCCACCGGCGAACGGATGATTTGGCTGCGTGCCACCGGCTCTACCATTATCTCGCAAGCGTTTGATAGTTTTGTCGTACTTTACATCGCTTTCAAATTGGGACCCACTATTTTTAAAACGGTTGAACCCTGGACCTGGAGTCAGCTTTTCGCTGTTGCTGTTGTGCAATACACTTACAAATTCATGATGGCGGTTGTATTAACACCCGTGCTGTACCTGGCGCATGATCTCATTGAACGCTATCTTGGGCATGATACCGCGGCGGAAATGAAACAACGCGCAACCCAATGGGATTGACGTGTAGAATGGACTTTTGGTATAAAATCGATCGGGCTAAACGAACGTTTTATTCAGAAATACCATTGAGTACTAGATTTTGAGGTGTTTAATGGCAGAATGCAACGATAATCTTTGTTAAATATGCTACTTTTGCTTCAAATACTTGGTAACAAATGACGGTACAAACGGAGCAACAGATTACTTCACATATTTTAATGGTGCGCCCGGCGCAATTTGGTTTTAATGAGGAAACCGCCGAAAGCAATGCTTTTCAAAAAAATGATGGCTCACTGACGCCGCCTCAAATCCGCCGTAAAGCCCGTGCGGAGTTCGATAATTTTGTACAATTGTTGCGTGCCTCCGGCGTACAGGTAACAGTGGTAGAGGATACAGATTATCCGATTAAAACCGATGCGGTATTTCCCAATAATTGGGTGACGTTTCATCAGGATGGCACGGTGATTACTTATCCTATGCATTCTGAAATCCGGCGTTTGGAGCGTCGGGAAGATATTTTGGAAAACCTGAGCAAGCAGTTTAAAATTGGCCGACGTGTTCATCTGGAAAGTGCTGAACCGCAGCATAAATTTCTGGAGGGAACGGGTAGCATGATTTTGGATCGCCCGAACCGCCTGGTGTATGCCTGCATTAGTCCGCGTACAGATGTAGCGCTACTGGATGAGTTTTGTAAAATCACTGGATTTGAAAAAGTTGCATTTACGGCAGTGGATGGCAGTGGCAAGCAAATTTATCATACGAATGTGATGATGGCATTAGGAGAAACCTTTGTGGTAATTTGTTTGGATAGTGTACGCGATGAAGCCGCGCGCGCCGTGCTGATGGAAAAAT
>JBKBWT010000451.1:0-4652 GCA_046314415.1 Saprospiraceae bacterium
GGATTATTTACAACCAAATCAGAATGAAGCGCCAATATGATATGGATATGATATTGGGTATTTGTGCCGGTCTTTGGAATTTTTTAATATGCTGATAATCAATTTGACGCAAGTCTATTAAAGCTTTGGAACAAAATGCTTATGATAAAGCTTTGAAAGCGTTATGTGATGCAATAGATGAAGCTACTGAGCTATACCAAAAACGATGGGTAGAATCCTTCGGAAGTAATTTAGATATAGGAGTAAAGATTAAAAATCTTATTTTGGGTTTAGCAGAAAAAAAGATACATGAAAATGATAATTAATTGGCTTATAGTTAATATTTAAAAATTATTTTATATTAGTAACTCAAATAACGTCTGGCTATCATTTAGCGGGCGATAATTAATATGATATGCTACCATTCTTCGTATTAATGCTTCATAATCTTCGCGTTGTTGGAGCTGAATGCTTTGAATTGTGCAAAATTTTCCCTATTTTTGTTAAGAACTCAATGTAAAGATTATGTCTGCACAGACTATCCCGCAACCGTTTACCAATTTGCAGCTGGAACTGCTGAAATTATATGCTCGCGAGGTGTCGGAGGAGGATTTGCTGGAAATTCGGCGCTTGCTGGCGCAGTATTTCATGGATAAAGCATCGGATTTGGCAGATCAGATTTGGGAGGAAAAAGGATTGACAGAAGAAGCGTTGCTGGCGCAGCACCGGCGCACGCCCTACAATCGGGAAGAGCATCCATGAAAGTTGTATTGGATACGAATATTCTTACCGTTATCATTTCCAAGCGCAGCCGCTATTATCCGATTTGGCAAAGCCTACGAAATGGTAGTTTCGAACTATTGGTCACGAGCGATATTTTATTGGAATATCATGAAATATTAAGTGATGATCTCAGCCCGGAATTAGCGGAAAATGTTTTAGGCGGTTTGGAATTATTACCCAATCTTACATTGGTTACTAAATATTATTATTGGGATCTTATAAAACAAGACCCGGATGATAATAAATTTGTCGATTGCGCCATTGCTGGTGGGGCAGATTTTATTGTGACGAATGATACCCATTTCAAGGTGCTCAAAAATATACCTTTCCCTTACGTAGCAGTGCTTTCCGCAGATGAATTTTTAGAAATGACTTTAAATCAATAATTCAAACAACGTCTGGCTATCATTCAACGTGCGGTAATTAATATGATATGCTTCCATTCTTTGTATTAATGCTTCATAATCTTCGCGTTGCTGGAGCTGAATGCCAATGAGGGCGGGACCGGATTCACGGTTGTTCTTTTTCGTGTATTCAAAATGGGTAATATCGTCGGTGGGACCAAGTACGTTGTTTAAAAATTCGCGTAAAGCACCTGCCCGTTGCGGAAATTTTATAATAAAATAATGTTTTAAACCTTCATATAATAAAGAGCGCTCGCGGATTTCTTCGGTGCGCAGGATATCATTATTGCTGCCACTTATGATACAAACGACGGTTTTTCCTTTAATTTTATCCTTGTAAAAATCCAATGCGGCTATGGTGAGCGCTCCGGCGGGTTCGACCACGATGCCTTCTTCATTATACAATTGTAATATCGAGGTGCAAACTTTACCTTCGGGCACTAATATTACATCGTCTATAACTTGCTGGGCAATTTTGAAGGTGGTGTCGCCCACGCGGCGTACCGCAGCGCCATCTACGAAGGTGTCAATCTTGTCCAAGGTCAATACCTGCGCGGCTTGCAGCGAATCGTGCATGGCGGGCGCACCGGCGGGTTCGACGCCAATAATCTTGGTTTTGGGGCTGAGTTGTTTGAAATAACTGCCCAAACCCGAAATCAAGCCACCCCCGCCAATCGGCACAAAGACATAATCTATCGTGTCGTGGCAATCTTCGAGAATTTCCAGTCCAACCGTGCCTTGTCCTTCGATAATGCGCTCATCGTCAAAGGGATGCACAAATACTTTGTCATTTTCATCGGCGTCGCGACGGGCTTCGCGGTAAGAATCATCAAACGTATCACCGATTAATATAACTTCCACCCAATTTTTACCAAAGAGCTTGACTTTATTTACTTTTTGTAATGGTGTGACGGCAGGCATGTAAATTTTGCCCTGCACATGTAGTTTCTGACAAGCGAACGCTACGCCTTGTGCATGATTGCCTGCGCTGGCGCACACGATGCCACGCGCGAGGACTTCGGCATCCATCGTCGCCATTTTATTATATGCCCCACGAATTTTATATGAGCGGACGACTTGTAAATCTTCTCGTTTGAATAGAATATTGGCACCAAAACGCTCGGAAAAAGTGGGGTTGAAGAGCAAGGGCGTTTGTTCCACGATGCCTTTCAGGCGCACTTTGGCTTTGTAAATGTTTTCGACACTTATGATGGGAGCAGTGATTTTTAGCGGAGTAGTCATGTTCGTGGGAAGGATATAAATGGAATTTTGGAAAATTGGAATTTTGGAATGTTGGAGTAGGTAGCCCTGTAATCCAACATTCCTGTATTCCATTATTCCATTGAATATTACACTTTTTCTTCAACTTCCTGACGCTCAGGACGTAAGCTGCGCACGACCTTCCCCGCTTGCCACATTTCGCTTTCGCGGAGTTCGCGGAGTTCTTCTTCGAGCTTGACTCGGTAATCCGGTTGGCTGTTGGAATCAATCGAACGCTGTGCTTCGTGTCCAGCGGCAACACTGTCGTACAACTCTGTAAAGACAGGGGCTACGGCGTCGCGGAATTTATTTTTCCAATCCAATGCGCCGCGTTGCGCCGTGGTGGAGCAATTCGCGTACATCCAATCCATGCCGTTTTCAGCCACTAATGGCATCAAGCTTTGGGTCAATTCTTCGACCGTTTCGTTGAAAGCTTCGCTCGGTGAGTGACCACGCTTGCGGAGTTCGTTGTATTGTGCTTCAAAAATGCCCTGGATCGCGCCCATCAAGGTGCCGCGTTCGCCGGTCAAATCGCTATATACTTCTTTTTTGAAATCTGTTTCAAACAGATAACCAGAGCCAATACCAATACCGAGTGCTACTACGCGCTCCCAGGCTTTGCCGGTCGCATCCTGGAAAATGGCGTAGCTTGAATTTAAGCCACGACCTTCGACAAACATGCGGCGCAAACTGGTACCGGAGCCTTTCGGGGCAACGAGAATCACATCCACATCCGCTGGAGGAACGATGCCAGTACGTTCTTTATACGTAATGCCGAAGCCGTGCGAGAAATACAGGGCTTTACCGGGCGTCAAATGTTTCTTGATGGTGTCCCACATCGCAATTTGCGCCGCGTCGGAAAGCAGGTACTGAATGATGTCGCCTTTAGCGGCTGCTTCTTCAATGTCAAACAAAGTTTCGCCGGGAACGAAGCCGTCGGCAACTGCCTTGTCCCAGGATTTGGAAGGGTAACGCTGACCAACGATGACGTTGAAGCCGTTGTCGCGCAGGTTAAGCGCCTGCCCCGGACCTTGTACACCGTAGCCAATGATGGCGATGATTTGATCACTTAAAACTTCGTGGGCTTTGTCGAGTGGAAATTCTTCGCGGGTGACGACGTTTTCTTCAACCCCTCCGAAATTCAGTTTTGCCATTTTCTTAGATTTTTTGATGCCAGATACCAGATGCCAGCCTTTTTGGGTTACTTGGACATGTGGATGATCTGTCAGAAATTAAGGAATTACAAATTTAATGGTGACTATCCCGATAATTATTGGGAGTTGCCGGATATTATTATATACCTTTTATTTTCAGGTTTCGACCTGTGGTATGAATACAGCGTAAACGCTGTGCTACGTGTTTACAGGCTGAAGCCTGCGCAACTTGAATGCGAAGTTAGTCCTTTTCATAGATTGAAAAACACTAGTGGTTCATTTTCAGGCGTTTGCTAACTTGGGTTTATCTTCATAGAAAAAGGAATGTTATTTCGTTGAAAATCAGTTTTTTGTAAAAAAATGCAGGTGACTATGGCTCGTAACAATACTTTTTTTTGATTTAGTAGGGTGTGTTGGAAGCGGCTACTTTTGGAGACTAAAGATGGTTTAAAAGTTGAGGGGTTGAAGGGTTGATAATGAAATAGACAATGTGTAGTCAACCTTTAAATCTGTCAACGATTCAACTTAAATTTTTTACCTTGATTATTAAACATAAAACCCTGATTTTGAATGATTAACAAGTACAGTAGCAGAATTACGCAAGATGAGCAATTGCCTGGGGCGCAGGCGATGTTGCATGCGATCGGGCTGGATGAAATGGATTTGAAAAAGGCGCAGGTAGGGATTGTGAGTACCGGCTGGGAAGGGAATCCTTGCAATATGCACCTGAATGACCTGGCGAAGTGGGTGAAGGAGGGCGTGAGTGAACAGGATTTGATTGGTTTGATTTTTCACACGATTGGAGTGAGTGATGGGATGAGTATGGGCACGGAGGGGATGCGGTATTCGTTGCCTTCGCGGGAGATTATTGCCGATTCCATTGAGACGGTGGCGGGGGCGCAATGGTACGACGCGCTGGTGACGGTGGTCGGTTGTGATAAAAATATGCCGGGGGCGATGATAGCATTAGGGCGCCTGAACCGACCGGCGATACTGGTGTATGGCGGCACGATTATGCCGGGCTGCTATGCGAACAAGAAGCTGGACATTGTGTCGGCGTTGGAGGCGCTCG
>JBKBWT010000452.1:0-4649 GCA_046314415.1 Saprospiraceae bacterium
CGATAGCCGGTCGGAAGATGGCTGGTACTGTATTGATCTCGATATTTTTAGCGCGGTAATCCCGGTTTAAAACCTCTAATTGCGCCTGAATACGTTCATCCGAAATATTCTCACTTACCTCTCTCCACACCACATGCACCACCACCGGAATGGTAATCACCGCCCTCGACGCAATGCGTTCGGCATTTTCAGCAATCCAGCGTTGCGTAAAGGCTTCCAATTGTTGACGTTGTACCACTAAGTGCGGCTGGGCTGCGAGGCGCTGCTGTAAATACAGGTCTGAAGCACAGGGCTGCGCTTGCAAATCAGGATACGTCGTAAATAATAAGAATACAGAAAATAAAATGAGTACCACACTTCTGGCTGCAAGTATGACACATCTTGGCAGCAAAAACGGGGTAACATTCATATCAGGATAAGCATAATTTTTCAGCACTTCTACCAATTGTCAACAGCGATAGGCTCTACCGCTCCATAATTTGATACAACCCATCCATTTTTGGCGACAAAATAATTTCGGTACGACGGTTTTGCGCTTTGCCTGCAGCTGTGGTATTCGGTGCAATGGGTGCATAAAAGGCACGCCCTGCTGCCGTAATTCTCCGCGCATCTACCCCAAAAGCAATCAAGGCTTTAGCAACGCTGGTCGCCCGATCCGTACTCAATTCCCAGTTCAAATCAGCGCTGCCGTCAGTATCCGTATGCCCTTCTACCAGGATGTCCACCTCAGGATTGCGGTTCAACGCGGATGCCAATTGTTGCAGTGCCTGCCGACCACGCGGATCAATGGAAGCACTACCACTGGGGAACAGTAGTTCCTGACTCAAGGTCAGATACAGTTTACCATTCTTTTCTTCTACTTTCAGGTCTCGCACATTGAAACCAGTCATCGCGGTATTGACATTACTGCGCAAATCCTGTACCGTACTGCGGTTATTACGCAACAAGGCTTCTAATTCCATGATGCGCCGATTGCGTGCCGCAATATCCGTTTCGAGCGTATTCATACTACCTTCCAGCACTTGCAGGCGCGAATCACGTTGATTGAGTTGATACTCGGAAACCGCCTGTTCGCGTGCCAGCCGATCCAATTCTGCCTGCTGCGCCGACAATTGTTCCTGCAAGCCCACCTTTTCATAAGTAGACGTTGTCAAAACATTGCGCGTCTGCTCAATTAAGGAATTGTAGCGGTTGATCAGGTCCTGATTGCTCTGCGCCAGACTTTGATTCGCCGCGAGCGCCTGTTCCAGTTCCTGCACCGTATTGCGCAGCAACAACTCGTTCTGCCGATATTGGTCATTCAGGCGTTGATTCTCATAGTTAATCGAATCTACCGTATTCGCCTGGGTTTGATAATATTTTAACGTAGCTTCCGTCTCTGCGTATTTCTTTTGCGGTACACAGCTTTGGAAAGAAAGCGCCAGCATGATTACACTAAGACAAAGGATGACAATTCTCATAGCCAAACGGGATTGGTTTTCCGAATAGATAAAATCTTGATTCTGTTACAATTATAATAATAAAAATCTACTTTTTACAAAATATTATAAGCAGCTGTAAAAATAGTGATTTTTACCTTTCTTACTTAAACGCATTTCGCAGCGAATATAGCCGAATAAATGCTATAAAATTTTAAAACGGTACAACCTGACCCTGCCTGCCTGAAACAAAAAAGATGCACTGAACTACCGCCTTTTAGTTCCGAACTTCTTCGCACTAGTTCCTGACTACAACGCTGCTGCGACAAAGCTACTGGAATTCTGCGAACAAAATATACCAATTTGCCAGAATCTGTTGCTGCGAAGCATCCTGAACGAATTTTGTAAAGAAAGTCTTTATCTTTGGCGCAAAATTTGAATCCTATGAAGAAAATATTGTTGGCGGTGTTGCCTTTGCTCATGGCTTGTGGCGCACGCGACGCCGCTCCAGATGCAACAACCGATACGCCTGCTGCCGCTACCAACACTGCTGCGGTGGCTGACGCTGAAGCAACAAATGCTGACCCTGCCGGAGAAGAGGGTTTAACCATCTTTGCACCTAATCTGAGCGCCAAAAGTGGTAGCAACATCTGCGTAGATGTGCAGGCGCAAGGCTTTAAACAATTGCTCTCGATGCAATATACCCTCGCCTGGAACAAAAATGTGCTGGAATTCACCGAATTGAAAAATTTCAACCTGCCGCATCTGGATAACAACGATTTTGGCTTACACCTCGCCAAAGATGGTTTGCTGACCTGCGCCTGGATTGATGATTCCCTGAAAGGTGCTACCGTAGCCGACAATGCTGCCCTTTATCAGGTGTGCTTTAAAGTAAAAGGCAAAGCCGGAGAAGAAAGTTACTTCAAAATTACCGATCGCCCGACGAGCATTGAAGTGATTGATCTGCGTGAGAAAAGCGTGCCGCTCAAGAAGAAAGCCGGTAGCGTAAAAGTAGAATAAAAAAACTTCAGCAAAGCGCTGTACAAATATAATAAAGGAGTAATGAAGGTTCAACCATTGCATTACTCCTTTAGCGTTTTTAGTTAGTAGGTTAAGGTGCTGAGATCTACCACAAAACCATTGATCTTATAACGATTTTTTAAACTCTTTTTATAGTTGGTAGCCGCCGCTTCCGTCTCCTGCGGACCTAAAATCACCTTGTAAGCCGGTTTATTATTCTTCCCTTTTTCAATACTTACCAAAATATTCGTAAATGCTT
Source organism: Saprospiraceae bacterium (assembly GCA_046314415.1). GTDB lineage: Bacteria > Bacteroidota > Bacteroidia > Chitinophagales > Saprospiraceae > JADJNW01. The sequence continues at coordinate 2,698 of JBKBWT010000452.1, forward strand.
TCGCCTGCAAATTCGCAATTTGGCGCATCATTGCATCGTGGCTGTTCAGGGAAGCTACCTGCACCCCAAAGCCTTTTTTATCGGGGCGCTCCAGCTGAATTTTGTACAAACCATACTCCGTATAGTCCTGCTTCACCAGTTTAGCCGCGGGCTTCGCGGCAGTCTTGGTGGTCTTGACAGTAGTTGCGGTCTTCGTAGCCGTTGTTTTGGTAGCGGTGCTGGCAGGCGTTTTGGTATTTTGCGCCAGTTGGGCAGGCTTGTCATTATTTACCTTACGCGTAGGCGCAGGTTCTTTGGTGGTCGTGGGCGGTGCGTCAAAGCCGGCGGGTACCTCTTCGGGTGTTGTACGCGGTTTGGTGCGTTCAGCGGGTGCCTCTGCCAGATCAGAGGTTCCGTTTACCTTGCGATACAATTCCACTTTTACATTGGCAACGCCATCGTTGACCATGTCCAGGTCAAGGGCAGCTTTTTTTGACAAGTCCACAATTCTACCTTTGATGTACGGACCTTTATCAATCACCTTTACAATTACTGATTTTTTGTTATCCAGCCGCGTCACGCGCAACAAAGTGCCAAACGGATAGATCTTATGCGATGCACTCAATTGGTTTTTATCATATTTCACGTTGTAAGCCGTCATGCTTCCGTGAAAACTATCATCATAAAAGGAAGCCTGACCGTATTCGGGCTGCTGGGCTTGGGCAGCAAGGAAGGCAAAGGAAGAAAGGAACAACAATACGAATCTGAAAGGTTTTTTCATGTTGGTGTAATTTTAATGGTCGCTAAATAAATATGCCATGATTTGCGAATTTGATGTGCAAAACATCTGGGCTTTAGCCATGAACTGCAACACCAACGCAATATAATTTTTCAAAATTACCGATTCATTATTAAAAACACAACATGATAGTAACGAAATATGCTAAATTTCATTATCCAAGCATTGCCAGGATGCCCTGAAACATGCCAATACTGATTAAAATAATGCCGATGATGCGGTTAATATGTTGGCGGATGAGGGTAGAACGGCTGATAATGCGCTCGCTTAATATACCAAATAACAGTAATGCGCCGAGCTTGCCGAAAGATGCGCCCATGATGAACGAAAACAGTTGCGAGGTCTGGCTTTCTGCGGAAATGTGCAAGGAAATAGTGGAAGACAGCAAGGCTAACATGATGACCCAAAACGGAATTGCTTGCGGATTCATCACTGCTACCAGTAACCCTTTGACAAAAAAACTGCGCTGAAAACCATTGGTCGGAACGGTACTGTCTTTACCTTTTTTGAGGAGAAATAAAATGCCGAGCAGCAGGAAGATCATAAATCCGGTAAGTTTGATCCAGGGACCACCTTCCATCAACTGCACCACCCACGAACTCCCGTACAAAGCTACCAGCGACTGCCCCATTTCTACCAGCGCCGCCGCCACCGCAAACCACCAACTTGCCCGCAGACTGTGCTTCAACGTGGTGTCTATCATTACCAGGTTGATTGGTCCGAAAGGTAGGGAACCAAAAAAGCTGATCAACAGTGCAATAAAGAAAACGGACAGGGCTGAGATGCTCATAATAGTGCTTCATTTTTTGGGGAATCCAGCCACAAAGTTACAGCCTCTCCTTCGCCTCACCAATTTTTACGCGTTAAGCAATTGTAAAGCTGTTTAAAAGTACAAAAAAGATGTTCGGAACATCAATGCTTTAGTTTTGAACTTCAAGGGGCTAGTTCCGAACTTCAAGCAAGTAGTTATTCAACTAACAGGCTTTAGTTCCGAACTTGAATACTTTAGTTCCGAACATCCAGCTTTTAGTTTTGAACTTCAAAGAAGTAGTTCCGAACATCAACGTTGTAGTTCTAAACTTCAAGCAAGTAGTTATTTAACTAAAAAGTTTTAGTTCTGAACTTAAATACTTTAGTTCCGAACATCCAGTTTTTAGTTTTGAACTTCAAAGAA
>JBKBWT010000453.1:0-4643 GCA_046314415.1 Saprospiraceae bacterium
ATCATCAGTTGGGGGATTGCCTTTTTTGAATATTGCCTGCAAGTGCCGGCGAATCGCATTGGCTCCAAATTATACGGTGGTCCGTTTAGTTTGCTGGAATTAAAAGTCATTCAGGAAGTTATTACCTTATTAATATTTTTGGCTTTTTCCATGCTGGTTTTCAAAAATGAGTCTTTTCGCTGGAATCATGCGATTGGCTTGATTTTCATCGTATTAGCCGTGTATTTTATTTTTAAGAAATAAAATGTAATAAATGGTGTGGCACATTTTTGAAATGTGCCACACTTAATGAAAAACTATAAAATTATTACATCCATCGATCATGCCCAGATTTAAATTAACACTGGAATACGACGGCAGCCGTTATGCCGGTTGGCAATTGCAAAAAGGAGAAAAAAGCATTCAGGGCGAATGCATGGACGCTTGTCGTAAAGTGTTTGAGACGGATCAATTTGAATTTTATGGCGCTGGGCGCACCGATGCCGGGGTACACGCGTTGGGGCAGGTAGCGCATTTGGATGTAAAGACTTCTTTAAAACCCGAAATTATTCAGTTGCGTGTAAATGATCAGTTACCACATGATATTAATATTATGCACATACAGCGGGTACACGATCAATTTCATGCGCGACACGACGCAATATCAAGAAGTTATGTATATCAAATTTCCACCCGTCGTAATGCCTTTGGTAAAAAATATGTGTGGTGGATCAAAGATAAACTCGATGTGCCCCGCATGCAAAAAGCGACGGGGCTATTCCTGGGTATGAAAAATTATCAGTCGTTTACTTCTGAGAAGGCGGAAACCATTTCTAAATTAGTGGAAATCCAGCATATACAATTGCATCAAAAAGGCGATCTATTATTTTTACACATTGTTGGTTCGCATTTTTTATGGAAAATGGTGCGGCGCATTACCGGTACCTTGGTGGAATTGGGACGCGGTAAGATTGACGAAAAACAAATTAAAACATATCTCAATCAACAACATACTGATCCTGCACGCTTTACAGCGCCTCCCTCCGGCTTATTCCTCGAAAGCATTTATTATCCGGGCGAAAGCATCGATTTTCAGCGATTTCGTACCCTTTTTAACGGTTAATGTTTCCTGATTGTCAACTTTTTACATCCGCCGATAAGGTTTGATGCTGGAAAAGTTGACAAATTTTTTCTAATGTTAACTCAATGTTAATTGACTATTAACTCAAAGTTAATTATATTTGTTTTCCTACTTGAACGTATCCCTTTCCACAAGCGTGTGTAAAGTGAAAATGTGAAAGATAGGTGGTCTCCTGCCCCGTTTTCTGACAGGAATTAGTTGGCTTTTACCGAAAGGAAGAGCGCGTTTGGTTTTTTATGGTTTCACCGTTTTAAACTGAAAGCCAATGAAATGGACTACCTTATTATTTTTAATATTATTGCTGGAATGCAGTTTTGCCCAGAGTAATATTGCTTTTTTGAAAGCGCCTACCCCCCCTTCCGATCTTACGGCTTATGCCCCGCTTGATGCCATTACGGCTCCATTGAAGATTTTGAATGGTATGCCCTTTGTTAATGCGCAATTGGATGGCAAATCGGGTCCATTTTTACTGGATACGGGGGCACCAACGCTGGTATTGAATGCTAAGCCGGATAACAAACAGCAAGATATTCCAGCTGCCAGCTTCTCTACCAGTTTTCATCTGAGCAGCACCAAAGTAAAAAGCTTTGGCTGGGCAACCGTGCAACGTAAAAATTTGGATGCATTAGCACTTGATATTCAGCACCTTGAAATATCCACCCAGCAAAAATTATTGGGCATTATTGGTTATGATATTTTAAAAGATTTTGAATTGTTTATTGATTATCCCAATCAACAGGTGCTCTTACTTCAACCAGTGAATAATTCGGTTCACAAGGCCGCAACTCCATTGGCTACGCTGGATATTGAGCTACAGGGGCATTTACCCGTAATCGCACTAGAAATTGGTAATCAAATACTTCGATTCGGCTTAGATACCGGCGCAGGTGTCAACCTTATGGACAATGATTGTAAAACCAATCTGCCTGCAACGCTATTTACCTCCCTGGGCATAGAAGAAATTCGCTCCATTGACCAGCGCTCTACGCGGGTAGAAGGCACGCTCATTAATAAGGTACAAATAGCGGATTTGCCATTAAATAATATGAAATATCTGTTCACGGAGCTAACCGACCTTGAGGTAAAATCAGATGTAAAGATTGACGGATTATTGGGCTTCCCGTTTTTTGAGCGCGTGAAATGTTCCATAGATTATATAAATCGAAAACTACATATTTGGGCTATAAATCCATAAACTTAAAGTAAATTTAAAACCAAAAATTGAACAGATATTGAACTCCCTCACTTATTAAACAGTACTTTCAGAGCACTATTCATTTAGCGCCCTACTTTTACATTACCTCCACTTTCGTAATGATAAGTGTATGAATGCTTATCTAAGTTGTTATTTTACAATTTTTTATAAAAAGCCTAATTATAGCAAAACCCTGTCGTTTACATATAATTAAAAAGCCATTAATTTTAAGTTTAAACACCCGTCGTAATCTTGCAGCAAATTTTTTTTGCCAACCAAAACCATTTCATTATGAATGTTAGAATCTACTGTCTTCTTTTGCTTCTTGTTACAGTGGCTTCCAGTGTAATGGCTCAAACAACGGTGAATATCACCGATGCCAGCCTACAGGGAAACCAAACGTACAATTGGACGAAAAACAATGTTTACTTGCTGGATGGCTTGGTATTCCTCGAAGAAGGAGGGGTACTGAACATCGAAGCCGGTACAGTTATTAAATTTACTCCTCGTGCTGATGTGGGTAACCCTTCGGCACTGATTATCGCGCGTGGCGCCAAAATCTATGCCAATGGCACGGCACAAGAGCCGATTATTTTCACAGCTCAAGCCGATGATGTCAATAACCCGACTGACTTAGGTCCAAACGATAACGCCCTGTGGGGTGGCTTGATTATTCTCGGCAGAGGTATCACTCAGAAAAATGGCAATGCTGAAGTATCCATTGAAGGTATCCCCGCTACCGAAACTCGCGGTCTGTACGGTGGCAACAACAATGCTGATGATTCAGGTGTAGTGCGATACGTTTCCATTCGTCATGGTGGTCGCCTTTTGGTTTCCGGCAGTGAAATCAATGGTCTGACCCTCGGCGGCGTTGGTAGCAAAACCATATTGGAATACATTGAAATCTATGCCAACTCGGATGATGGTATCGAATTTTTCGGCGGTGCACCTAACCTGAAGCATGCTGTGGTTGCTTTCGCCGAAGATGACTCTTTTGACTGGGATGAGGTTTATACCGGTCAAGGGCAGTTTTGGTTCTCCATTCAGCGCCCCGACATTGCTGACGCAGGTGGTGAATTGGATGGCACGACTCCCGATGATTTGACCCCATTCTCCAACCCCACTGTTTACAACTGGACACACATCGGTTCGGGTATTGGCGCTGCGGCGGCTAACCCCATCGGCTGGTTGTTCCGTGCCGGTACGGCCGGTACGGTTGCCAACTCTATTGTAACCGGACAAAAAGGCAAAGTCATTGAAGTACAAGATAAAAACACCGGTACCAACGACGCTTATGAAAAGCTAAAAAATGGTTCGTTGAAGATTTTAAACAACGTCTTCTTTGGCAATGGCTCAAATGCAGCAATTGACGCAACCTCCACTGGTATCATCCGTGTCACTTCCGGTCAGCCGACTCAAGATGAAACAACACCGACCACGCTGATTAACCACCTGACAACCAATCAGACTTCACTGATGGATCCGGGTATTCAAAGCATCAGCCGCACCGCTAATGCCCAACTCGACCCCCGCCCAAGTGGAACTGGTTCGGCTTACAATACTCCCTTAGCAGCTGTTCCAAACGACGGCTTCTTCGAGACTGTCAACTTCAAAGGCGCTTTCTCAGCAGCAGCAAATGAATTGTGGATCGCAGGCTGGACAGCACTGGCAAAAAATGGTCACCTTAGAAACCTGGATGCACCAGCAACTACTACAGTGAATGTGGTAGATAGCACCTTGATTGGTGGCAGAAAATATTTCTGGACAAAAGACAAAACTTATTTGTTGGACGGACTGGTATTCCTCGAAGAGGGAAGTGAATTGTACATCGAAGCCGGTACGGTTATTAAATTTACTCCTCGTGCTGATGTGGGTAACCCTTCGGCTTTGATAATTACGCGTGGTGCCAAGATTTTTGCGCAAGGTACTGAAGAAGAGCCGATCATCTTTACAGCTCAAGCCGATGATGTCAATAACCCGACTGACTTGGGTCCAAACGATAATGCCCTTTGGGGTGGCTTGATTATTCTCGGCAGAGGTATCACTCAGAAAAATGGCAATGCTGAAGTATCCATTGAAGGTATCCCCGCTACCGAAACTCGCGGTCTGTACGGTGGCAACAACAATGATGACAATTCAGGTATTCTCCGGTATATCTCGATTCGCCATGGTGGTCGCCTTTTGGTTTCCGGCAGTGAAATCAATGGTCTGACCCTCGGCGGCGTTGGAAGTGGTACAATTATGGAATACATTGAAATCTATGCCAACTCGGATGATGGCATCGAATTTTTTGGCGGTGCACCGAATTTGAAATATGCTGCCGTCGCT
>JBKBWT010000454.1:0-4642 GCA_046314415.1 Saprospiraceae bacterium
TTCCGTGTGCCCATCCCAGTCGGCCAGATACCATTCTGAATCCAATAGCACCACTACCAGGTCTTTATTCAATTCTACCTCGACTGGATCGCCACAACCCGGCTTGGGCAGCCAAACATTCTCGCGCCCCAGATATTCTTCAATGAATTTTCGCTCTTGCTTTAAGCCCTGAATGCCCCAGGTGTACCAATCGTGATTGCCCGCTACAAAGAAAATCTGTCCCGGAAAATCCTTAACGGCATCCAACTGCACCCGCAGCCGGTACTCATCTATTGCCCGTTCGGCTTCCTCCCGCTTCGGCGCAAAGCCATTGGGGTACAAATTGTCTCCCAGAAAAACTACAGAAGCATTCTTCGGATCTTTAGTAGCACGCAGTTTATCCTGCAAAAGCGCCACGGCTGGCGGAATCGCCCCGGGAGCGGCATTGCCCGCATCGCCAATGAGAAACATGGTGTGCGTCACTTTACCTTGCGGTGTTACATCAAGGGTAGCCGATACTTGTTCTGGCTTGGCATAATGAATTTTGTAGTTGGCACAGGATTGCAATACGAGTAATATTACAAAAGTCAGCAGGAAGCGATTAGCCGGATAAATCATCTTCGAGGGCCTAATTTGCATGGTTAACATTGAGTTGAATCACTAAATGTTCAGACGATTATTAATAGGCGCTTTGATATGACAAGCTGCGTTTGATAGCACGTCCGAAGTTTTCCTAAAATGATAGTGTATTGTAACAAATAAGCATTCACCTGGGTTTTTGTTCAAATTAAAATAATATTACATGCTTAATGCATTTATTAATAATTTATTTTGATTTCTTGCCAGCAAAACGAGTGCAGGGCAAAGAATTAGGTGCTTTATTTTAAAAACGATTGGATATGTCGCAAATATTAAAATTAATGAAAATATTAATATCAATTATTTAATAGCATTCCTGAAATTTGCTACTTTACATAGGAATCTGATGAGAAAATCACCAAGGCATAAATTCGCACGAAATAATTTGCTGGAATTTTATGTTTTTGTGGCAATCATTACCTATTCTTGACAAGCTTTTATATTAAAAATAGCGTTAATTTTAAACAAGCTCAGCCGATTATGATACTTAAAAGAAATTTTGTCAACTATAATAATATGCGTTTTTAAATAAGTAAGCGTCAAAACAGACATTCAAAATACAATTTAATTTGATAATAAATAAAATACAAATTAAAAATATCCTATATTTTACATTCTTCCAATAACCATTGTTTATTAATTACATTATCCGTTGTGGCAATTTTACTACGCAAAGCCGTTAATTTTTCTTCCAGCGCTTTACGCGAAAAAGTGGAGGCATTGTGCTTAATAACGGCGAGGTTTTTGGCAAAACGCAGCAGATTGGTGTAGCCTTTTTTCTCACCGGTATTCATTTTGCGACTGCGAATAACGTAAATGCGGAAGGTCTCGATCAAGCCCAGAAATGCTTCCGTATCACGCAAATCATAATAAATTCGCAATTGTAAAATCGTGGTATTCAGGTGATAAGTTTTTTCGGTAAATTGCACATCGCGTAAGACTTCGAGCGCCCGATCGTACATTTTTTTATTATAATAAAAATTGGCAAGATTATAATTATAGGCATTTTCGCGATGCGTAGCCAATAATTTGTCACGGTATTCATTGATAAAATGCTCGGTCCATTCAAATTCTTTCAGGCTACAGCCCAGGGTGGCAATATTTTTATAATCCCATTCAGAGATCAAACCATTGGTAAGTAGTAGTTCTCCGCTTAAACCCTGTTGATACAAACTAAATAACTCACGCTGATATTTACTATTGCCTTGCGTAATTTGCCGGATGCAATAATTATTGGCAAAATTATATAAATCATAGCCTTCTTCGCGGGTGAGTAAATTGGTTTTATGCTGTAAAATATCTTTCAGACGCTCATAATGCGCAGGATTGCTCTCTTCGCGCATGGTCATCAACACCGTATAATATAATACGATGGGCGTATCATTTTCAAATTGCGCCAGATTTTCCTGTACGTAAGCCAACAGCGCTTCCAAAAAACCGAAATCATAATGCGTACTCACACGCATCATATTGGCAGTGAGATGGCAGCAGTGACGCAGTTTTTCGGCAATAAAATAGCGGTCGAGCGCGGTGAGCATTTTCTGGAAAGCGTCGGACATCTTTTGAAAAGATTCTTGCTTCGACCGGTCCACATAGCCATTATAAAAACCGAGTAAATGATTGAGGTGATAATTGACATAATGATAATCGCCGTTGTGATACTTGTGCTGTTCGATATTTTTGTCCAACTGTTTGGCCCGATTCATGAACAAGTCGAATTGGTTCGCATCATAGGCGGCACGTGCGGTAAAGAGTTGCTCCAGCAGGGGTTGTTTTTCAAAATATTGCTGCGCCAGAAAGCGATGGTACAATTTTTTAAGGTACGACATGACATTGTGCAGCTTCTGCTCGTCGAATTTTTCCTTCGGATACAATCGCTTGAACAATTGCTCGCGTTCGAGTGCACCATTGGAATGTTCCCGATTTTCCAGAATAATATCGAGTAAGGCTTTTGTTTTATCGTGCTGATTAAAATAGGGCGAAGCCACAAACTGGCAAAATTCCTCAAGTTCGCGTGCCGGTAATTCCCGGATATACTTAATTATTTTACTCTGCGGTTGCATTTTTCTTTCTTTTGAAAACAGGTTTTAAAGTTGATTTTTAAGATAAAAAATTGATAATCATTATTTTAAGATAAAAAAGTTGTTTTGCTTTATCGCAGTAAGTTAAAAAAATGTACTTACTCTGTCAAGTCTTTTGTACGACATTTGTACCGTGACTCACAATGAAACACTTTTTGAACTCGCTAATAACAAATTATAATCGGTTAAGACGACTAAATTTTTTTTGTTAACGACGACTTACTATCAACAAATTATTTGATCCCTACAAAACGGTGGCTGCTTTAGAAAAGCAAGTTTTAGTGACAGCAGCCCCAATGTATTAACATTAATTATAATCTCATGAGTGGTTTTGGGAAAGGGTATCGCACGAAAAGATGCGGTACCCTTTTGGTTTATACTAAATATTGAATTTTATATCAACATCCAACATCCAATATCCAATATCCAACATCTAATTTCCCATCGTTAACTCCACCACGGTATCCCATTCATTATCAGGGACTTTGGGCAATTGTAAAACCGTCATCCCGTTACTTTCGGCTATAATTTTCACTGGGCTTTTATCTTTAAATAAGCGCGCCGCTTTCACTTTTTTACCTGCCGTTGGCACTGTCACCATCGTATCTTGCCAGTCAAGGATATGTACGTACCATTTGTCATTTTGTTGCGTCATCACGCCCCAATCGCGCACGGCTGCCGGCACGCCGCGGGTATTATAAATGGTTTCGCCATAAATATTCAGCCAGTTACCGATTTCTTTAAGCGTTTGTACAAATTCCGGCTGAATTTTGCCATTCGACATCGGACCCACATTCAATAAAAAATTCGCATTGTGCCCGGCGCTGCGCACCAAATAATGTACCAAATCTTTGGCGCTTTTATAATGCCGATCATTAATATTAAAACCCCAACTGTGATTCATCGTTTCGCAGGTTTCCAGCGGCAGCTGTCCGATTTTAGCATCGCCACTGAATCCGGTTGTATTCCCTCCTGGCAAGTCTTTTTCAAACATTTGAAAGTCCTCACCTTCAAAAGGTTCTACATGATGATTATTTCCAATAAGGCAGCCTGGTTGCAGGCGGTGAATCAGATCATAGGTCTGGCGTAAGCGCCAATCTACGCGGGTTTCCTTGCCTTGGGTTTTATGGTCCCACCAACCATCAAACCAAATCCCGCCAATTGGACCGTAATTGGTCAGCAATTCCGCAATTTGCGCATCCATGTAATCGAGGTATTTATTAAAATCCCCATTCGTTGGGCGTCCGGCAATGCCCCGCCCGCTTGATCCGGTCGGAAAATAATCGGGATGCCGCCAGTCGAGATGTGAGTGATAGAAAAAAAGTTTAATACCTTGCTTTTGACATTCGGTTGCCAGCATTTTCAACACATCCTTTTTATAAGGCGTGCGATCGATGATATCATAATCCGACACCTGGCTGTCCCACATGGCAAAGCCATCATGATGTTTGGAGGTAATGGTAATGTACTTCATGCCGGCGGCTTTCGCCAGACTCACCCATTCGGCAGCATCAAATTGAGTAGGATTAAATGCTCCGGGCAATTTTTCATAATCTTTAATGGGAATATTACGATTATTCATCACCCATTCGCCGTCGCCGAGGCTACTGTAAACACCCCAATGAATGAACATGCCAAATTTGGCGTCTTGAAACCAGCGGCGATTTTCCAGATTTTCCGGCGCAGGGGTGTAGGGCTGCGCGAAAATTGGAATAATGCCAAAGCAAACTAGGAAAAGTAAGGTTAGTTGTCTCATCATTGAAAAGGATTTAGGCGTTCAAAATCAAAGTTGAATTCGGGTTCTAAAATAGTAAAATTTGCTAAGCCCTTATTTTTACCAGTATCAAATGCTCTAAATTATCAGAAGCAAATTGCAATTGTCCATCCATTCGGACGATTTTTGGACTTTTTTTGAAAAAAAATTTAAAAAAATCGACTTTTTT
>JBKBWT010000455.1:0-4640 GCA_046314415.1 Saprospiraceae bacterium
GGTTGTGGCGATCCAGTCGAGGTAGAATTGAATAAAGACCTGGTATTGGTGCTATTGGATTCAGAATGGTATCTGGCAGACTGGGATGGGCACACGGAAATTAACAGCGGTTGTGAAGTGAAAAGTCGTACCATGTTTCAGTTGGCTTTTGATGAAGTAATTAAAAGCAATCGCAATAAGAATATCGTAGTGGCAATGCACCATCCGCCTTATACATATGGCTCACATGGCGGACAATTTACTGCCAAGGATCACTTTCTGCCGCTTACGGCAGTTAATCGTAAATTACGCGTTCCTTTGCCGGTGCTGGGTTCCATTTATCCTTTTATGCGTTCAGCCATTGGTTCGCGCCAGGATGTGGCTTATCCAGATTACAAAGTATTGCGCAATACGCTGATTGCGTCTGCCCGCAAGAATGGTAGTTTTATTTTTGCTGCCGGGCATGAGCATAGCCTGCAATATATAGAGCGCGACGACCAGTCCTTTATCGTGAGCGGCGCTGGGTCAAAAATAAGTCCTGTAAAACTAGGCGAAGGGGCTGAATTTGCTTATGGTTATTACGGTTTCACCGAATTAACTTTTTACGAAAGTGGGGCAGTTTGGGTCAAATATTGGACCCCAGAAGATGCAGATGGTAAAGGCAGAGTGGTTTTTCAAAAACAAATCAAAGAGGCGCTGCCAAAAGCCCCACCCGTTACGCGTGATAGCTTTGCTGAATATTACAGTAAGAAAGAAACGGTGACTAAACCTTTGAGCACTTATGATTATGAGAAAAGCGGACTTTGGCGGGCTTTTTGGGGCGAGCATTACCGTAAGGTATATAGTACGCCTATCGAGGTACCTATTTTGGACTTGAGCCAATACGCTGGTGGCTTGAAACCAACGAAGATGGGTGGCGGCTATCAGAGTAATTCCTTGCGCCTGGAAGACGACCGTGGGCGCGAATACGCCATTCGTTCTGTAGAGAAGGATCCTAATCGCACCGCCCCTTTCCCGTTTAATGAATCCTTTGTAACCGAACTGATTCGAGATAATTTCAGCGCTACGCATCCCTTAGGTGCCTTACCAGTAAGCAAATTATCAGAAGCAGCCAATATTTATCATACCGCTTCAAAATTATATTATGTGCCCAAACAACCCATATTGGATGAGTATAATGAGCTGTTTGGCAATGCTTTTTATCTTTTGGAAATACGCCCCAACGGTGATTGGGCAGAAGCAAAAAACTTTGGTAATGCCAGGGACTTCAAGAGTACAATTGATGTTGTGGAGGAACTGACCGAAGAACACAAAACGCATATAGATTATCCGGCAGTGGTACGGGCGCGCTTGTTTGACCTGCTTATAGGTGATTGGGATCGGCATGATGACCAATGGCGCTGGGGCGAGTATAAACAAGGCGACCAGGTATATTATCGTCCTATCCCGCGCGATCGTGATCAGGTTTTTCGCAATTATGATGGCATTATGTTAAGTTTGATTCGTCCATTTGTACCGCTGCTTCGTCCACTGAGTCCCTATACGGCGCAGGTCAAAGATACGCGCTGGGAAAGTTTTGGTGCGCGCTTTTTCGATCCAACTTTCTTGAACGCCGAATGGAGTGTGTGGGATCGGGAAGTCAAATATTTACAACAGCAATTAACGGATTCAGTGATCGAAAATGCTTTCCGCGAAACGTTTCCGGCAGAAATTTATACCCTTACGGCGCCAAAGATCATGGAGGTGCTTAAAGCTCGCCGAGACAATCTGCCCGATATTGCACGTCGGCATTATGAATATATGGCACGTGAAGTGGACGTTGTCGGCACAAGCAAACGTGACTTATTCGAAGTTGTTCGGCTCAACAACGACAGTACCATTGTAGCAGTTTATGACACCGATAAAGACGGCAGCAAGCAGGAAAAAGTCTATGAACGTATCTTTTTGACCAAAGAAACTAAAGAAATTCGGCTGTATGGCTTAGATAACAACGACATTTTCAGCGTGAGCGGTAAGGTAAATAAGGGTATTTTATTACGCATCATTGGTGGATTGGGAGAAGATATTTTCGTTGACAATTCTGATGTAGCAGAGCAGTCAATGCGTACCATTGTTTATGATGCCAAAGCAGAAAAAAGTAAATTGGAAATCAAACAGGAGACGAAAGTACGCATTACCAATGATCCGTTTCTTAATACTTATGTGCGCCGTGCACCGGACTATGAGTACAACTATGGTTTTCACTTTCCGGTTATAAATGCCAATCCTGATGACGGTTTGCTGGCAGGAGTAAATGCACAATATGTAACTTATGGCTTTAAAAAATCGCCCTACTCCACCCGGCACACCTTGTCTGCCCGTTATGCTTTCGAAACATCGGGTTGGTCGTTTCGTTACACCGGCGAATTCATTAATATTTTCCGACGCTGGGATCTATCTTTGGATGCGCGGTTCAATACGCCGCTCTATGCCACCAATTTCTACGGCTTTGGTAATGAGACACCTAATTATGAAAAAGAATTGATAGATGAAAATGATGAAGACTATGCCGAAAACTATGTGCGAGTGCGGCAGCGTGCCTTTTCATTTGAACCCGCGTTATTACAGCGCATCAACAGCGCTTTCTCCTGGTCTATCGGACCCACTTTTGAATCCATTCGCATTGATAGCACACAAGGACGTCTAATCAATGAATACACCGATGATTTTCACCCGGAAGTATTTGATGGGCTGGAATTCCTGGGCTTACGCTTGCGTCTTGACATTGGCAATTTGGATAACCAGGCTTTCCCAACCCGTGGTTTTGGTTGGAAATTTGACACCGGCTGGAAAATGCAACTCGATAATGGCGAAAGGAATTTCCCTTACATGCGGGCAGCACTCTCCATTTACCAACGCCTGACGCCCAAGGCTCGGCTGGTGCTGGCGACCCGCGTCGGTTTTATGCATAATTTTAATAATAAATTTGAATTTTTCCAGGGCGCTACCCTGGGCGGCGGCTTTACGGAATTTGCTAATTTCCGGGGCGTACGTCGTGAACGTTTTACCGGGCAATCTTCGTTTTATCATAATACTGACTTGCGCCTGCGCTTGGTCAATTCCACCAATCGTTCGGTGCCTTTTACCATGGGCATTTTCGCTGGAGCTGACTATGGTCGGGTATGGTTGGAGACGGAAGATTCTAAAGTATGGCATTATGCGTATGGTGGCGGCATCTTTTTCACGCCATTCAATCTCCTTACCGTACAAGCCAGTCTCTTCCGCAGTGATGACCAACAAAATCGATTTACGCTGGGCGGGGGCTTCTTCTTTTAAGCGGTTGGTGATAAAATGCAGGAATGACAGTGATTTTTGTAATTGAGATTAAGGAGTTTAAGCGCAAACTTTAAACGTGTAACTAAAAACTGAAATCTATGAGAGAAGGCTGGATTTTGATATTTTCTTCCCCGGATGTGTTTCACGCCAAAATGGCGGAAGATATTCTGAAGCAAAATGGCATTGAAAGCCATATTGTTTCCAAACCTGATTCGGTCATCCCTTCTATTGGCGAAGCCGAGCTATACACGCTGCCGGATCGTGCTGAACAAGCCATGAAAGTCTTGCGCGACCATAACCTGATTGATCGTATGGAAGCTTAAATTCGCTTGTATAACTGGGCAGATGCCGCAGCGACGACAGTTGAGCATGATTATTACAACACTATATAACAACAAGGTGTTTATTTAGTAGCATTGTAATAATCAGCATCAAATAATGTCATCTTATAAAAAACATACGAGCGAACAGGCTATTTTTGCCTCCGGCTGCTTCTGGAGCAAAGAATACTTTTTTGAAAATGCCCCAGGTGTCATCGCTACGCGTGTGGGCTACACCGGCGGGCATACGGAAAATCCGACGTATCATCAGGTGGTGACCAAAACCACCGGACACGCCGAAGCGGTCGAAGTAACTTTTGATCCGACACAAACTTCTTTTGAAAATTTAGCAAAATTATTTTTTGAAATCCACGATCCCACCATTGATCGTAGGGATAAAGGCGGACAGTACCGCTCGGCAATTTTTTACAAGAATGAGGAACAAAAAGTCATTGCCGAACAATTAATCAATGCACTGAAAATCAATGGATTTGAGGTAGTCACAATGCTGGAACCCGCCGGAACCTTTTGGCAAGCCGAAGACCGCCACCAAAAATATTGTGATACCAGAGGCATGACGCCCAAATTAAATCGGACATCCAGGTTTGCCCCTTGAGTTCATGATTCTTTTCAGCGGTCACTTCCCTTTTTCCCTGAAAATCATTACCTTGCTAAAAAAAATATGCCTGAGATCACCAAACAAATCCAGGAATTGATCGAGCAGGGAGAAACCGAAAAAGCCCTGGAAATGCTCGCAGAATGGCTGCGCACTGCCCAAGCCTCCACCCTCAATGAAGTGATTTTGCTGCGTTCGCGCTACGAACAAGCCCAACGGGAATTAGGACTCAATCTTATCAGCCCGGAGGAAGCGGCACGCACTTACAGCCAGATCAATTTCGCGTTGCTCAATATATTACAAAACCTGGATAAGCCCGCCGCTTTCGTTGCACCAGCCACCAACCGACGTGGTTGGCTCATCGCGGGAGCCGGCGCAGTATTATTATTGGTATTAATTATGTTTGTTTT
>JBKBWT010000456.1:0-4620 GCA_046314415.1 Saprospiraceae bacterium
GTTTGGAATGCGGCGGCTCTGATGGATTTTCCGGGATTTCGGCGAATCCTGCAATCGGCTACACCTCGGATTTATTGGTGGCACTCGGCGGCACCGTGATTTTATCCGAATTTCCTGAACCCTGGGGTGTGTAACAATAATTAAGCGACCGCTGCGTGGATGTAACAACAGCCGAACGATTTGGACATTTAATGCAAACGTATAATGCTCGTGCTCATGCAGTTGGCTCAGGTTTTGATATGAATCCTTCCCCGGGCAATATCCGCGATGGATTGATTACCGACGCCATTAAATCCGCCGGTGCAGCCAAGAAAGGTGGTACTTCGCCGGTCACCGCCGTGCTCGACTACCCCGAGAAAGTCACTAAACCGGGTTTGAATTTGCTTTGTACGCCAGGAAATGATGTGGAATCCACCACAGCGGAGGTCGGTTCGGGCGCAAACATCGTGTTATTTACTACCGGATTAGGCACGCCGACGGGCAATCCCATTGCGCCGGTGATTAAATTATCCACCAATACAGCGCTGGCGCGGCGCATGCCGGATATTATAGATATTGATACCGGGCGTATCATAGAAGGTCAAGAAACCATAGCCGAAGCGGGTGAGCGCATTTTGGAGTATGTAATAAAGGTAGCCAGTGGCGAAATTGAAGTGAGCGCCGTGCGACATGGGCAGGACGATTTTATCGTGTGGAAAAGGGGGGTTTCTTTGTAAATGAAAGAATGAATAATGAAGGAATGAATAATTAAAAGTGAAAAGCTAGCAATATAATGAAATCGTTTCTGAACGAAGATTTTTTATTACAAACCGAGACGGCGCGGCGCTTATATCATGATTTTGCTAAAGATATGCCGATTATTGATTATCATAATCATTTGCCGCCGCAGGAAATCGCTGAAGATAAACAATTTGCGAATCTGACCCAGATTTGGCTCTATGGCGATCATTATAAATGGAGGGCGATGCGTACGAATGGCGTCTCAGAACATTACATAACCGGAGCAGCCAGCGATGCTGAAAAATTCACAAAATGGGCAGAAACAGTATCTTATACCTTAAGGAATCCTTTATATCATTGGACGCATTTAGAATTGCAGCGATATTTTAATATCCATGATATTTTAAATCCCCAAACCGCGGATGCTATTTATAATCAATGTAATGAATTATTACAAACGCGTGAATATTCCGTGCGAAATTTATTACATAAAATGAAAGTGCGCGTGCTTTGCACTACGGATGATCCGGTGGATTCGCTGGAATTTCATCGACAAATAGCGGATGAAGGGCTGGAAATCAAGGTGTTACCGGCATTTCGCCCCGATAAAGCCATGGCAGTAGAAAATACCGTGACCTTTAATGAATATTTGAACAAATTAGCAGCAGCAGCGGATATTGATATTGAAAGTTATTATGATTTTATAAGTGCATTAAAAAAACGCCATGATTATTTTGCAGCAATGGGCTGCCAGGTATCCGATCATGGTTTGGAGCAAATTTATGCCGAAGATTATACAGAACACGAAATTATTATCATTTTTGATAAAATCCGCAATGGATATGATTTAGAAAAGGTGGAAATTGATAAATTTAAGTCCGCCATGTTAATAACTTTTGCAGAGTGGGACTGGGAAAAAGGCTGGACCCAACAGTTTCATTTAGGTGCTTTACGTAATAATAATTCGCGCTTATTACAAACCCTAGGACCCGATACCGGTTGGGATTCCATTGGTGACTTCCCGCAAGCCCGCGCTTTGTCGAAGTTTTTAGATCGTCTCGATCAACATGATAAATTAGCCAAAACGATATTATATAATTTAAATCCGTCATATAATGAAGTCATGGCTTCCATGATTGGCAATTTTAATGATGGCTCGGTGGCGGGTAAAGTGCAGTGGGGCTCAGCCTGGTGGTTTCTCGATCAGAAAGACGGTATGGAAAAACAGCTGAACACCTTGTCAAATATGGGTTTATTGAGTCGTTTTGTAGGCATGCTGACCGATTCGCGGAGCTTTTTGTCCTTCCCCCGGCATGAATATTTCCGGCGGATTTTATGTAATTTATTTGGACATGATATTGAAAATGGCGAATTGCCGAATGATATAGAATGGATCGGGCAAATCATAAAAAACATTTGTTATTACAATGCGGAGGCTTATTTTGATTTTAAAACCGTAAAAATGCCAGTGGATTTAGCCAATTTATCTTGATATTATTATATCATTATTAAAATGAAGCAAATTGTTACATTCGGAGAAATTATGATGCGATTGTCCACTCCGGGCAACCAGCGATTCGGACAGGCAACGAGTTTAGATATTCAATTCGGTGGCGGCGAAGGCAATGTAGCGGTAGCGTTGGCACACTGGGATGTACCGGCAATGCACGTCACCTGTTTCCCAGATAACGATCTGGGACGGGCGGTGGGTGCGCATTTACGCAGGTATGGCGTTGATAATAAAGGCATTGTATATAAAGGAAATCGTTTAGGTTTGTACTTTCTGGAAGTGGGCGCGTGTATGCGGGCGAGCCGAATTGTTTATGACCGGGCAGATTCAGCGTTTGCAAATTTACAGCCGGAATGGTTTGACTGGGAAGCGTTATTACAAGATGCGCAATGGCTGCATTGGACGGGCATTACCCCGGCGATTTCCGAGTCGGCAGCCCAGGCTTGCCGGGAAGCCATTCAAACCGCACGAAAATTGGGCATTACGGTGTCAGCCGATGTAAATTACCGGCGTAATTTGTGGCAGTACGGTAAAACCGTGCAGGAAGTGATGCCGGATTTAGTGGCGGGTTGTGATGTAATTGTTTGCGCCGAAAGTGATGCTGCGGATATTTTTAATATTCAACCCAAAGAAAAGGAGCCGAATACTTTTATTTCGGTTGCGCAACAACTCATGGAGCGCTTTCCGCAGATCAAAAAAATTATTACAACGCGTCGTGAGACATTAAGCGCTTCGTATAATAAACTGAAAGCAATATTATATAATGGGCAGGATTATTTAGAAACGCCGGTGTATGACATCAATCCGATTGTAGATCGAATTGGCGGCGGGGATGCATTTATGGCGGGTTTTATTTACGGCATATTACATTATAATAATGAACAAGCTGCCTTGAACTTTGCGAATGCCGCATCAGCGTTGAAGCATACGGTAGAAGGCGATGTAAATTTGGTGACGGTGGAAGAAGTGGAACAGGTGATGCAGGGAGATACCTCGGGAAGATTACTGCGGTAAAAGTTGTTGATTATCAAGAATTTGTATTTATGTGTTCGCGTATTCAAGTGTTCATATATAAAAAATAAATACATGGACAATATTATAGAAAAATTATTGGCGAATCCCATTGTGCCGGTTTTTTATCATGCGGATGTAACGTATGCCCAGCAAGTGTTGCAAGCGGCGTATAATGGCGGAGTGCGCGTGTTCGAGCTTACCAATCGCGGTGAAAACGCCTATGAAGTGTTTCTTGCCTTGCAAACCTACGCCCAAGCGCATTGCCCGGATTTAACATTAGGAATAGGCACTATTTATAATACAATTGAAGCAGAGCGTTTTATTGATGGAGGCGCGGCATTTATTGTTCAACCGGTGACAACCGCTGCGGTGGGTGAAGTATGCGAGCGCTACGGCGTACCCTGGATTCCGGGGGCGATGACGCCGACAGAAATTTATCAGGCAACCCTGTATGGTGCAGAAATCGTGAAGGTTTTTCCGGGTAATGTGCTGACGCCGGGATTCATCAAGGCGCTGCGCGGACCGATGCCGCACGTTAAGCTCCTTGTAACCAATGGTGTAGAGCCTAGTACCGATAATCTGGCTTCGTGGTTCGATGCGGGAGTAAATGCAGTAGGAATTGGTTCGGCTTTGTTTAGTGGCGGAACGAATTTGCCGGAAATTGAAAATCGCTTCCGGGAATTAATGGGATTTATAAAAAATCATATTAAAAGTAATATCAACACCTAACCTGAGCTACCATGAAAAAATCAACGCAACCGGTTTTTAAACCGATTGAACCCTTACAAGCAGCTGATTTACAAAGAAAAATAGGTAAATATCGTTGGACAGTGGTAGCGCTGCTGTTTTTTGCGACGACGATCAACTATCTCGACCGTCAGGTCATTGGTTTATTAAAACCCACGCTGGAAGCCCAATTTCAATGGAGTGAAACCGATTACAGCAATATCGTGATGGCATTCACTACGGCGTATGCCTTGGGTTTATTGGTATTTGGGCGCATTATTGATTGGATTGGCACCAAAACGGGCTATGTGATTTCAATTATCGCCTGGAGTTTGGCAGCGATTGGACATGCGTTTGCGCGCACTACCGGCGGATTCATGGTAGCAAGGGCGGCATTGGGCTTGGGCGAATCTGGCAACTTCCCGGCGGCGATTAAGGCAGTAGCTGAATGGTTTCCGAAGAAAGAACGGGCATTGGCAACGGGTATTTTCAACTCCGGGGCGAATATAGGTGCAGTGGTAGCGCCGATCATGGTTCCCTGGATTCTGGGGGCTTATGGTTGGGAAGAAGCCTTTATTATCACAGGAGCAATCGGTTTCATCTGGCTGATTTTCTGGTGGATTTATTATGAAATTCCCAATAAACAAAAG
>JBKBWT010000457.1:0-4602 GCA_046314415.1 Saprospiraceae bacterium
ATGAATTTGATGGGTATGATCCATCTATTTTTGCGCAAAATTAGTAAACATATTACTTAATTTTTTTAATTTTAAACACATTCATTACGATACCTGGCATCCTGGCAATTTGTCTGGGTAGTCAGGCGCCGCTTTTTTTTGTTAAAAAAACGGATGCAGCGCTTATTCAGCAACTGGAGCAATATGTAGATCGTCGCCCCTGGCTGCCCTGGACGATTATGGCAATCGGGATGGTGGGAATTATGCTGGAGCCTGTTGTTGGTCCAGGGTTTCGGCAATTATGCCATTACCTGGGGCAACTGCTTTGGGTGGGCGCGGTTCATTTATTGTTTACCAGTCGGTATAAAGTTGTCAATGGATTTTTGGTGCTGGCTACGGTATGCTATTGGCTAAGAGAGGCATTAGCAAGTACAATATTTGGCTACTTTATTTTCTGGCTGCTCTTCGGCGCACTTTACTGGCAACTGCGCCATCAGTGGTCGGTTCCACGCTTATTGGTACTGTCGGTGCTTGGTCTTACTTTGGTGCTCACTTTATTTACTTTTAAATATCATTACCGGAGTAAATTATCCGAAGTGCCGAGAGAAACCAATACCTGGGATAAAGTAGTTTTATTTACCCAAACCTTTACCGAACGCCTGCAGGCACCCTTGCAGATCGGGAGTCCGTATGGTCCCTTGCTCCGCTTCAACCAGGGTTATTATTTAGGATTGGTCTATGCGCACGTGCCTGCCAATCAGCCTTTTGTACACGGAGAGACGATTTACAGCGCTTTTGTCAGTGCTTTGGTACCGCGGCTTTTCTGGCCGGATAAACCCATGGCGGGCGGGCACGTCAATTTTCCCCGCTTTACGGGTAGGGCGCTCGAAGCAAATACCAGCACCAATATCAGCCCCATCGGGGATGCGTATGTCAATTTTGGACCACGCTGGGCGATGCTTTTTTTATTTTTGTATGCTTTGACCCTGCGATTGCTGTTTGAAGGGTTTCGCTGGCTGGCAAGGCATTGGTACGCGCCGGTTTTATTGTGGTTGCCATTGATTTATATGACCGGGGTATCCGTAGAACGCGATGTGCTGACCGTCTGGAATGATGCCGTAAAAGGCACAATTTTTATTATAGGTATGAGTGGAATATTATATTTCCTGGGGCGTTATGATGCTTTTTTAAATTTCGTACGATCAAAAAAGAAGCATGTATCCTGAACTGAAGCAGCGAACGACCAATCTGGGAAGCTTTCAAAACAAAGGTTTTGAGCGGGGTGCGCCCCGCTGGAAGGAATGGTTATGGCTGATTATCAATGGATTATTTTTTATTAATCCCTTGAGTGTGGTGTCGCGGGTAAAGGTGTTTTGGTTGCGGGTATTTGGTGCAGAGGTCGGCAAAGGGGTGATGATCAAACCCGGAGTGAATATCAAATTTCCCTGGAAATTAAGCATTGGCAATCATTGTTGGATCGGGGAAAACGTGTGGATTGATAATCTGGCGCAAGTCAGGATACAAGATCATGTTTGCTTATCTCAAGGGGCATTTTTATTATGTGGTAATCATGATTATACAAAAACAAGCTTTGATTTGATTACCAAACCCATTGTATTGGAAACGGGGGTGTGGATTGGTGCGAAGGCGGTGGTGTGTCCGGGAGTAACTTGTGCTTCCCATGCCGTGCTGGCAGTGGGTTCGGTCGCAACGAAGGATTTGGAAGCATACGCCATTTACCAGGGTAATCCGGCGGTAAAAGTGCGGGAAAGGAGGATTGTAGCATGAAAATTTCTATTGTAACGGCAACGTATAACAGCGCGGCAACCCTGCGCGATACCATTGAAAGTATTCAAAACCAGCAGTATTCAAATATTGAATATTTGGTAATTGATGGGTGTTCCAAAGATGACACGGTGGCTATTGCAAAAGCCTATCCTGATTTGGTGAGTCATTTGGTGTCGGAGCCGGATAAGGGCATTTATGACGCCATGAATAAAGGGATTGCCCGGGCAACGGGCGACGTAGTGGGGATTTTGAATTCAGATGATTTTTATGCGCACGAACGGGTGTTGGCGCAGGTCGCAAAAGCTTTTGAAAAGCCCCATATTGACGCGGTCTATGGTGATTTGCAATACGTGCAGGCGGAGCAACCTAACCAGATCGTACGGCACTGGCGGGCGGGTGATTTCCACTACAAGCAGTTTCGCTATGGCTGGATGCCGCCGCATCCGACGTTTTTTGTGCGGCGTGAGTTGTACGATAAATATGGGGTATTTGATACGTCTTTTCGTTCCGCAGCCGATTATGAGTTGATGTTGCGCTTTTTGTATAAACATCGGGCGGTTGCGCATTATATTCCCGAAGTATTGGTAAAAATGCGTACCGGAGGTATGAGTAATGCGAATTTCCGGCATCGGCTCCGCGCCAACCGCGAGGATTTGCGCGCCTGGCGAGTGAATGGCTTGCGTCCGTATTTTTTCACCACTTTATTAAAACCCATTCGCAAGCTGAATCAATTTTATTTATTTACTAAATAATGGTACGCTGATTATTAAGATTAATAAGATTTATTATGATCTTTTTACGCTTAAACTCAATCTCAATCTCAACCTTAATCTCAATCTCAACCTCAACCTTAGTCTCAATCTTAATTCTTAATTCCTTCATTCTTTAATCACAAAAACCCATGGCAAAAGTAGCATTAATAACGGGTGTAACGGGGCAGGACGGTGCCTATTTATCAGAATTGCTATTGGAAAAAGGGTACATCGTGCATGGCATCAAGCGACGTACTTCGCTGTTTAATACCGCGCGGATTGACCATTTGTACCAGGACCCGCATCAAAGTAACCCCAATTTTTTATTGCATTTCGGTGATTTGTCGGATTCTACGAATTTGATTCGACTGATTCAGGATATTCAACCCGATGAAATTTACAACCTCGGCGCGATGTCGCACGTGCGCGTGAGTTTTGATACCCCGGAATACACGGCAAATACCGATGGTATTGGTACGCTGCGCCTGCTGGAAGCCATTCGCCTGCTCAAATTGACCGAAAAAACCCGCATCTATCAGGCTTCAACCTCGGAGTTATACGGTTTGGTGCAGGAAATTCCGCAACGCGAAACCACGCCGTTTTATCCGCGTTCGCCGTATGCCGTTGCCAAATTATATGCTTACTGGATTACGGTAAACTATCGGGAGGCGTATAATATGTTTGCCTGCAATGGCATTTTGTTTAATCACGAGTCGCCGCTGCGCGGGGAGACCTTTGTAACGCGAAAAATCACGCGGGCAGTAGCAAAAATTGCCCTGGGTTTGCAGGAAAAACTCTGGCTCGGCAATCTCGACGCCAAGCGCGACTGGGGACATGCCAAGGATTATGTGGACGCGATGTGGCGCATTTTGCAGCAGGATCAACCCGAGGATTACGTGATTGCGACGGGGGTGACGACTTGCGTGCGCGATTTTGTGCAAATGGCTTTCGCCGAAGCGGGTATTCGCGTGGAGTTTAAAGGTACCGGTTTGGAGGAGGTTGGCGTCGTAACGGCTTGCGATCATCCTGAATTCCAAGTTGAAATCGGCAAAGAAGTGGTAGCGATTGACCCGCATTATTTCCGCCCGACGGAAGTAGATTTGCTGATTGGTGACCCGACAAAAGCCAAACAAAAACTAGGCTGGGAGCCAAAATATACCTTGGCAGAACTGGTAAAAGAAATGGTAGAATGTGATCTGGATTTATTCCGGCGCGACCAGATGCTGCGGGCGGCGGGTTTTGAAATACGGTATGAATTGGAATAGGGGGGGATAATTGGGTGATAGGGTGATAGGAGGATGGGGAGAATAGGAGGATGGGGTGATAGGAGTATTGGAGTTATTTAGTGATTGTAATAATTTTAGGTAGAATTTTATAAAAACATGAATATTACCGATAAAATATACGTAGCCGGGCATCATGGGATGGTGGGGTCGGCGATTGTTAGAAAATTACAAAAAGAAGGGTTTCGCCAGATTCTGACGCGAGCTTCCAAAGAATTGGATTTGCGGGATCAACGTTCGGTGTATGAATTTTTTGAAAAGGAAAAACCCGATTATGTGTTTCTGGCGGCAGCGAAAGTGGGGGGTATTCTGGCGAATAATACCTATCGTGCCGATTTTATTTATGATAATTTGATGATTCAGAATAATGTGATTGACGCTGCGTATCGGCATGGGGTGAAAAAACTCTTGTTCCTGGGATCGTCCTGCATTTATCCGAAATTAGCGCCCCAGCCTTTGAAAGAGGAATATTTGCTGACTTCTCCGCTGGAGCCGACCAACGAGCCGTATGCCATTGCCAAAATTGCCGGGATCAAAATGTGCGATGCTTATCGCGACCAGTACGGATGCAATTTTATTTCGGTGATGCCGACGAATTTATATGGTGAAAACGACCATTATGATTTGCAAAATTCGCACGTGCTGCCGGCATTGATTCGCAAGATTCACGAAGCCAAGAAAACCTGTGCGCCTTCGGTAACGATTTGGGGTACGGGTGAACCCAAGCGCGAGTTTATGTATGTGGATGACGTGGCGGATGCCTGTTTGTTTTTGATGGAAAATTTCAACGAACCCGGCAT
>JBKBWT010000458.1:0-4593 GCA_046314415.1 Saprospiraceae bacterium
GGACATTATCACTTGGCGCACAAATGTCCACTTCTCTACCCCAATTGCTATACGCTGCCTTGCGATTTTGACTCGTTGAAGCAGCAACGGCAATCACGCTGGGATGCGCCGCATGCCCGTTGACAATCGGTCCGGTGGTTTCTTTTAAGCCTTGTGAAGGATGTCGCCAGATAAAACCTTGGTTTTGCATATCACGCACCGGAGCATTGTAATTACCGGCGGCAAAAAGAATTACACAACCTTTACCACGGGGTCCACCGGTTCTTGCGAGCTCCGTCAATTGATTGTGCAACAAAGATGACAATGGCGCATACACCGGCACGGGTCCCCAACTGCAAGAAATAACATCAGCATTTTTACCAGTGTAATTAAAAATTTCATATAATAAATTATCATCAGCGGTCAAGCCAAACCGAATGGGCATAAAAGCACAGCCCGGCGCTACGCCCACGATGCCACTGCCATTTTCCTCACCAATGGCTAATCCCGCACAGGGTGTACCATGAAAATCCATACGGGTAGCGGCAGGTAGCGCATCGCCATCAGCAAAATCTCTGGCAAAGACTATTTTACCAATACCATTCAAATCGGGATGCGCCAGATCAAAACCATCGTCAATTACTGCCACTACAATGTTGCGATTGCCACGTGTGATATTCCAGGCGCTGGCAGCGTCCACATTTGCATCAGGTGATAATTCAATACCACTGGTGCTTTTCAGATGCCATTGATTGCGAAACAAATTATCTGCTGGAGCATAAAAACTTTGGAAACGATTGACCAGATTAGGCTCGGCAAACAGTATTTCTGGATGATTTTGCAAATCTTCACTGACTTTAACCGGATTTTTACCTGCTGTTTTCGTTACTTGCAAAAGCAAGGTAGCCGTAGGTTGACCTTCAAAAGTTTTCATAAAACGCAAGCCATGTTGCTGCATGATGCGCTCAATATCTGTCATGTTTGTACCCTGCCGGAAAGCTACCGTCAGTAAATCCGTGAGGTAATACGTAGTTGCCTGGTCACCTTCCGGATGATAGGCATGGTGGCAAATAGCAGGCAAACGATCATTGACGCGCATTTCCTGCATCACTTCATCAAGCGCGCCCTCTTCCGTTTTCACTTTGTACATATTGGAAAAGACGTGCTTCACTTCCTCAACCGGCTCCAATTGTGTTAATTCCTGCACACTCCTGGCGTCCGTTATCATGGTAGTAAATACTTCCGATTCTTTTTGCAGTGGAATTTTTTCGCCGCCGCGAAAGAGATAGTTCTGGGAATCCATAGTTTAGGTTTGGGTTTGCTGTAAGATTAAAAATTACCAGATATGATATGTAAACGCGTGCAATATTAGATTGATTGAAGTTGAGGCTAACTTTTTTCAATTTCTTTTTAATAATGCGTGCATTCCTTCATACGCGCTGGAAGCATGAGTTGTGTGCAGCCTTATTCACAACTTTAGTAAAATTTTAATGAATTTTTTGTGCTTCTACGCCAATAATTTGATTATTTCTAACGATTTCTACAAAAATGAAGGAAATGGAGAAGAAATTGGCAATCCTTTTTATAACTTTATTGACTGGTTTTTTAAATTGTCAATCAAGCCAGGATGATAATACGTATTTTGCGGAAGAATTACTGCTGGCGGTCAATCGCTTGCGCGTTAGTGGCTGCCAATGTGGCGATACTTATATGCCTGCGGTGAAACCCTTGCAATGGAACGATGAACTGGCGGAAGCCGCACTGCGTCATGCCCGCGATATGGCTGATAATCAATGGTTTGAGCACACCGGCACGGATGGTAGCAACATCGCTTGGCGCGTGTCGGAAGCAGGCTATGATTGGGAAGCAGTCGGTGAAAATATTGCACATGGCTATAAATCCATTCCTGCGGTGGTGGAAGGCTGGCGAAAAAGTCCTGGTCATTGTCGCAACCTTATGAAAGCCGCTTACGTAGAAATGGGCGTAGCCCGCGTCGGCAATTACTGGGCACAAACATTGGCAAAACCAAGAAAAGAGCGAATGCTAGAACGAACCAGAGAATGAACATTCAAGCAAACCAAAATGACCGAATACCCGAGATAAGCCAGAAAACAATAACGAAATAACGATACACCAAATAAACCTTAATTAATTACTAAAACCCGAAAAAATGTCTTTTTACAACACGTTGAACCAACTCTTACCAATTGACACAAACGTTGCTCCTTTGCAATTAGGCGCTAAAAGCTTTGACATCAAATGGTTGCGCCAAGGATTATATGAAATGGGATTTGATAAGCGCTTACTGTGGGATTCGGCTACGCCCGATGGCGCTTACGACGACATTCTGGCTGCTGCCCTCAAAAGCTTTGCCGAACGCAATCAATTACCGTCAGATGGTAAAACGCTGACGCCTGAATTGGTCAAAAAACTCGCAGCACGCTACGAATTGTTGCAATCCATTGAAATGTTGCACCGTGCCATTCTGCTGGAAGAAACCGAAACGCTCTATGATCCAACTGACCTTGAAAAGGAAGGTACTAAAGCGGTTGACCGAATGCTTCGGGAATTGGGCTTCGTACAACCTAACGTGAACGACGCGCTTACGGAATTTGCCCAATTAGAAAATCATCCCTTTGACGGGAAAGTTCTCAATATGGATTTAGCCAAAGGCTTACGTGGCTGCTTGCTCTATTTCTATGGTGAACATTTTCTGGATTTGCCCTGGTTTGAAAATTTGAAAACCGGAACGCTCACCAAAGACACTGGTAAGGAGGTAACCATCACCGACGGTACGCTCAAAGGTACTTTCAAAAAATTCAGGGCGGGCTATTATACTGTTGGCAATCAGACGATTAAAGATTTTCTGCAAACCAATCGGGACGACGTGCGAAGTTTGAATGTGAGCGACGCAGCAATTAGTACCATGATTGCAGTTTCCGAAAATGAAGGCAACCTGGATGCTATTAATACCTGGGATAATGCGTTTCTCAGCATCGGCGTATTTCAGTGGACCCTGGGTACCGGCAGCGACCCTGGTGAGTTGGCAGCATTACTGAAAAAAATCAAGTATATGCAGCCCCAAGCGTTTGAAACGTATTTTGCTCAATATGGTATTGATGTGGACGACAAAGCGACGGGCACCACTACCGGCTATCTCTTATTTCGGGGCAACCGCGTGGTAAAACCTGAAGACAAAGACCTCTTCCGCCCTCCACATCGGTTATTCCGCTTTTGGCTCGCCGCGCAGGATCCCAAAATAAAAGCCGTTCAAATTGAACATGCACTCAGTCGCTTGAATAATTTTTACTGGAATCCGAGGCTGGCAATCAATGGTTTACTGTTGGCACAAATTGTGACTTCACAGTATGGCGTAGCGCTAATTTTAGACAATCATGTCAATCGCCCGTCCTATGTAAAACCCTGTATCGAAAAAGCCTTACAAGCCGCCAGACTGGATAAACCTATTCAGACCTGGAACACGGAAGATGAATTAAAACTCATACATGAGTACTTGAAAATCAGAGAAATATACGGCTCATCACCAATGACCGATGCCCGCAAGCGAGCACTGGTGACCAAACGCTACCTCGACCAAGGAATTATTTCCGCCGACCGCAATTCGTTCCGTTTCCTGGCTACGGGTGAACGTTCGTTGGACACGTACAATACACCTTCTTTCCCACAGCCGCCGGTTGGTTATAATCCAGATGATTATCCACTCATTACCAAAGGCAGAAAAATAATGACCAATGCGTAAGTTTATTCAAATGATTCTCGATTTTTTTATGAAAAAGAAAAAAACAACTGCAAAAAACACGACTAAAAAGCCCATTGAACCTGCTGTGCCCAAACCAGCGGAAACAACCGCGAATAAACCCAGTAATTCAACAAAAAAACCAACCACTATGAGCCGCAATGTATATGCCTTGATGGTAGCCATTGACAAATATGCTGCTCCGGTGCCGCCACTGCGTGGCTGCGTAAATGACCGCGACGCACTAAAAGACTACCTCGAACGTCAGTTTGCCGATCAGCAAGAGGTGAAACTCCAGATCAAAACGCTAACTGACAGCGAAGCAACCAAACAAAATGTGATTCAGGCATTTGATCTTTTCAAAGATGCTCAAAAAGATGACGTTTGCCTGTTTTACTACAGTGGTCACGGTGCACCTTCGCCTGCTCCGCTTGAATTTTTACACCTCGACCCCGATGGCACCAGCTAGGGTCTGGTTTGCTATGACAGCCGCAGTGGTGGTAAAGACCTGATGGACAAGGAGATATCTTATCTTATTGCCAAAGCTACGCAAGGAAAAGAGGTACACTTTATAGCCATGTTTGATTGCTGTCACTCTGGTACCATCACTCGCGATGCAGCGTTTACGCCGCGTACCACTTCGGCTGCGCCCTACCCGGTTCAATTTGAAGAATATTTTGGACACCAGGAATACCGACGCGTCCAGTCGCCTGATGGCAAAACGCTGATTTACCCTCCAGTTGGCAAATACATTCAGCTTGCCGCTTGCCGCGAACAGGAAACTGCCAAAGAAACCATGATTGACAACAAAACGCGGGGCATTTTTACCTACTCACTGATCGAGGCATTGGAACAAA
>JBKBWT010000459.1:0-4556 GCA_046314415.1 Saprospiraceae bacterium
GCTTTGGTGAATGGCAAACGTTCGGTTTATATTCCAGTAACCAAAAGAGCAGATGCTTCTACTTGGGATGTGGTACAAAGAGTTAAAGCAGCGTTACCGGAGATGCAAGCTGCAATTCCGGAAGACATTAAAGTGTCTTATGAATTTGACCAATCGGGTTATGTGATCAATGCCTTAAAAAATTTATTATTCGAAGGTGGTTTGGGCGCTTTATTAACAGGATTGATGGTGTTATTATTTCTGGGTGACAGAAGAGGTGCATTGATTGTTGTATTAACTATCCCTATTGCATTATTAACCTCTGCTACTTTATTGTTCCTTACCGGACAAACGATTAATATCATGACTTTGGGTGGATTGGCACTTTCTGTTGGGATATTAGTAGATGAGGCTACCGTTACGATTGAAAATATTCATCGTCACCTTGAGATGGGCAAACCCAGAGCACGTGCTATTGCAGATGCAAGTCGTGAAATAGCTTTACCTAAACTATTGATTTTATTAAGCATCCTTGCTGTTACTTGTTTGTCTTTTAATACAAACGACCCGCTTGCGGACAGCATCAAGCGAGGTAAAGAGGTTTACACCACGTATTGTGTTGCCTGCCACCAGGCGGATGGCAAAGGATTGGATAAAGTTTTTCCGCCCTTGGCAAAATCCGATTATCTGATGGCAGATAAAAAACGCTCCATCAAGCAGGTGATTCACGGCGCAACGGAACCCATTACCGTCAATGGCGTGAAATATACGACCCCGATGATGGGATTCCCCAGTCTTACCGATCAGGAAGTAGCCGATGTACTCAATTATGTACGCAATAGTTGGGGCAACAAAGGCGATAAAGACATTGTAAAACCGGAGGAAGTAAAAAAAGCCAGATCGGAGAAAAAGAAAAATTAATAATGAAAAATAAAAGAATGAAAGAATACGATACACTTTATTACATTCTTTCATTCTTTCATTCTTAACTCTTTCATTACTAAAGCTATGGCAACTTATACCCTTACTATTAACAATCAAAAATACACGGTCGAAGCAGAGCCGGATACTCCTTTGCTTTGGGTATTGCGCGATGAGCTCGACCTCAAAGGCACCAAATTTGGCTGCGGCATTGCCCAATGTGGCGCTTGTACGGTGCATCTCAATGGCGCTGCGGTTCGCTCTTGTTCTTTACCGATTTCCGCGCTGCAAAACGCCAAAATCACCACCATTGAAGGCTTATCCAAAGACGGCTCACACCCGGTGCAGAAAGCCTGGATGGAAATCGATGTCCCCCAATGTGGCTATTGTCAGGCTGGACAAATTATGACCGCCGCTGCACTGCTCGCCAAAAACAAGAAACCTTCCAACACAGAAATTGAAGCTGCCATGTCGGGCAATATTTGTCGCTGTGGCACGTATCCGCGTATCGAGCAAGCCATTATAAAAGCTATTGAATTTTCTAAATAGTGCAAAGGTGTTATGGTATTATAGTGTTACGGCTCTTCTAAAGCACCATTGCATGCAAACACTTTAACACTACAATACGCTAACACGATTGCATCAAAACACCTTCAATAATGACCACCAATATAAATCGCCGCCATTTTCTGAAAATTTCCAGTATTGCCGGGACGGGACTCTTGTTGCAAGTGCCTTTAATTGGTAAAACCGGTAAGCTGAACAACGACGGAACGCCGTTCACGCCGAATGTCTATTTGCAAATTGGTACCGACAATAAAATTATCATTTTTGCAAAAAACCCGGAAATCGGGCAGGGTGTCAAAACTTCCCTGCCGATGATTATTGCTGAAGAATTAGAAGTCGATTGGAATAAAATTGAAGTACAACAAGCTGATTTGAATCCGCAGTACGGCGCACAATTTGCCGGAGGAAGCACCGCCATTAAAACCAATTTTGAAGCCTTACGCAAGGCAGGCGCAACCGCAAGAGAAATGCTGGTAAAAGCAGCAGCGGACAAATGGGGAACGGAAGTAGCCAATTGCTATGCGGAGTCAGGCTTTGTTTATAATAAATTGAACAAGAATAAGTTGAGCTACGGTGAATTGGCAACAGCGGCAGCCGCCTTGCCGGTACCCGAAAATCCGACTTTGAAAGACATTAGTCATTTTAAAATTGTTGGTAAATCCATTAAAAATGTTGATTTACAAGCGATTGTAACCGGTAAGCCGATTTTTGGATTGGATGCTAAACCCAAAGGCATGTTGACGGCGACAGTGCTCCGTGCGCCGGCTTACGGGGGTAAAGTCAAGAGTTTTGATCCAACGGAAGCCAAGAAGATTGCTGGCGTGGTGGATGTTGTCGAAATCAAGCCCACAGAGAATCCAACCGTTTTGGTGGCAGGTGTAGCCGTCATTGCTAAAAATACCTGGGCGGCGATGAAAGGGCGCAATGCTTTGAAAGTAGAATGGGACCTCGGTGCAGGCGCAAACGAAAGCACTGAAAATTTAAATAAGCAATTTATTGCTAATATCAGTAAAAAAGGCGAACTCCAACTGCGCGAAGACGGCAACGTGGATGCGGCTTTTGCCAATGCCGACCGGGTGATTGAAGCTACTTATGAAATGCCATTCCTCTATCATGCGACGATGGAGCCGATGAATTACATTGCCGATGTACGCGAAGACCGCGTAGAATGTTGGGGACCAACGCAGGTACCCGGACGGGTTGCAGGTATAGCACAAACGATTACAGGTCTGCCACAAGATAAGATTAAAGTGAAACAAAACCGCATCGGCGGCGGCTTTGGGCGGAGGTTGATGGCGGATTATGCCGCAGAAGCCATTTATGTTTCCAAAGCCATCAAAGCACCGGTACAGGTGGTATGGACCCGCGAGGATGATCTGCACAATGGCTTTTTCCGTCCGGCGGGCATGTACAAATTAAAAGCGGCACTGGATAAAAATGGCAATATCACGGCTTGGCATATCAACGCCTCGACCACTTCGCGCAGCGCGTTCAGTGGCTCGCGGGATTCGGCGCACACGACCGAGGTTTTTCCCGATGGTTTTCCGGCAGGATTTGTACCCAATTTCAGAATGGAATATACGAAAGTAGATAGCGTCGTACCGCGTGGAGCTTGGCGGGCACCAGGTCACAATGCGACGGCTTTCATTGACCAGACTTTCCTTGATGAATTGGCAACTGCAAGCGGGAAGGATCCGATTAAATTACGATTAGAATTACTCGGCGAGGAAGATAAAATGATGCCTTACCGCGACCACGGTGGACCGACGTACAGCACCAAACGCCTGAAAAATGTAATCAATCTCGTAGCGGAGCGCTCAGGTTGGTACAAACCGGCGAAAAAAGGAATTTATCGGGGCTTCGCAGCGCATTTTATGTTTGGCGCGTATGTGGCAGAAGTGGTCGAGATTTCCATGCAGGAAAATAACATGCCAAAAATTGAGAAAGTGTACGCCGTGGTAGATTGCGGCATTGTAATTAATAAATCCAACGCCCTCAATCAGTTAGAAGGGGGGATTGTAGATGGATTGGGTGCAGCGTTATTTGGTGGTGTAACGATTGAAAACGGTAGTGCAGTGCAAAGCAATTTTAATGATTACCGCATGATACGTTTTAAAGAAGCGCCCAAAGTAGATGCGTACCTGGTAGATAGCACCGAGAATCCGGAAGGTTTGGGTGAAATGACGCTGCCACCGATTAGTGCGGCTTTAGCGAATGCTATTTTTGCGGCAACCGGCAAACGCATTTATAAACTACCGATAAAAGATAATGAAGTGTTTAATCAAATATAAAAAGTCGTTGAGAACGTTTATAAAAGCTGAGAGGGTTTAGGGCGTTGAGAAGGTTGAGTTTGCCCGCATTTCAACCCTCTCAACTTTCTAAACCTTTACTGCGGGAGCGAGCTAAACAGCATTTTCAACTCCGTCGCCTGTTCTACTTTCATTCTTCCACTCAAAATCAACCGTAATTCCCGGCGACGAATGGCGCTATCGTAGCGTTGTTGCTCAATTTCCGTTAAGGGAATAACCGGCGGTACCTCAATGGGTTTACCATTTTCGCCATCCAAAGCCACAAAGGTGTAGTAAGCATGATTGCTACGGCGATTGTTATGCCCTTTGATATCAGCGGCAAAAATTTCTACATAAATTTCAACGGAAGTATTGAATGCCCGTGTCACGGTAGCTTCCAGGGTGACAATTTCCCCCATTTTGATCGGCTTGGTAAAGGAGACGTGGTCAACCGAAGCCGTAACCACATGTGCTTCGCAATGGCGACCGGCACAAATACTGCTTACAATGTCCATCCAACGCAGCAGGTTGCCGCCCATCAGATTGCCCATGGGATTCGTATCGTTGGGCATTACCATTTCAGTCATGACCGCTTTCGATTCACTCACCCGCTTGGGTTTCAGGCGGCGTTGTTCCGTGGGTTGCTGATTTGACGGCTCTACGCCACTATTATTTCCTTGATTCATGGTGTATGATTTCATTGTTGCTTTTGCAACACCAGCGCAATCAATCCGGTTCGAATAGAAGAGAGTAAATAATTATATAATAAAAATGACTTACTTATTATTTTTTGCCATCATT
>JBKBWT010000460.1:0-2137 GCA_046314415.1 Saprospiraceae bacterium
AGCAGAAAGGTCATATTTTTAATATTTGCTCGGTTGCCAGTCAACAAGCTTACCCCAACTGTAGTACCTACACGATCACCAAATTTGCGCTGCTCGGTTTTTCCAAGTCGCTCCGGCTAGAATTTCGGGACAAAGGTATCAAAGTGACTTCAGTTATTCCAGGTTCTACCTTCACCGCCTCCTGGGAAGGAACCCCTCTCCCGCTCGAACGCCTCATGCACCCCGACGAAGTGGCTAAAGCTGTGTGGAGTGCCTGGGATATGGGACCAACGGCAGTGGTAGAGGAAATTGTGATGCGCCCGCAACTGGGTGATTTATAAAATGACCTTAAAGCTCGTGTGGACTAGCAAAATACTCGTGTGGACTAGCAAAATACTCGTGTGAACTAGCAAAAAGCTCGTTCAGATTAGCTCAAAGCTCGTTCGGACTAGCTCAAAGCTCGTTCGGATTAGCTCAAAGCTCGTTCAGATTAGCAAAAAGCTCGTTCGGACTAGCTCCTAGTGAATTTCTTTTACTTTTCGACCAAAAAAAGGTTGCCAAAAACTAATACGTCTTTGTCATGTCTTTAGGAATGACAATCAGAAAGTCAGCTTTACCAAGGTGTTCGGCGTCCACTTTATCCAATGCGTCCTGTTCGATCGTAGCGAGGGTCACAATTTTTAAATTGGGTTTCTGCTGTTTTAAATACCACACGATGCCTTCCTTTTTTTCTGAATGGTAAGAACCGTTGAGGTGATAAAAAAGCTGTCCGGGCTTCCAGTTTTGCAATAAAAAGTGCGCCATTGTAGCATCTTTCACTGCCTGCGCAGCAATGAGCTTTTCGCTGCTGCCATGACCGCCCATCATATCACCCATTGCCTTGTAATTGGGCAATTCATAGTCAATTTTAACCGGTAAAGGCATCATATATGTTTTGGCAGTTTTTGACAAACTATCCAAAGCGTTGACACCTACCCGAAAAACCAGATTCGCATATCGGCGTGGGATATTCGTCGCAATAAAAGGCAGTTTATTGGTTTTTGCCCACTCTACCAAAGGTTTATAATCGGTGGTGTAATTCTTCCAAATGCGCGTTTCCTCTTCAAAAGTCTTCGTCGGAATGCGATCCTGCCAATATTCATCAAGCAACAATTGATTGTCGGCTTCAAACATTTCTGCCCCCAATACCATTTGTTTTCCCCGTTTTTCAAATAAAGATTGCGCCACCCGCAATTCCAGCCAATGCGCAATGGCATTATTATGCAATTCACCAAAAAACACCACATCCGCCTGGTTGCCGGCAGTGATCATTGCCTCGTAGGTTGTCGGTTTGCCAGTAGCGTCAAAAATGCGATACGCGGCGGGGTCCTGCGCCACCAAAGAAGTGGACAAAGCGAGGTAAAACATGGTGTACAGCAGCAATTTGGTTGTGAACATAAGCATAGAGGTTGAGTCTTGGTGCAAAGTACAAATTTTTCATTGCTGACAGCACTCAGAGTGCTGTCAGCAATGAAAAATTTGATTTATTTTTGTCTTATGAAGGCGATTTACACACAACCATTGCACAGCGGCTGCACATATCATGTATTCAATCAAGGAAATAATGGAGAAGACCTTTTCAAAGCAGAACGTAACTACTTTTATTTTTTACAAAAATACCAGGAGTTTATTGTTCCTGTCGCGCATACATATGCCTGGTGCTTGCTACCCAATCATTTTCACTTTCTGATTCAATTTAAGGATTATCAATCTTTGCACGAATACCTGCCAAAACGATTTCCTGCACCGCCTACTTGTATAACAAAGAGTGAAGATATTGCCACATCAGAAGAAGTTGCCTACAATGAACTCGTTTCTTATGAGTTGTCTCGTCAATTTGCCAATTTTTTTAGTGGCTACACCCGTGCTGTGAATAATGCCTACAATCGACGGGGAAAACTTTTTTCCGTCCCCTTTGGGAGGATACAGGTGCAGGATGAACGATACTTTGAATGGTTAATTTGTTACATCCATCGCAATCCAATTCATCACGGATTTTGTAAAAATTTTGAACAGTGGAATTATACTTCTTATCATGAAATAAATGGCTCGTTTGATGGGGATAAGATTGCTGACAATACTCAGAGTACTGTCAGCAATCTTATCCCTAAATTATGCA
>JBKBWT010000460.1:2147-4530 GCA_046314415.1 Saprospiraceae bacterium
TTTCTACATAACTGGTTTGGTTCTTTGGAAGCCTTTCAAGCTGTTCATCATCAGAGTGTAGGTGGATTGGATAAGGAGTACTATTTGGAATAAATTTACAACATAGAAAACTGCTGACAGCACTTGGAGTGCTGTCAGCAGTTTTCTATGCCAATAATTCCCTACCTTTGCCCACAAACCTTAACCAATGACGCCTTTACCACTCCTCGAATGCGTACCAAATTTCAGTGAAGGACGCGATCCAATTATCATCAAACAAATTACCGACGCCATTGAATCCGTAGAAGGAGTAAGCCTCCTGGATGTCGATCCCGGCAAAGCGACGAACCGCACGGTGGTTACCTTTGTCGGGGCACCGGAATTGGTCATTGAAGCAGCTTTTCGCGGCATTCAGAAAGCAGCAGAGCTGATTGACATGCGTTTGCACCAGGGCGAACACCCTCGCATGGGCGCGACCGACGTGTGCCCCTTGATCCCCATAGCTGGAATGACGATGGAACAGGCAGCTCAGTTCGCGCATCAGTTAGCAGAACGTGTTGGAAATGAATTGGGTATAGCCGTTTATATGTACGAAGCAGCAGCGACGAAGCCCGAGCGCAAGAATCTTGCCGACATCCGCGCAGGGGAATACGAAGCATTGCCAGATAAATTGAAAAATCCAACATGGAAACCCGATTATGGTTCTTCTGAATTCAATCCAAAATCAGGTGCAACGGTCATCGGTGCACGCGATTTCCTGATTGCTTATAATATTAACTTAAATACCACTTCGGCGCGGCGAGCGAATGCAGTAGCGTTTGACGTGCGGGAACAGGGAAGACTGAGTGGCCAAGGGACGGGAAAACGAGTGAGAGTGCCAGGCTCGTTGAAGTTTGTAAAAGGCATTGGCTGGTACATTGAGGAGTATGGCATTGCGCAGGTGTCGATGAATTTAACGAATATTCGGGAAACGCCGATGCATATTGCCTTTGAGGAGTGCTGTAAAAGTGCGGAGCGGCGCGGCATGCGGGTAACGGGTTCAGAATTGGTGGGTATGGTGCCTTTGCAAGCTATGCTTGACGCTGGAAAATATTTTCTGCGTAAGCAACAGCGCTCGGTGGGTGTTTCGGAAGAAGAATTGATTAAAATTGCCGTAAAATCATTGGGTTTGGACGACCTTACGCCGTTTGATCCGAATCAAAAGATCATTGAATACCGCATGCGCGATGCCACAGCAGGGCGATTGGTCAAGCTGAATTTGCGTGAATTTGCCAATGAAACTGCCTCCGAAAGCGTAGCGCCGGGCGGCGGTTCGGTTGCTGCTTACGTAGGTGCATTGGGCGTTTCGCTGGCGACGATGGTAGCGAATCTCTCTTCGCACAAACGTGGTTGGGATGAGCGCTGGGCTGATTTTTCTGAGTGGGCAGAGCAAGGACAGCAGCTCAAAGATGCTTTGCTCAAGCTGGTCGATGAAGATACGAATGCGTACAATTCCATTTTGGAGGCTTTTCGCTTACCGAAAGGCACCGATGCAGAAAAAATGATTCGTCAAGCTGCCATTCAGGCGGCTACGCAACGCGCCATTGAAGTGCCGTTTCAAACCTTGAAATTAGCAGTGGAATCATTGGAAATTGTAAAAGCAATGGCGGAGCATGGGAATCCAAATTCCGCTACAGACGCTGGTGTGGGGGCTTTGTGCGCACGAGCGGCGGCGTATGGCGCTTATCTGAATGTGAAAACGAATATTCCGGGTTTGGAGGATAAGCGTTATGGCGAGCAAATTTTACAAGCAGCGGAAACCTATATCAAAAGAGTCGATGAAGCGGAGCAGGAAATATTGCAAATCGTGCATTTGAAAATGGAAAGTTGATGCGAAGTCAGAAGTGGGAAGTCGGAAGTGGGAAGTCGGAAGTAGGAAGTGGGAAATGCGGTTTTTTATTTTGGAGTGCGGTTTTTATTTTCCTCTTTGGTGGATGTAACTTTGAAAAAAAAGTAGAACCGGCTTTTTATTATTGGAGAACCGACTTTTCGTTATCGGAATTGGAAAGAAATTACATCGATTCACTAAATGTGCATAA
The DNA here is from genome assembly GCA_046314415.1 of Saprospiraceae bacterium. Lineage (GTDB taxonomy): Bacteria > Bacteroidota > Bacteroidia > Chitinophagales > Saprospiraceae > JADJNW01. Next base: position 4,205 of record JBKBWT010000460.1, read on the forward strand.
AATTTATGTAAAGTTTTTTGACGTAGATTGGAATGAAAGTCAGGCAATGCCGATACCGCAAGCCGAATCAACGATTGCAACCTTCCAACTTCCAACTTCCTCCTTCCAATTTCCGACTATCATTCCTTGTGTGTTTATTACCAATCGTACCTTTCAAAACCTGACCGATGATAAAATAGACTGGCTGGCAGAGCGCGTAAAAGAAAAGTTATTTACTTTAAAATCGGAAAATATTACATTCCAGGAAATTCAATTCGATTGTGATTGGACGGCTTCTACGCGAGAGCGATTTTTTACATTTTTACAAATCTTCACAAAAAAACTAA
>JBKBWT010000461.1:0-4509 GCA_046314415.1 Saprospiraceae bacterium
ATTATTTACAACCAAATCAGAATGAAGCGCCAATATGATATGGATATGATATTGGGTATTTGTGCCGGTCTTTGGAATTTTTTAATATGCTGATAATCAATTTGACGCAAGTCTATTATATGTTCCACCAATACGTCAACTTCACCACCAGCGCCCGATTCTTTACATTAAATGGCTCCGGTAAATAATTATCGGTGTAAACAATGAATAAATCCGATGCCGGTGCATAACGCCATTGTAAACGGGTATTCAAATTAATGTTATTAAGTTGATTATTATATTGTAAAAAGGCAGTCAAGTATAAATTATTGGTCATTGTAACGTCGAGGCGAGGACCAAGCAGCCAGAAAACATTCGTACTCCAGGGCTCCGGTAAGTCTAGTTTATTATAACTCGCATTTAATGCAATACTTACATATGGTTGAAAACGATAACCTAAAGTAGTGGTCATATTCAGGCGTTTGCCATTGGCTAAATAACCGCCTTGCGTCGTTGTAAATGCATAAGTAAATAACTGCTGGGGTTTACTGGTAAATTGCAGCCCCCAGGATGCCCAATTATGCTCGGTGCCCGCAGCCAGCGTGTCTTTGGTATAATTTGTTGGATCAAAGGGAAATAATAATTTGATATAGTCGGAACCTGCCCAGAGGCGCAAGTAATCCTGGCTGCGAAATGTAATATTATATGCCGCTAAAGCGATATTATCAGTTAATTGCAAATTCGGTTTAAAAATGGGCGCAATACCCAACTCCGGTCCATGACTCAAGATTAATTTACCCTTCGGGAAAAAGTTATACAAAGCCTTGGTAGCCAATCGGATATAATCTCGGCGCGGCACGTAGCCAACTTCCGCATTATAATTTTTCCCCACATATTCATGTTGCCAGGAAATTGTTAATTTTCGACTGGCGTATTGCAAATTAGCAGCATGGGTAATGTCTTCTCCCGTTACACCCGGACTAAATGATTTTAATACAATGGCTTTGCCTGTCCATAAATTATTCGCCGAAGCTAAATTATATTCTAATCCGATATTTCTATTATATTGTGAATAAGTAGGATATTTATCATCCGGTTTATAATTTAATGATTCTTTATTTACCAATAAAAATCCGACGTTAGAACGCGCGAAAACCTTGCGTTGTAAAGCTAAAACGGCAAAATTTTGCGCTGGTAATCCACGATCTTCCACTTTGTCCGTCTGCATGTCCATCAGCCCGATGCGCCAGTTTTTATCCAATTTACCGCTTAATCTTGCGCCGAATTGAATGGGGACACCCAGACCAATGCGCCGTGAAAAAAACGGACGAATGCTGGCGTATCCAAAATTGGCAAATAAATCGCCGTTCTCCAGGAAGAACTGTCGCCGCTCGGGGAAGAATAATTCAAAACGATCCAAATTTGTAATCTGTTAATCTACTTCTACTTGTGAGAAATCAGGATTGACCGTTAAATCCAAATTCAAAGAAGAATTCAGCGAGATTTTAGCATCCGCACCAAATTCATTTTTATAATCTGTATCAGTATTCTTTACATGGTCTTTAGTAATACCGCCCAACGCATAAGGAATAAGCGAAATATTTGCTTTGGGTGCGGGAGGTGGCGCGTCCCACACGAGTACGCCCGTATGTGAGAGCGAAGCCGTCGGAAACTGCCGGGGAACGGGCGCCCACGCTGATTTTTCCGTCGTTTTTAAATCCAGGCGACTGAAATTAATACCCCAGCGATCAATGTCTTTTTTAAAACGAATGCTTTTAAAAGGAATCGCCATTTCTATGATGTATTTATCATCATAATTTTTAGCGACGGAAATCCATTTATTATCCCAGCTCAAATCCACCTTGCCGCCTTCGTACATAATGCCGTCCCACTGCGCCCCTACTGCGTTTGCGCCAAAAGCAAAACCATTTGTTAAATCATTATACGTATCAATAAAAACGAGGAAATTATCATTTTTACCAAAAGACCAATCACGACGTAAGGATTCTACATAATAAGGTCCGGGTAGTAAATGATGACAAATCGCAATTAAATATAAATTTTGTTCATCATACGTCATTTTTACTTCCGTTTTTACACGTGCAAAGCTCGTATCCATGGGCAATACGCTGAAAAAATCGGTTGCAACAGCTGCCTCCTGCCACGTGGGTTCATCCATGATGCCATCAATGAGAATCGGGGCATTCGTTTTACGAATGTTTAATTGGTAAGATTCATTTATTTTTTGGGCAAATGCAGCGGAATGAAATGTAATAATAAAGGCAAACAGCAGTGATTGCTGCTTCCAACATTTAGTTTGCGGTGACATCAGCTTATCGTTTTAAATCAAAAATGGGTTTTGGATGCAAAGCAAATGCTTTTGCCGCGTGAAATGTAGCAAGGGAAAGCCACATTTTAAAAGCTAGTGTGCTTTTTCTTGCAAGCGATTGCATTATTTACTTTGTTTCAGGTTTTCCCAAAAATCTTGTGCGCAAGCTTTTTCATCTATCTTGCTGAAAATGTGAATTTTACGCTTTTTATTTTCTAATGGTGTATTTACTTTTATTATCTTGGTAAAGCTGGGATTCAGATAGGCTTCCACGATTGCCAAATCCCACATAATGCGGGTCTTGTCCTGCGGATTGTGTTCGCGCCAGCGGTCGGCTAATATTTTTTCAATAGGAACGGAGTTATTTAGTTGTTGGTAGGTTTTTTCCCGTTCAAACTGTAAAGGGAACGCAACATCTATGGGCATTACAATAAAATCAAACCCTTCCAGATTGAGTAAATAATCGAACGCATTCAAATCATTTCGAATATTAAATTCATTCTTATTCCAAATCTTCTTTTCTACATTATATTTAGCACCAAGTGAATAACAACGTATTTCCGATAAAATATCCGGTGCCAGCATCACGGCAGTAGCAATATTGGTAAGCGGACCAAGGGTGATAATATCTAATTTTTGTCCGGCGGGTAAATTCCTAGCCACCGCGATAATCGCTTGAGCAGCAGGCGAATCGCGCGGATTTTCCCAGCCCCAGGCTCGCCCAATCTGCCGGTCTGCGCCTAGTGGGTGCGGCACGTCAAGCCGATTGAGCGCTTGTAAAATTTCCTCGTTTAAACGCTGACTTTCATTTACAGTTATTAAATTTTTAGCATCATATGCATTCCACTTTTCAAAAACGACTAAATCGGCATTGTTAAAATGCGCCGAACTTATCCCCACTAAATCGATCGTTGGCGCTTTGACCAATCGGGCAATCGCGTACAAATCGTCCATTTCATTGCCGGTATCCGCGTCGAGCCACACTTTTTGTTTTTGCGAAAATCCTAAAATCGGGATGATACAGCATATAATAATTATCACTCTACACATAATATTCAAAATTTACCCCAAAAGTATAATATAAACAAGCTTTATTTAGTAAAATAATCATAATTTCCGATACCGCACAAAAGCAATATACTTGCCGTCGGGCGACCAGCTCGGAACATTAATGGTACCTTGCCCACCATAAAATACGGGTGTAAGATCACGGATTTTGCGATTCTTTACATTCATGATGCGCAATTTTACATCCCGACCAAAAGGATGACTGCCTTTTTGATCCTCCAGATAAGCAATGTAAACAATATTTTTTCCGTCAGGGCTGGGGTGTGCAAACCAATTGTCATAATCATCATTTGTAAGTTGTTGTACCTCAGCACCATCTGGTTTCATCCGATACAAATGCATCCGTCCGCTGCGATTTGAATTAAAATAAATCCATTGACCGTCATAACTATATTCGGGTCCATCGTCTAAGCCTTTGGCATCCGTAAGCCGGGTTTCAGCACCTCCATTTACATTAATACTATAAATATCCCATTCATTATTACGTTCTGCACAATATAACAACGTTTGCCCGTCAGGGCTGACGCCGTGCCAATAACTTGGAAACTTTTCGGTGACCAGACGGGGCGTTCCTCCTTCTGCCGGCATTATAAAAATGCGCGAATTATTACTTCGTGCCACCGAAGCATCGTTGTGACTGATAATCAGGTTTTTACCATCAAATGTAAAACCGTGATCATTATTACACTGATTTGCAAAATCCGTATGAATAATACCAAGCTTTTCCCCATTCACTCCTATTTTTTCCAGCAAGCCTTTTGCATTGATAACCAGATATTTACCATCTCGTGACCAGTTTGGTGCTTCAAAATGCCGATTTTCTTTTAATACTACTTGTTCTTTACCCGATTTTACATGAAGAATTACCAGGCTACTTTCAATATTTTGCGGCGTTTGGGCATTCATTGTTGTAATAAAAATCAGGTAAATAAAACAAAATGAAAATATATTTTTCATATTGTTATAATTTTACTTATTTATCTTTTCAAAATCGTTGTATCAGAAGCCAAGGTTATCACTTGATAATTGCCGAAATCCAATTGTGCTTCAGGAAACCAGTTTTGGAGTTGCACAGAATCAGCCCTTATTACATTGGTTTTAAATAAATAAAGCTGTTTTAAATGAGATAATCG
>JBKBWT010000462.1:0-4436 GCA_046314415.1 Saprospiraceae bacterium
AGAATTTTTAATAAATACTGCCGCACAACAAGTGCAAAGGGCGGCACAACAACTGCAAAACGTGACCGCCCGCAGTGCCGTGACGCAATTTGGCGAAGCCTGGGTTCAAAATATATGTAATGAAGAGATAGATCGCTCGGTTACGATATTACAATTCGTAAATGAAAAAGGAAATAATGTGGCTTCCTTTACCAATTTTGCCTGCCATCCTACTTATTTAGATGCCAACTATACGCATGTTTCTGCTGATTATGTCGCCGGATTTTATCGCAAAATGAATCAGACACTGGGCGGAGAAAATTTATTTCTGCAAGGTGCGATTGGTGGCTGGGTGCAGCCGGTGGATGGGGAGGGTACCCCCGAAAAAGCCTACCGTCGGGGTGATGAATTGGCAACAGCTACCCTGAACGCATTAAGTAGCCATAATAATCTGAAAAGCAAAGAGTTGAGTATAAAAAATTTACCAATTAAATTAAAATTAGACAACGAAGCCTGGCAACAACTGGCATCAGTCGGTACGATCAAAAGAACTTTTACCGATTCGGTGGATACGGAATTGGTTTGGTTTGCCATCGGCGAAGCGCAATTTGCGACTCATCCCGGTGAAACTGCGCCCTATTTCGGCTTGGAAACCAAAAAAATGATGCCCACCAATGGTCCAAAATTCGTGCTGGGTTTGAGCATGGACGCGCTGGGCTATATTTTGAAACCGGCTTATTTTGATGATTCTTCCCTGCCTCATGCACCCTATTTAACGTCGATGTCAGTAGGTAAACAAACCGGACCGGATATAATGAACGGACTAAAAAAAATAATTCCTAGTAAATAAAATTGTAATAATTTTATAATGAACCGTGCAATTTTCATCATTTTTATTGGCACTTTACACTTGATTTCCTGTCAATCCAATGTAAAACAATCTCCGCAATTGACCGCTTCTCCGGCATTGCAAAAAGCGCTGGCAGATTTTCAAATAGCGGATGGTTTTAAAGTAGAACTCATTGCTGCTGAGCCGCTTATTGCTGATCCGGTTGCAATGGAAATTGACGAAAATGGGGTATTGTATGTAGTTGAAATGCATAGTTATCCTTTGGATTTGAGCGGTTCGGGGCTGGTAAAAATTTTAAAGGATACGAATAAAGATGGTTTTCCTGACAAGCATATCATATTTGCTGATAGCCTAATATTACCGACAGGTATTATGAAATGGCAAAAAGGGGTACTAGTCACCGACCCGCCGCACGTATGGTATTTTGAAGATACGGATGGCGACGACGTAGCCGATATTCGCAAGCCAATGTTGACGGGCTTTGCGCGCTCCAATCCGCAACACAATCTCAATGCGCCGGTTTTTGGCTTGGATAACTGGATTTATATGGCGCACCAATGGGCAATCACGCCGATTGTGTGTGTGGAGGAATTCAGCGACGAAGGCAGCGAAATTTATTTTCCGGAAAAGACGGATGCGCCGCGCCTGCCGCGCAATGCCGACGATCGCAATGTGCGCTTTCGACCGGATCGGTATGAACTGGAAGTACTTTCGGGCAACTCACAGTTTGGGCACACTTTTAGCCCTTGGGGGCATCAGCTACTAAATGAAAATGCGCATCATTTATATCATGAAGTAATAGCCGACCGTTATCTGCGGCGTAATCCGAATGTAATTATCCCTGATGTAGTACAAAATATCCCCGATCATGGCGATGCCTGTGAGGTCTATCCCATCACTCAAAACCCTCAACATCAATTACTTACTGACATTGGCGTTATTACATCAGCATGTGGAGTGACCTGGTACGACGGGGGCGCATTCCCTGACCCTTATCATGAAAATATTACATTCGTTGCCGAACCGGTGCATAATTTGATACATGTAGATAAAATAGCCGATCAGGGCGCGTCTTTTACCGCGAGTCGAGTACTTGAAAATCAGGACTTTATGGCATCCAAAGATGCTAATTTTCGTCCCTGCGGATTTTACATTGGTCCGGAAGGCGCATTATATGTTATTGATTATTATCGCCCGATTATTGAACACCCCGAATGGATGTCGGATGAAGTAAATAAATCGGGGAAATTATATGAAGGTAGTAATAAAGGGCGCATTTATCGAATCGTGCCCGAAAAAGGCTTGCCGTTGGATTGGACTCACCGCTTAAATCTTGGCGAATTAACGGACAATGAATTAATAAAATATTTAGAAAATAAAAATATCTGGTATCGCCGCACGGCGCAACGACTATTGTATCAACGTAAAAGTACCGCAACCGAAGCCATTCGTAACATCGCCTTGCATGCCAAATCGCCTGCCGGACGCGTACACGCGCTGTGGTTGTTAGATGGCTTAAATGTAATGGATGAGGCAATATTATATCATAACTTACAACACACGCACCCCGGTGTACGTGAAAATGCCATTAAAATTGCCGAATTATATTTACAAAAATATACCTCTTTACAGCAGGTTTTACTCAAAATGAAAGCCGATCCGCATCCGAAAGTGCGATATCAATTGCTTTGCACCCTGGGTTATTTACAGGATGAAGCTGCGAATGCAGCCCGTTTGAGCATTTTAAAACAGGATTTAAACGATTATTGGGTGCAAATTGCGGCTTTGACGGCGGCGGCAGGTAGCGAAATGCAATTATTTAATCTAGCCATTCAGGATTTTAAAAATAAAGACGAAGCTGCCACCCAGCAGTTTTTTGCATTATTAGCCGCTACTGTCGGCAATGCCAATCAGGCATCCGAGGTATTGTCCTTATTACAAAAAGCGACTGAATACCGCGCTGATGCCGACCTCGTGTGGCAAACTGCCGTGCTGAAAGGCTTGCGCGAACTTTGGCAATATAAAGGCGTACCGCCTTACATCGGCGAAACAGAAAAGAATCGCTTACTGCAAAATTTCAACATATCCACATCAGCGTCGCTGCGCTCGGCAAGTGTGGCAATGCTCGAAGTAGTGGGCTTACCTCAAAGTGAGACCTTGTCAACACAACAAAAAGCTACAGCATGGGCGCAAGATCAAAAAGCGCCGGAACCACTGCGAGTCAATGCACTCAATATATTGTCGATCTATAATCCAACTAAGTCGCGTCCGCTGTTTGAACAATGCATCGCACCGAGCGAACCAGAGTCAGTACAAACCGCTGCTTTCCAAGCTTTAGGAAGTATTCCTGGTACAGCGGTATTGAATTTAATGCTTAGCCGTTGGAATACGTTAACACCTGATTTAAAAGAGCTTGCAATTGGTTTGTGTCTTAAATCTCCCGAACGCATGCATCGATTACTGGACGCCATTGCTGCCGGACAAATCAAAGCCTCGTCGGTGAGTTGGCAGCGCCAGGTACAATTAATGAACAATGATGATGTATCGGTGCGCACACACGCCCGTCAAGTCCTCACTGCCCAGGAGAACAGCAATCGCCAGCAGGTGATTGACCAATACAAAACCGCACTGCAAGGCACGGGCGATGTGGCAAAAGGCACCCTTGTTTTTGAACGCGCCTGTCAGCAATGTCATCGCATCAAAGGCAAAGGCGTCAACTTTGGTCCTGATCTTGCTTCCATTCGCAACCGCGATGCATATTTCATTCTGGCAGATATTCTGAATCCCAACCGATCTATCGCCGATGCCTACGAATATTGGACCATACAGCTCAAAAATGGTACGAGCGAAGCCGGGGTAATCGTGTCGGAAACCTCCACTGCTATCACCGTGAAAAACCTTGCCGGCAGCGAACGCACCATTGCCCGCAGCGAGATCCGTACCTTGCAGGCGCTTCCCACTTCCATCATGCCCGAAGGCTTGGAAAATACCATCAGCATCTCGGAAATGCGGGATTTATTGGCATATTTAAAGAAAGGGTAAATCGGATTCCTTTATTGATAAAAGAGTATGATACATTCTATTTTGATAATTAGGATGCCTACTTCGCATTACATTGGTATTCAAATCACTACATCAAATGCCAATGCGATAGAATTTGTCTCCCCGCTTGTTTGTAAAAATACATCAAGCCGTAGAAAAGTCAATACCAGTCGGAACATCTCATAGCATTGAAGCAATAAACGATAGAAGCGGTTTACGCAACCTTACAAGTCTCGTAAACCGCTTGCCTTCCCTCCTGCAAAACCTACGTTTGCCCGATTCTTCCCTGCAACTTTTAATAAACAGCGTGCAACCACGAACACACAGCGTGCAACCGCGAACACACAGCGTGCAACCACAAACACACAGCGTGCAACCGCAAACACACAGCGTGCAACCGCAAACATACAGCGTGCAGCCACAAACACACAACGTGCAACCGTGAACACATAGCGTGCAACCGCGAACACACAGCGTGCAACCACGAACACACAGCGTGCAACCGCAAACACACAGCGTGCAACCGCAAACACACAGCGTGCAACCGCGAACACACAGCGTGCAA
>JBKBWT010000463.1:0-4432 GCA_046314415.1 Saprospiraceae bacterium
TTTTATAGCTTTATAATGTAGGCTCATGCTCCTTTTTTTACCCCAAATTTAATCAACTTTGATTTTCAACTATTTACATGGACGCAACTCTATTTATGATATTCACAAACGCCGGGCTATAACGCCGATTCGTCGAGGAAAAGGGAATTTTGCAAAAATCGCCGCAACCGGTAACAAACTGTACTCGTCACAACGCCAAAATCAGTCATTATGCAATATACACGCTGTTATTTTCTTTTTTTAGCATTGATATTCGTAAGCGCGCAGGCGCTCCATGCTCAGGAAATCACCTTTGAAGGATTAAAATCGGTCAATGGCACGGCTCTATACTGCAAAGTCATCGGCAAAGGCGAGCCGCTGCTGGTGCTACACGGCGGTCCCGGCTTGAGTCACGATTATTTTTTGCCGCACCTGCTGCCACTCGCCAAACGGTATCAATTGATTTTAGTCGATCAGCGGGCGCAGGGGCGCTCATCGCAAAAACTTGATTCGACGCAGGTAACGATGCAGGCAATGGTGGACGACGTGGAAGGCATTCGGCAAGCGTTTAAGCTCGGAAAGATTCATTTGCTGGCGCATTCCTGGGGTGGGAATATTGCCATTCGCTACGCGGCGCAATACCCGCAAAGCCTACAATCGTTGATCCTGGTGAATGTAGTGCCGCTGAATCCAACGGCGTTTGAAGAAAAAATGCGCCAGATGCCGCCTAAATCGCAGCATCCGCAGGATAGCCTGGAACGCGTAGAACTATTCGCTTCGGAAAGTTTTAAAAAACGTGAACCCGCTGCCATCGAAAAATTAATGATTCTCAATTTTCGCCGCACGGCTTATGATCGTAGTAATATGGATAAGCTGCGTTTGAACATCCAACCCGGCGCGAATAACCTCCTGCGCTACCTCGGACCCGACGCGATGACGTACGACCTGACGGATACTGCTAAAAAAATTACGGCTCCGACTCTCGTGATTCACGGCGCGGCTGACTTGATTCCGCTGGAATCCGATCTACAAATTCAACGCACGGTGGCGAATGGCTCCCTGGAGCAATTTTTTAAATCCGGGCATTTTCCGTTTGTAGAAGAGCCGAAAAAATTTAACCGAACAATTCAGGCTTGGATACGTCAACATTGAAGGTAGAGGTGAGAGAAGAGAACCGAGAAGTGAGAAGCGGGAGGCGAGCAGCGCAAATTTTTAGTGCTAACAACCAAAAAACGGATGAAAATATTCAAAATATTGCCCTTGCTGCTGCTGGCGAATAGCGGTTGGGGGCAGGTTCTATTTAAAAAGCCGGATGCTTCGGCAGAATTACTGAAAGTGCAACGCGCCTGGCTGGATGCGTACGAAACAAACGATGCGGCGACGATGAATCGGCTGGTGGGAAATGGCTTTGTACTAACGTTTGCCGATGGCGGGCAACAAACGAAGACGGAATTGATGGACCTCACCAAAGCGAAAGCGGGCGAGCCTTCGGGGATTAGTTTTTTAACGCAGGATACCAAAGTAAGTTTGTATGCTAAAAATGTGGCGGTGCTGCGGGGCATACTGATTACCCGTTGGCAAGACCCCAGCGGCGGTGCCGCCAAAGAGCAGCAGCAGCGCTATACCGATACCTACGTAAAACGCAATGGACGCTGGCAAATCGTGGCTTCGCAGCTGACGAATCTAACGCCGAAGTAGGGGAAACTGCATACAATAGATACTGGGGATGCTATAGATATTGGCGATATTTTAGTTAGTCTGAGTAGAATCCATAGCATCAACAGTATCGAGAGCGTCAATAGTATGCACAGCATCATTTTAAAGCATCCGTGAAATGTTTGCGTTGTTTTTCCTGGGCAAACTTTTCGGCATTGAAGGCTTCGGAGCCACCTTTGGGAATAGACAGCGAACGCCACTGCTCCCCTGCCAGCATCCGCGCGAGATATACGATCTGTCCGATGTGATACGGATAGTGTGCCAACTGTCGGTTGATGGCTTCCAGCACCGTATGCCCTTCATTGCGAATATAAATAATGCGCTCTAAATCAGCCGCTTGCAAAGAATTAATCGCACCAAACAAACATTGCCAGCCCCGCTCCCAATGCTCGAGCATTGCTGCCCGACTTTCGTAGCCACCCTCAAATTCGGCTTCCCGATTGCGCCAGGGCTTTTCGCCATCGGAATTCAAAAAATCCGACCAGCGACTGAGCATATTCCCCGCCAGGTGTTTCACAATAACGGCAATGCTATTGGAATTCGGATCCGGCTGCCAGTTGAGTTGCGCATCGTCGGTTACTTGCATAAAGGCTTTGTCCGCCAGGCTTTTATAATATTCAAACTGTTTTTTGACGCTGCTTAAATAATTTTCCATGCTTTCGTAATTGATTATTGACGATTGATTATTACATGACCATTCATTTTACTACAACGATTATATAATATTTTAAAAAAATTTATGTAATTAATTCCACTGAATTTATCCAGAAATAGATTTATTAAATCCTAAAATACTTAACAAACTCATGATTATCAATTATATAGAAGCAAATTTACTTTTAAAACATGCTATTATATTTGCTTATAATAATCATAATAAAATTCCTGTAAGGAGGCTTCACTAGAACCGTTGAAATAAGCCGGGCTGCGCAATTCGCTCCAGGATTCAATTTGCAACAATACGAATGCTTCGACTGGATAGGGACTCAGATCAAGCTCAATTTCCAGATAAAATTTTAGTAATTTTTCAAACATTTGTTGTTGATAATCAAAGATTTGCAGATGACAGCGAAAACGATAGCCCCGACGGGAGAAAATATCGAGTACATTCACCTCTGCTTTTGAGCCACGCTGGATGTTTTCCATAGTATTCGGGGAGGCGATATTGGCAAAAACCAACTGCGATGCATCGAGCGCGGTCAGAGTACCTTTTGGAGAAAGATTAGGCGTGCCATCGGCATTAACGGTAGCAACGTAGCCCATTCTCTGGCGGCGTATAAATTGGATGACCTCGTTAGAAATTTGCATTTCAAGTGATTATTAATGTGAATCGATAATCATATGAATTAAATGGCATGTAATATTACAAAATTAGCTCATAATAAAGCACATTTGGTAGTGGGCTATTGTAATAAGCATCCCGGCGTTGAAAGCCATATTTTTCGTACAATTGAATGGCGGTAGCCATCACGGGTTCGGTATCGAGCAGCATGCAGCGGAAGCCTAAATCTTTTGCGGTTTGAATGGCATGTTGCAGCAGTAATTTACTATAACCTTTGCCGCGAGCGGCTGATTAGATATACATCCGTTTCAGTTCGACCGCATCCGCCGAGAATCGCTTTAAAATAGCGCAAGCGACGGGCGTTTCCCCTTCTTTTAACAAGAAAAAATGGCTATGCGGCAGGCTATAGCGTTGCGGTAATTCTTGTAGTTCCTGGTCAATATTTTGCAAACATAGAACATCGTAAAATTCTTGCCGATATTCCGAAATCAGCGCCGCCCCGGCAGCAAAATCTGCCGGGGACAATGCGGTCGCTATAGTAACTGGTGTGCCTTCTGACATTTTTTATCTAGCTTCTATAATTGTATTCCAACCATAAATATCCTCGGCAGCGCCGGTGCGAATATCGGTCAGGCGCTTTTTCGCGCGCATACAAAGGCTATTTTCGTGGTATGACGGCAAATTATAATCCGTTCCTTTAATATGAATGCTGGCAATCGGTGCGGCTACTGCGGCTGTTCCGGCACCAAAGGCTTCTTTTAACTGCCCTTTCTGGTGTGCCTCTGCCAGTTCAAATGCACTAATGGTACGTTCTTCCACGTGGTAGCCCAGTTCTCTGCCTAATAGCAGGTAAGAATCACGGGTAACCCCATCCAAAATGGTATCGGACAAAGGTGGCGTCACCAGCGTATCACCAATGAGGAAAAATACGTTCATTGTGCCCGATTCTTCAATGTTTAACTCCGGCGAACCATCGGTCCACAGCACTTGATCGAATCCTGCCTGACGTGCCAGCGCCGCCGGATAAAACGCGCCCCCGTAATTACCCGCACACTTGGCAAAACCCGTACCGCCTTTGGCTGCGCGGATATAATGATCTTCCACTTTCACTCGAAGTGGCTTGGGATAATAGGGACCAACCGGACCACTGAAAATAATAAACTGGTACTCATCCGATGGCTTGGCGCCAAACACTTCTTCGGATGCAAAGGCAAACGGACGAATGTACAAGGAGCTACCCTCGGTATTTGGCACCCAGGCAGCATCCAGTTGAATCAGGGTTTTTATGCCTTCAGTAAAGAGTTCGTAAGGCACATCCGCCATCGCCATGCGTTCCAGCGATTTCTGAAAACGGTCGTAGTGCTTGTCCATTCTAAAAATGGAAACGTTGCCATCCACCATACGGAAAGCCTTCATGCCTTCAAAAACCGATTGTCCATAGTGCAATGCCTGCAT
>JBKBWT010000464.1:0-4427 GCA_046314415.1 Saprospiraceae bacterium
ATGGTCGCTCGCCATTGTCGATCCTCTTTTATAGCTTTATAATTTAGGCTCATGCTCCTTTTTTAACCCCAAATTTAATCAACTTTGATTTTCAACTATTTACATGGACGCAACTCTAATGACTTTGGCATCATCTGCCCCGGCAGATTTTAATAAATCATAACGCGAAGCATCCCCATAATATACTTTTAATCCCATTTTACGTAATAAATCGACGCGATCCGAATCCATATCCAACACCGTCGTGCCAATGCCATTCGCCCGGAGAAAGCGCCCCACCGTATTCCCAAAGCGCCCAAAACCCGCGATAATCACGGGATTTTTCTCTTCAATCGCATCCATTTCCCGCCCTTCCGGCTCCTCCATGGTGCCCACGCGCGGCAGCACAAATTTTTCATTTAATAAAACCACCAATGGTGTCAACGCCATGCTAATTGCCACGACTGCAATGAGTAAGCCGGAGGTGTTTTCGTTGAGAATGCCTTCTTGCTGAATGAAAGAAATTAATACAAATGCAAATTCGCCGACCTGCGACAGCCCCACCGCGAATATCATATTTTGCTCAATGCTTAATTTAAAAGATTTTCCTAATATTAATAATATTAAAATTTTAATTATCATAATCCCCAGCACCAATCCAAAAATGCTAAGCGGTTGAGCGCCAATTAAATTAAAATCAATCGAAGCGCCTACCGCCATGAAAAATAAGCCTAATAATAATCCTTTAAATGGTTCCAAATCACTCTCTAACTCGTGCCGGTATTCGCTATTCGCCAGAACAACCCCCGCCAAAAAAGTGCCCAATGCCGGACTTAATCCTACTTCAGTCATCAATACTGCAATGGCTACAACGATTAATAAAGCCGTCGCTGCAAATAATTCCCGCAAGCGTGTACGCGCTACCACCCGCATCAATGGGCGCACGAGGAATCTGCCACCTATTATTACAATGGTTACTGCTCCTAAAACTGCCAATGTTTGTGCCCAGGCAGGCAGGTTGGAAACCAAGGTTTCGCCGCCATGCGCCTCACCAGAACCATGCGAAACACCTTGCACCGCCAGCAGCGGCAAAATCGCTAAAATGGGAATCACCGCAATATCCTGAAACAGCAGCACCGCAAACGAACTTTGTCCTGCCGCCGTGCGCATCAAGCCCTTTTCATTTAGTGTTTGTAATACAATTGCCGTACTGGACATCGCCAGCGTCATCCCGATTGCCAGCGCCTGATTCCACGATTCGCCAAAAGACATTGCTAACCCGCTCATTATCAAAGTGGTAAGAAGTACCTGCAAGCCGCCTAATCCCAAGATCGTTTTACGCATGCGCCAAAGCAAGGCTGGTTCTAATTCTAAACCAACTAAGAACAACATCATAACTACCCCAAATTCGGCAAAATGCATGATTTGTTCGCCCTCATTATTTACAAACCCTATCACAAATGGTCCGATTATGATGCCAGCAAGTAAATAACCCAACACCGATCCGAGTCCCAGCCGATTTGCAATCGGTACAAACAGCACCGCCGCTCCCAGAAATACCATTGCCTGAAAAAGAAAAGAGCTTTCCATATTTTAAGATGCCAGACATCAGACGCCAGATGCCAGCCTTTTTTATAAAAAATGAGTTGAATAAATTTCAATCCAAATTATACGCGGGTTGTAATAAATGATTCAAATATTCAAAACTTTGTAAAAAATTTGTGTCATATTGCTCACTTATTAATATTCTTAGCAAAGTATGATATTCGTCTCGTGCCGTTATGATATCTTCTGGTTGCATCCGATGCGTGCCGTGCACCACAATAGGCGGTAAATAATGCATGCTGCACAATCGTGCCGTTTGTTCAAAAGGAAATAAAAACTGCCGGATCGTGTACATATTATACCCTTGCTCGCAGTAGGCTTGTTTTTGACCGCCCACGGTAATAACATTTAACATTTTTTTACCAAGTAATGCTTTTCCAACGCGTCCATACGCCCAGCCATGCTCGAGTACGAGGTCAATCCATTGCTTCGTCAATGGTGGCGCGCTATACCAATAAAACGGATGATGCAATATAATAATATCATGTCGTAGTAGCAACTGCTGTTCGCGCTCTACATCTACGTCAAAGTCGGGATAAGCCTCGTATAAATCGTGGAAGGTAACCCCCTGAATCTTGTCCAACCCTTTAATGAGTTGCTGATTCACCCGCGATTTTTCCAGCGCCGGATGGGCAAAGAGCACTAAAATCTTCGTCATGGAAAATACCTTATGTTTACCAAAATTAGCAATTAAGACAAGATTCGGCAAAAGATTGTTGCATAAGAAATATATTGTGTTCTAAATCAATGTTTTGTAATTATATGAAAATATGTTCATTCATTTATAGGTTAATATGTAATGATGTTATCATGTTGTTTAGTAAAACGTTAAAAAAATAGCTTTTTTATTATAAAACTTGACGAATATATAAAACCAGAGTAGCTTTGTCTTCATATTCGCAATTACTCATCTTAAAGTTCTAACCACTCGAAAAACCATTTTTAAGATTTAATTTAATATAACCCATTGATTATGCTTGTTTCCGAACAATCACTCGGTGCCTTGCGCACGGAGCTGAACGGTCTTGATATTGTCCAATCTTTAGCTTATCTGGCGGAACGCTTCCCCGGAAAGGTGGTCTTTTCCACGAGTTTTGGTATTGAAGATCAGGTGATAACGCATTTTATATTTCAAAATAAATTACCGATTCGTGTTTTTACACTCGATACCGGTCGGCTTTTCCCGGAAACGTATTCCACGTGGTCCCGTACGCTTGAAAGTTACGGTCAGCCCATCGAAGCCTTTTATCCAAATGATGCTGATTTACAGGCTTTTGTGAGCCAAAAAGGTCCGAATAGCTTTTATGAGTCGGTTGACAATCGCAAATCCTGTTGCCATATTCGCAAAGTCGAACCCTTGAATCGCGCTTTGCAGGGTCAATCCATCTGGATCACCGGTATCCGTGCCGAACAATCGGCTAATCGTTTGGATATGAGCAATTTAGAATGGGACGCGGCGCATCAACTCATCAAATTTCACCCAATTTTTGACTGGACGTTCGACGAGGTTAAAGCCTTTGTAAATAAAAACGGCATCCCGTATAACCCCTTGCACGACAAAGGTTTCGTGAGTATTGGCTGTGCGCCGTGTACGCGTGCCATCCGTGAAGGCGAAGATTTCCGCGCCGGTCGCTGGTGGTGGGAAGATGCGTCGAAGAAGGAGTGTGGGTTGCACGAGGTGGAAAGTTCGGCGGTTCAAGGTTAGGAGGTTCAACGTCTGGCATCTGGCATCTAATAATCTGGCATCTAAAATATTATGAATAAATACCAATTAGACTATCTCGATTTACTTGAAGCTGAAGCCATCCATATCCTACGCGAGGTGGCAGGGCAATTTGATCGTCCCGCGCTGCTCTTTTCCGGCGGCAAGGACTCCATTACCTTGGTACATTTGGCGCTGAAAGCCTTTCGTCCTGGCAAATTCCCATTTCCGCTGGTACATATTGATACGGGGCATAATTTTCCGGAAGTGCTGGAATTCCGGGATAATCTGGCGGCGCAAATCGGTGAAAAACTCATCGTTCGCAAGGTCGAAGATTCCATTAAAAAGCACAGATTAAAAGATCCAACTGGCAAGTATCCAAGCCGAAACCCGCTCCAGACTTACACTTTGCTTGATACGATTGAAGAATTTGAATTCGACGCTTGCATCGGTGGCGCCCGGCGTGATGAGGAAAAAGCCCGTGCCAAGGAGCGCATTTTCAGCCATCGCGATGAATTTGGGCAATGGAATCCAAAAAATCAGCGCCCGGAATTATGGAACATTTATAACGGTAAAATTCGCAAAGGCGAGAATATCCGGGTGTTCCCGATTTCCAACTGGACGGAATTGGACGTATGGAATTACATCCGTCGTGAAAATATTACATTGCCTTCCATTTATTATACGCATCAACGCGAATGTGTAGAACTGCCTGGTGGTCAATTACTTGCAGTAACGCCTTTTATTACAATTGATCCGGAAGATGTAATAATTGAAGCCGAAGTGCGCTTCCGTACCGTGGGCGACGCGACTTGTACCGCCGCTGTGCGCAGCGAAGCCCGCTCGATTGATGATATTATTCAGGATATTATTCATACGAAAACCTCGGAACGCGGTGCAACCCGCATCGACGACCGCATCTCGGAAGCAGCGATGGAAGACCGGAAAGTTAACGGTTACTTTTAAGTTTGGAGGTTTGGGAGTTCGGAGGTTTTTTGTTTGAAATTTGGTTAACTGTTATTTGGGCGCCCACTCGGTCACTAAATCACTTGGTCACTGAGTCTGGCATCTGGCATCTAAAAATCTGGCATCTAATATGGATTTACTACGATTTATAACCTGCGGCAGTGTGGATGATGGC
>JBKBWT010000465.1:0-4403 GCA_046314415.1 Saprospiraceae bacterium
TTGCCGGCGAATTTTTAGGTGCAGCGCTGGGGAGTTTCCTGGTGTGGCTTCATTATCGCTCCCATATTGAAATCACGAAAGATCAAGGCGCCAAACGCGCTATTTTCTGCACGGATCCGGCTATTCGCAATACGTTCCAAAATTTTATATCCGAAGTGATCGGCACTTTTGTGCTGGTTTTAGCGGTGCTTTTTATTACCAAAGCCACGATTAACGGGCAAGATGCCTCCTTGGGTGCATTGGATGCCCTGCCGGTAGCGCTGGTTGTGTTGGGTATTGGCTTGTCGCTGGGCGGCACCACGGGGTATGCCATTAATCCTGCACGCGATTTGTCACCGCGCATCATGCACACTTTGTTACCCATTCCGGATAAAGGTTCCAGCGATTGGCAATATGCATGGATTCCGGTGATCGGACCAGCAGTTGGCGGCTTGCTGGCAGCATTCATACATAGCGCTGTAATGGGATAATTTAGTTTATAATATAATAGGATAATTAAATTATTAAAGTTTTGATTTTTAATAGAATAGGCGGTATTTTGACTATGCTTAATTTTGAGCTTCTAATTAAATATTGAAAAAAAATTGCGAAATTTGAATTTTTTGCATAACTTTGTTGTTCAATATTCAGACGTATGATTATCTCGTTAGTTTAGCAGGTACATTTTAAACCTTTCTTTAAAGACTTAAAACCATTCTTTGCTACACTTGCCTGATTTTATTAGTAATACGCATTACGATTTTTCACTTTTTAATTTTTTATAATGAATATTTTTGTTGCAAAATTAAATTTCAGCACCCAATCTGCTGATTTGCAGGAAGCCTTCGAAGCCTATGGCACCGTAGACTCTGCTAAGGTTATTACTGATCAATTTTCTGGTAAATCCAAAGGCTTTGCTTTTGTAGAGATGCCCAATGACGACGAGGCACTGAATGCAATCGAAGCACTTGATAACAGCAATCTGGATGGCAACACGATCGTAGTAAAGAAAGCTGAACCGCGCGAAAATCGTGGTGGTGGCGGTGGTTTCAATCGTGGTGGTGGCGGTGACCGCAGAGGCGGTGGCGGCGGCTATGGCGGTGGTGACCGTGGCGGCTACGGTGGCGGCGGTGGTTACAACCGTAACAGATACTAATCTTTAAATAGATAAAGTCTATAAAGTATAAAAGCCTCTTCCAGTGTATATTGGAGGAGGCTTTTGATTTTTTTGTCAATTTTCAAAGTGCAAATATCAGATATAATATTTTAAATTGCTTTTATATTATATGCGATATTAAAATGGATACGCTTATCCCTCGGCATATTTATTAATTGCTGTAAAGCCTGCTAGTTAAGCGTATATAAATCTACATGCTGTTTACTAAGTAATTTGAGTAGTGAGGCGATTAATAAATCGCGGCGCGTCCAGAGTAAATCGTGCGCACTTTGTTTCACCATGATTAAATCCACCGAACGAGCCTGCGTCAACATTTGTCGGGCATATTCAGCATTGATAGGATAAATCAATTTATCCATTGCCCCATGTAATATAATGGTAGGCGCTTTGATGCGTCGCCAGAAAGGGCGCATTTGCTCCAGTTGCGTTTTATGCGAAAGCTTTTCGTGATTGGCAACTTTCAAGGCACCGGGCACAAACCACTCTGTTGCCCAATGGGTTGTATAATAACTGATGTCATAAGTTTTTTCTTCGCCGGGCGCTACCGAAGCAGATTGTAATAACAACCCATCAATCAGGTCAGGATAATCCATAGCAATCCGCGCCGCTACGGTACCGCCATAGGAAGAGCCGTGTAAAATAATTTTAGAATGATGCGGACGTTCCTCCCGAATGATATTAGCAATAATCGCTGCTTGTTTTTGTACCGAAATTTCGGGTTTGCCGTACCCCGAATACCCATAACCCGGTCGATCTACTGCCAGCATTTTGGCATTACTCAGCAATAGACTATCGGTCAGCATTTGCTCCCAAAAACGCGAAGAACTTGGTGCGCCATGCACAAAGACTATCAGCGGCAGCGAATCCTGCCCCATTTCAACATACCGCACCCGGCGTTCTTTGGTATAATGATAATTGATTTCAGGTTTAAAATGAAACGCATTCTCACTCAGTGCCGCTCGCAGCGATTGGTCGCTCAGGCGCATAGAAAGGAAATGATAAGCATAAAACAAAAAACCGACCAAAGCCAGTAATAGATAGAAGCGCTTACGGCGCAACATGCGAAGTACAGATATGTTCACGGCATCAGCAATTTATAAGTGTAACCACCAATTTCTTACAAAAGTTGTACTTTTCCAAGTGGAACGAATTTTAAAATTTCAGGGTTGCTTCAAAAAGAAAAAAGTTCTACCTTTGCACAGCCAAAAACAAACGGGAAGTTAGAAAGGCGAGATTTGAATGAAAGCATGCTTTTTATATCGCACATTTCAACTTTCATCTTTAACTTCTGGTCCCGTAGCTCAGTGGATAGAGCAATTGCCTTCTAAGCAATGGGTCTCAGGTTCGAATCCTGACGGGATCACACATCTTCCTTTTTACATTCCTAATGTATTGATTTACAATTCAATTTAAACGCTTAAAGAAACAGTGTTTTCATAATACTTGTATCAACAGTTGTACCAGACAGACCCTTTAAATGCTTAATACTTGATTTTACACCTCTTTGCTTTTACTTTTGCTCTTTTTAAGAAGCTACCTATATGCTCTCTATTCTGATCTTAACGGAGTCGTTTTTCCAATTGCTGCGCTTTGGTATAGTAAATGTGCTGCTGATCAGCTAATATCAGCTTCAACAGTTGCAGGGCTTCTGTCTTTTGGCTGTTGCCTATATACGCCAGGGTTAAATACCACTGTGCTGCTTCCGTGAATAAATAATCGGGGTTTTGGGCAGCAGTGGTCAAGGGGGAAATGGCGGCTTTATAATTGCGTTGCAAGAAATACAGATAACCCAGATTCAACCGTGCATTCAAATAGACCTCAGGCTCATCATTGGGAATGCTTTGCAACAAGCGGATGGCTTGGTCGTAGCGCTTCTCCTGAATGAGTACGGAAGCGGAATCAAATCGGGTAGTAGCGTCTTCCGCAGAACGTACCAAGGTGCCCGCAAATTCTGGAGTACCTGCAAATTCCGTTGCCAGTGCCATCAATTCCGTTTGTGGTTGCTTGGCATTTTCCGTAGATTTTTTCTCGGAGTCGGCGACCGGTCCGTTGTACTTTTTCTTTGCGGGGGCTTCCGGTGCCTCATTTGACGGCGTATTATTTTCTGGTGGCGTCGAGTTGTCGAGTTGTTGCGTATCAGGAGCAGGAGATGTAGTAGTATTTTTTGAACTATTTTGCAATAAATACAGGAGCAGCGCCACTACGGCAAGCGCCAGGATACCCCATACCCACCAGCGAGGACGCCTGGGCTGCTGCACTTGCACCTGGGTTTTTTCCTGCTTCCAGGATTCCATTTGCGCATCCAGGTCATCTTCCAGCAGGATGTCCATCATTTCGCGTTCCAGGCGGTGGGCACCTACTTCGGCGGCAAGGTCTTCATCACTTGCCAGGTCTGCTTCAAATGTCGCTCGCTCTTCCGCAGACATTTTATTGTCTAAATAATTCTGAATAGCATCAAAGCGCTGTATATCCTTATTCATGGATCATGCTTTTAATCAAATGAACTAATTCCGGCTTGCTCAGCACCATTTCTTTCAGCCGATTATTACAACGATAGGCTTCTTTTTTAGCCATATCTGCATTGCTCAGCCCGATTTCCTGGGCAATTTCTTCCATCGAATGGGCATTGGCACGCAGCCAGAGTATTTGCTTACAGCGCTCACCCATGTTTTCTAACAATTGCCGTACCAGGTTTTTCCGATCGGCATCTACGACCGCATCGAGCGGGTTATCCTCACTTTCTTCCTCCAGTTGCAGCTGTTCCTCGGTCAGATTCACCCGATTACTCCAGTTTTGCTTGTTCTTATCCATCCAAAGGCGCAGCGCAATGCCCACAAAATAAGAGCGCAAGGAGCTTTTACCTTGAAATGTATTGTTGCGAATGTTGCGCTGAAACACTTTAAACGCATCCTGATAGGCATCCTGAGCATCTTGTCGGGAGCCGCCGCGTTCCTGCACTTTGGCAAAAACCATGCGCTCCAGGCTCTCATCGAGGAAAAAAGAACGCAGCGCCCGGTGTCGCTCCTCCTCCTTGCCCTGTATCATGCGAATCATTGCTTCATCGCTAAAGGATTCTATGTGTTTGCCTTTCATGCCAATTACACCCGTTAAGTGGTGATAATGAATAAATAGTACCCAAATATCCTGAATATTTTTGAAAAAATTGCCTTAAAAGCGCGCCGTTGCAAAGCCATTCTACCTCCTGAGGTAAGTTAATCAACCTATGAAGGTAAGTTATTGAACCTAT
>JBKBWT010000466.1:0-3847 GCA_046314415.1 Saprospiraceae bacterium
ATGGTCGCTCGCCATTGTCGATCCTCTTTTATAGCTTTATAATGTAGGCTCATGCTCCTTTTTTTACCCCAAATTTAATCAACTTTGATTTTCAACTATTTACATGGACGCAACTCTATTATTTATTTGCATTAGAAGAACAAGATGTAACAAGAGTATTATTTTTAGCTGTTCCTAAAGCTACTTTTGAAGAATTCTTTCAACGTCCGTTTGTACAAAAAGTTATTCAACGGAAAAATATTAGATTAATCATTTACGAACCACTAAACCAAATCATTAGTCAATGGATAAAGTAAAAGAATATCAGGATATTATAGTTACGTTTTTGGAAGAATATGCTGCGATTCCGTATGCTAATTCTAGTGTTGAAAAGCAAGTGATTGCAGATCGGGAACGCAATCATTTTCAACTAGTTGCCGTAGGTTGGGAAGGAGATCGATTTGATCATTCTACGATTTTTCATTTTGATATTAAGGATGGAAAAGTTTGGATTCAACAAAACTGGACAGAATTACAAATTGCTGATGAGCTAGTCGCACGTGGGATTCCAGCTACAGATATTGTGTTGGGCTTTCAGCCGCCGTATGCAAGGGCTTATACGGGATTTGCGGTAGCGTAGGATAACTATTCTTCCTGCCTTGTTTTTATACCAAATGCATAGCCAGCTACTGTTCCAATTATGGCATAAGCAGCGCTTAAAATTTCTGGCTTCAAATCTAAAACAGCAAGTAAAACTGCTAAACACAAAGAAAGAGTAATTGCTAAAACCTTTAGGTTCAAAGGACCAAAACCAGGTTTCATTTTTATGAATACTCCAATCATTGCTATAGCTACAATTGAAGTGATATATATTATTTTATAATCCATTTCGTTTGAATTAAAATTCAAAAGTAAAACTAAAAACTATAAAATTCTCCTTTAGCTAACACTTTTTATTTACAACCCCTTCAAATACTCCACCACCGCCTTCCGTTCCTCCTTCGAGAATTTATCACCAAAATAATGCCCTACATTACTATATCCGGGCAAGGTGGTGTCAAAAGTCCATTTTCCATTCGGTTTATCTTTAATATTATATTGCCAGCCCACTTTATTATAATCATAATCCTGGCTATTGCCGCTGCGTTCCCAGTATTTTGGGCGTTGCGGGCTGTTCAGTAAATCTTCGAGCGTGGGCACCGAACCATTATGTAAATAAGGCGCAGTTGCCCAGATGCCGTCCAGCGGCGGCGCGATGTAACCCTGCGTCATATCCAAATAAGAGCGCGGCTCACTCTTGCCAAACCAACTATTATTATACCATTGTGATATACCCGATTGATTGGCATAATGTGCATATAATGGATCGGTTTTTATTACATCCAGGGCTACTACTTTATTCGGATAGGTTTCATTATCGCCGTAGGTGCCATGACATTTACTGCAATGTTCATCGAATATTGCTTCGCCTTTGGAAGCCAGCGCCTGGTCAATGTTTCCGGGGTATTTCGGCGCTTCGAGCGTGCGTAACCAGGCTAACACATCTTTGAAATTGTTAATAGCTTTTCGTGCTTGGGTGCTATCAGGAATGCCCAATACTGAAGCTTGAAATAATAATTTTGTAAAATCACCGCGACCACCACCGTTATAATATAATCCATTCTTTTTCTTTACATGCCAGAGCGGCGGCACGTCGGTCGCAACCGGATAATCAGCAATTTTATAATTCGGTTCCTCCTTCCAGGTCAAGTCCACCGGATCACGATGCATCATACACGCCTCCGCCAGCCGGAATGCCGGGTTCGCACCTTTTTGATTCAAATGAATATAAGGTGCCATCGCTTTGGCAAATTTGCCAAAATCTTCATAAGCCGCCCATTCCGGTGATTTTTTATTATATTTTAAATCCATTCCGACATTCACCAGCTTTACAAAAGGCACCAGACTTTTTGTATAATCAGAAAAACTATTGCCTAATCCGATGACAATCTGTCCGTTAAACTCGCCAGCATGACAAGTAAAGCAATTGCCGTTGGCAACTTTCTGACCATTGGCAGCAGTAAAAACATTCATTACATACTCGACATTTGCATTCTCGCCGGTACGTTTGAATACGGTATCTGGTTGATTTCCAAAGCGTTTCTTGACAAACTCATACGGCAAACCCGATCCGATGTAATCGCCATAAATTAAATAGTTTAGCCCCGCTTCGGGATCACCGTCCAGTTGCTGCGGTGTGGCGGGTACCTGCATGGTTTTCCAACCACCATCAGCGGTTGATTTGGGTAATTCTTTATAATTATTACAAGCAATTATAAGGGCGAATAATATTATTACTAATGCAATCTTTTTCATAACTAAATGACTATTAATCAATTCAATGCCGGGGATTTGTGTAATTAAAAAAATACAATATGATATTTAAACTTTTTAATGAAATTTTTATCAACGGTTACAGCTTAACGACCGTTACACCAATGCCCCGAAAGTTATTCATATTCATTAATTCTTCGGGAGCTTGTTCCAGACTAACAGTCTTTCCCAGCAATTGTTGTGGTTGGAGTACCCCTTTAACAATCAGGTCGAGCATGCCCGGATACTGGTGCGCCTGCATCCCATGACTGCCCAATATTTCCAGCTCATTTGCGATCACCGGACCCATTGGAATTGCGGGTCTGGCATGATTACCGGTCATTAGCCCCACCTGAATATGCTTGCCGCGCTTGCGCAAACTCAAGATCGAATTGACACAAGTATCGGTACTGCCCAAGGCATCTACTGATACATGAGCGCCGCCGTCACTCAAATCTTTAATGGCTTGTATAATATTAGGTGTTTTATTTACATTCAATGTAATATTCGCACCAGCTTTTTTAGCAAAATTAAGTTTTTCATCGTCAATATCAATCGCAATGACCTGCGCGCCCATCGCGTGCGCAATTTGAATCGCCGACAAACCGACACCACCACAGCCGTGCACCGCCACCCATTGCCCTGGTAGTACTTTACCCTGTGCGACCACGGCGCGATACGACGTAATAAACCGACAACCCAAGAGCGCCGCCTCAATAAAATCAAGCGTTTCAGGCAATCTGACCAAATTTACATCGGCATAACGAATCCCGACATATTCTGCAAAAGAGCCCCAGGCGGTAAATCCCGGTTGAAAATAATTATCACAAATCTGCTGATTGCCGGTGCTGCATTGTGCGCAATAACCACAGCCGCCACAGAAAGGAACGGTGACGCGATCGCCTGATTTCCAGCGCTTTACGGCTTTGCCAACGGCTACAATAATGCCCGCCAATTCGTGACCGGGAACGTGCGGCAATTGTACATCCGAATCATGTCCCATCCAGCCATGCCAATCGCTGCGGCAAATACCGGTTGCCTTTACTTGAATCACCACGCCGTCTTCCGCCGGGGTAGGGTCGGGGAGCGTCTCTATGCGAATAGGTGCCTGAAACGTATCAAAATAAGCAGCTTTCATAAAAATTATGATATTTTTGCTGCCAAAGATATAAAATTGGAAGGCTTGTAAGGCGAGAATAATGGTGGATTGAAAAGGACGCCTTACGAATTACATCAAGACGTCCTTCTATATAATATTAAACTATTTCATCATTAGTTTGCGAGGCATTAGATTTTGCTTCATCAATGACGATGGTTTCCGAGAGTTGGTCGTGCCAGCCATTTGGGCTATCGCCAAGATAGGAGAAGGGTTCAAAAGGAATGACCCGGGCAAAACTTCTGCCAATAATTTGGTTGAGCGTTGGGGTTTCACCGGTTAAAGTAACCGCACGAGTACCCGTTACCAATTTACCAAGGGTTTTACCTTTAGAAAGATATTCAGCAAGGATGTAATAAA
>JBKBWT010000466.1:3857-4357 GCA_046314415.1 Saprospiraceae bacterium
TACCCAGCGGAAGCTTTTCCAGAAAAGTAAAAGTATTCACCAGCATTGTCTGGATCAGGCTAATAGCCGCCGCATCAATGATATAATTCAAAAAGCGTTTGCCCTTATCGGCTTCTACCAGGTTGATTTTAGAATCAGATTGAAAAAAGTTTTCATGCATTGGTTCGCTCATTGCTTCAGGTTTTTGACCTACAATTTATCGTATTTTTATTTACTGCGCCAGTGGCAGTGTCGGTTTATCTACTAATTGCTCAATTTTTTAGATATAAAAATGCCTGGTCGGGATAAAAATTAACTAAAAAATATGAAAAAAAATGTATTCAAAAAAACCAATAGTTATGCGTGCTACGTAAGTATAGGCATTACCCTTGTATCAATCCCAAATTACCCAAAACCACATCGCGTTACGCCTATCGCAATGAGCGTAAGATGGTACCCATATAATAAGCGCCTGGCGGATTGTAAGATCGGCTGGGCGTTTTTAGTAATGAAGGAATGAA
>JBKBWT010000467.1:0-4350 GCA_046314415.1 Saprospiraceae bacterium
CATGTGCTTTTTCGTATTTCGCCTTGCCGATGTAGCGGGTCGGACCTGCCAATTCGACGTTATTTTGTACTAAAATGCCATTCATAAAAGCGGTGATGCGTGCCGGAGACTTCAAGGAGCCGTCGGCATTGAAGCGCGGCGCAGTCCACACGATGTCATAGACGTTCCATTCGCCGGGTTTCTTGTTCGCATTCACGAGCGGGATGTGTTGTTTGTAAATGCTGCCTGCCTGCCCATTGGAATAGGTTCGATTATTGTAGCTGTCGAGTATTTGAATCTCGTAGCCGTCGTCGCCCGGACCGATGGAGGCTAAAAACAGTCCGCTGTTGCCCCTAGCCTGGTCTTTACCGGTGATATTTTCGGGGATGCGCCACTCAATATGCAGTTGATAGTCCATAAAACGGCGCTTGGTCTCGATATTACCCGTGCCTTTTTTCACCGTAAATACGCCGTCCTTGACCACCCAGCCGGCGGCTTTGGTGGTATCATTCACCGAGCGCCATTCATTGAGGTTTTTGCCATCAAAAAGGATAATGGCGTCGGCGGGTGCATCGGCAAAGGTTTTACCAGCTTTAATAGGCTTGGGTTCTGGTTCCCACACTTCGGTGTCTTTCGGGTTGCCCTGTCCAAAACACTGGCTTACGACGAAACTTATTAAAACAAGACATAAGAAGCGGTTCATAATTGAATCGGTTTAGAAAGTTTGAGAATTATTCAGCGTCAATCGTAATTTATTCAACAATATCGAGGCTCTTCGCCGCCCCTTCTTCGGGGTTGCCGTACTTGCGTCTCCAGTAATAATAAAATGGCGTACCGATCAGAATCAGGAACAAGCCGATACCCGCTTCGCGCGGGCGTTCCAGAAACGTCATTACCACCAGCGTTGCACAGAAAAGTACAAAAATGGCGGGCACAATGGGGTATAAAATAACCCGGTACGGACGATGTACATCGGGCTCCTTGCGGCGCAGTACAAACACGCCAAAAGCAATGGAACCATAGAAAATAAAGGAAGCAAAGATGAGCATATCGGTCAGCTGATCGAACGAACCGGAGAAGACCAGAATGCTCGACCATACGGCTTGCATGAGCAAGGAATTGGATGGGGTATTAAATTTAGGGTGAATGTAATTGGCTCTGCCCGTAAACAAGCCATGCCGTGCCATTGCGTAATACACGCGTGCAGCGGTAAGAATGGTGGCATTGGTACAGCCTACCGTTGTGACAATGATCAGGATCGAAATAAAGACCGCGCCCGGCTGTCCCAGGAAGCGGCTGATCACTTCTACGGCGGCAATGGTATTTTCTTTTTGGGCAATGCCAATCATTTCATCCACGGGAATCACATAAAGATAAGTGAAGTTTACCAGCAGATAAATGGTGATGACAATAAAGATACCAATGGTCAGCGCTAGTGGAATGGTACGCTGCGGATTTTTCACTTCGTCACCGATGAAACCAAGAGTCAGCCAGCCTTCATATGCCCAGAATGCCCCCAGCATCGCGGCAAACATCGCACCAATAATGCCCGTACCGCCCGCAAAACTTTCCGGTGGATACGTGCTGGCGACACTGCCCACATTGTCAATACTGCCCCCGCCAATCGCTAAGCCCAGGATAACTATTAAAAACAAACTCGCCACCACCAGAATGGTAATCACTTTGCTTACCCAGCCACCTTCTTTCACCCCGCGATAATTCACGCCCGCCAAAATGGCAATGAGTGCAACCGCCGTCAGCTTTACGCCAATATTTGCAAAAGGTGTAAAAATCCCCCCCAACAGTGAAAAGGTTTCCCACTCACCGCCCAAACGGGGTAATGGCACCAGGGCATTCACCGACTGCGCAAATACATAGGAAATCGAAGCAATGGAAGCCGATTGAATCACGGAGAAACTCGACCAGCCATAATAAAAAGCAAACATCCGCCCGTAAATACGGCGAAAATAAGCGTAAGGTCCCCCTGAGTCGGTAATAATACCGCCGATCTCCGCCGTAGTCAACACACCAAACAGCGTCACGATCCCCGCCAGCAGCCAGGCGACCAGCACCAGCGAAGGCGACTCCAGTTCGAGCGACATGGGCGCTACTTTTTTGTAAACGCCGGAGCCGATAATCGAACTCACAAATAAAATAACCGCTGCACCTAGCCCGAATTCGCGGACGAGGCTGCCCTGCGGACGATTGCCTGTTTTTTGATTACTCATAGTCAATGGATGGTTTCTGTTGTTACTCGCTGTGCGTGACACGATTGTCGCTGTTGATACCAGAGTATCCATACACGCAGCAAGCACCGTTCTAAAACGCATAGATAAGAAAAAGGAGTGAGACATTTTATGCTGCACTCCTGCTTCTTTGCAAAATTTTAATGCGCTGGTAGAAAAAAATGGAAAATAGGGGATAGAAAATTATATTTTACCCCCGGCAATTTGCTGCCCATCTTTCCAGAGTACCGGCAGGTTCAATTCATTCGGAAACTTTGTTTCCAAGGCAATCAAAGCCGAATCAAATGCGGTTTCGACCGATTGTTTTTCGCCCAACCCCAAATAAAATCCTGTGGAAAAAACAATGGCGGCATCATCGCTGACAGCATTATTCATTCCCGCCACATAAATACCCAATTCGGAGACCACTTTCGCCTGCGCCTCTGAATAACAAGCACTTAGTACCACTGCTTTTACAATTTCTTTATATTGATTGAACAAGCGCTTGAGCGCATTCGTGGGCATTAGCAAAGCATTATTCTGCTCATCGGTAATATAAATCCCCTGCTCCGTGCCATGCCCGGAAAAATGGACAATTTCCGGTCTTACCTGACTGAAGGATTGAATCAAGCCCTCAATTGTTACTGCCAGCTTAGGGTTACTTAATTTAAAATCATTGCGATGCGTTGCCATTTGCAACCGTTCCTCAATTTTTCGGAACTCTACATCCACCTGCAAGCGGGCTTCATTTTTAGGATTCGCCGCAAGAAACAAAATATCCATTATATTACTTCCTGTCACGGTTGGAGCGGCATTGCCATTCGTCGGCGGAGTTACAGCCACTCCCGCCAATCCCGCCGGCACTACAATTTGCCCATAATCGCGTTGGTACTTATCAATCAAATCCGTGAGTGCCAGGCGAATCCGATTTTCTTCGCGTTCTGCATCCCGCGGTTCAATTGTATCATTATTTACTTTCTTTTGCAAAGAATTATAGCGCCCCGATTGTAATATGATGCTGTTATACAAATCATTGTCTTTTTCCGAAAAAAGTACTTTCAGCACCTCAATTGATTTAGCGGTATCGCTTGCCAGCAGTTGTTTAATATCCGACATGGAGTTTTGCTTATTGGGTTATCAATTCACAGGAATAACGTCGTTTCCCCTTTCAACGCTATAAAGCTAGGAAAAAAGTACATTTATTCTACCAGCGGGCTGCATTTTTAAAAATGTGGGCGGAGGATGGCGGTTTATTTTGGGATTTGGCATAAAATATCGGTATTGAGTTGTTTTGCTGAGTATAGCCTGTATTTGCGTGGGTACTATATAAAGCGCTGATAATACGGACAATCCAAATATCAAAAAGTATCAGATAATTCTCCTCAAAAGAATAAGGTAAAAATTATACGCCTAATCTTTGCTGTTGTTACGGAATAATTTATTTTTGGTACTTTAAAAAATTTCGCAAAGGAAAATATACTGCGTACCATGATAGATATAAATACGGCTGCTCAAAGATTGAATTTGACGGCTCAGCAAGTAAGGAAATTATGTCGAGACGGAAAAATTAAAAGTCAAAAAATAGGAAATACCTGGGTTTTGTCAGAAGAAGCAATTCAAAAACATTATGATAATTCTTGTTGCGGCGTTGCTGAAGACCAAGAAGCATACCTCACAAGAGAGCAGATACTAAAGCATGAAAAGCCAGTAGCCATGAGCTTTTTCAGCGGTGCAATGGGACTGGATATAGGTATTGAAAAAGCCGGTTTTAACGTTATTTTAGCAAGTGAAATTGACAATGCCTGCCGCAAAACGATTTTAAAAAACAAACCTGACATTGCGCTGATCGGCGATATTCGCAATTATACGCCCGCAGAAATAAAGAAAATATCTGGATTAAATGAAAAGGATGAAATAGATTTAATAGTAGGTGGTCCGCCCTGTCAGGCATTTAGTACTGCTGGTAAAAGAAAAGCCTTTGAAGATGAAAGAGGGAATGTTTTTCTCACGTTTATTGATATAATCACCTCATTACGACCGCATTATGCAGTCATTGAAAATGTAAGAGGCTTGCTTTCTACGCCACTTAAACACCGTCCACACAATCAAAGAGGCGCTGATTTTCCGCCGCTTAGCCCGGAGGAGC
>JBKBWT010000468.1:0-4344 GCA_046314415.1 Saprospiraceae bacterium
CGATGGTAATCCGAATCGTTTTATGCATTTTGTTGCGAATCTCATTCAGTAAAAGGCTGAGCCGCAATTGCAAACTGATGTGGCTGGCAATCTGAAACAGGCGGCTATTCTGACCATGCACATAAATGGGTATTACGGTTGCCTGCGTTTGCTGGATTACCTTGATGGTGAAGCGTTTCCATTCCAAATCTTCGGCTTTGCCAAATAATTTGGGCGAAGTGGACACACCGCCCGCCGGAAAAATCGCCAGCGCTTCGCCGCGTTTAAGGCGAGCCATCGTCTCCTGTCGCGAACGAAGATTGGTTTGCAATGCTTCCTTGGTTTCCCGGAAATCAATCGGCAGCAGGAAATCTGCAAGTTGTTCTTCCTTACATATTACTTCATTCACTAATATTGCAAAACGCTCGCGTACGCGAGAGACCAAATGCCCCAGAATTAAGCCATCTACTACGCCAAACGGATGATTGGCAATAAAAACAACCGGACCTTCGATCGGTACTTTCGCCAACTGCGCCGCATCGAAATCCATTTTTACGTCCAGCTTTTGCAGCGCCGCGCCCCAAAGCTCCGCCGGGCGAAGCCGCATATTGCGCACCTGATTATACAATTTTTCCAGTTTAGGACGTCCTGTCGCCAATTCGATCATCGCGATCATCGCTTTCTTGAGCAGTGGGTCAGTAGGATTGCTATAACTGAGGCGTGCCCGCACCAGTGGTTCGTTTTGAATGGCTGTCATATTTTTAGCATAAAATTTGTAACAAAGATAGGAAACGGATTGATATGTAATGGATTAGGATTGATAAAGATAATGTTAAAAACTTGTTATTACATCATATAATATTTTGATTTTTTATTATAC
The DNA here is from genome assembly GCA_046314415.1 of Saprospiraceae bacterium. Classification (GTDB taxonomy): domain Bacteria; phylum Bacteroidota; class Bacteroidia; order Chitinophagales; family Saprospiraceae; genus JADJNW01. The sequence continues at coordinate 860 of JBKBWT010000468.1, forward strand.
TGAACTTCTAATTTCATCATTCGTTTCTCTTTAATACATAACTAATTTACCTCAAAAATTCTTTTTTATGAAACGCTTAATTTTGTTATTTGTAACACTCACACTCGTTACGTACACGTTTGCGCAATTAACCGAACGCAATTTCTCCATTGGGCCTCGCGTTGGCGTTAATTTTTCCAAAGTATCCAATACCAATAACGCTGATTACAAGTCAGGATTGGTAGCCGGCTTGACTTCGACGTACAGCATTACCGAAAACAGTGGTTTGACTTTTGATGCGCTTTACTCCCGGGAGGGTAGCGAAACTGAAAGTGAGCCACAATTAGCCACTGAACTCGACTACTTGCGTTTTCTGCTGGCATACGATCTGTTTTTCCGTGATTTGGGCGATCGTTTCCGTCCGAAAATTTATGTAGGACCAACATTAGGCGTGCTACTTTCGGCTGAAAATCAGATAGAAGGTGCTGAAAACGATGTAGATGTGAAAGAAAATTACAATACGCTGGATGTAGGTCTGGCCTTGGGTTTAGGCTTTAATCTGCGCATTGGCGAAGCCACCTGGCTGAATGTCGATGGGCGTTACTTGCCAGGGTTGACCAATATTATTGACAATAAGCCTTCTGGCGCCGATGCTATTCGCAACCAAGGCTTCCAGTTGAGCCTCGGTCTGGCTTTTGGCTTGTAAAAAAATCATGATCCCAAAACCACTCGCAAAGGTTTGTCGGCTTAGCTGGCAAACCTTTTTATATTCAATTGATTATTGATAATTGACCAATTATATATGATTGTATCAATTACCAATAATCAATTATCCATTGTCAATCTTACATTGTTGGCACCGACCACAAGCCCTGCGGGTACTTCCCGGCGTTGGTGAGTTGTTGAAAAGCGTTTTGTACCACTTCTTTATCTTCCTTATAGGTGACGCCGTACCACTGCTCGTCATTAGGGATAACCGTCATTTTCACTTTGCCGGCTTGAATTTGCTCGGTGACGAACAAAGGAATGTAAAATTCTGCCTTCGGATTATTCCCATTTTCTTGCACAAAGTGAATAAAACTTTCGCGCAAAGCCGGAAATACCGTGTGGTGAAAGCCAAAGAAGTTCATGGAAACCAACGTGTTATCAGTCAGATTGCTGCCGTTTTCACTCTGAATTTGTCCGTTGACGCGCTCAATTTTATGCGTTTCGTTAATCGCAATCAAAGCATTTTTATCATCCATTACACAGACGCCCCGTGACACCGAACCATTATCAGATAGCGTATTTTTTAATATATAACCGATCATTGCATAATGATCAGGTGCGCATTCATGTTGTAAAAACTGCGCCATCGCCGGATAGGCACTGATACCGTAGTAATCATCAGCATTAATAATGGCAAAGGGCTCGTTGATCGCTTGCTCCGCTACCAGTACAGCGTGCCCGGTACCCCAGGGTTTTTCGCGGTGCGGCAGATTCGTCAAGCCTTCGATAGGTGTATCAATTTCCTGATAGACATATTCTATCGGAATTTTACCTTCAAATTTACCGCTGAATTTTTCTTTGAATTCGGCTTCAATGCTTTTCCGAATCACAAACACGACCTTGCCATAACCCGAACGAATGGCATCAAAAATAGAATATTCAATAATGGCTTCGCCGCCCGGACCGATAGAATCTACTTGTTTCAAGCCACCATAACGACTACCGATGCCGGCTGCCAGAATTAGAAGGGTTGGTTTCATTTTGTAAGCAGGATTTTGAGTTTTGAGGGTAAAAATGAGCAATTTTCCTAAAAGGAACGCAGGGAATGCCGGGAAGTTTTAAGAAAAAGTAATTTATATTGATACTATGGATGCTGTTGATACTGTAGTAATCGCATCAGCGAGTAGCCATTATGATAATGTGCTCAAGCGGCTTCTTTCTGCCGCCGAATACTGCGCACAAATTCTTCTACCTGAAAATCAACCCATAAACGATGTAAAAAAGTCATGCCAACGAGCAGAAAACCACCCGTGCCGAACAGCGTAAAACGCGATTGTTCAACGAGTTGCGTATATTCATTAAAAAAAGGACGGATGACTAATACTTCTATTGCAATAACGATAGCCGCTAGCAGGAACAACACAATACTCATAGCCCGTGCCACCTGAAGGTACTTCGGTTGCTGCCGGCGCAGACATTTTTTGAGGAAGAGTACCGTGTCTTTATTCCAGGGATTGATGCGCACGATTTCGCGTAGAATGTATTCGGCTTTTTCGTATTCTAATAAATTGTAAAGTGAAGCCGCCTTGCGGAATAACATTTTTAGAAAAATATCCTCTCCTTTATAAAATGTAATATTTTGCGTGATCGCCATCTCGATGACCACATCTACCAGCACCAAATGTTTGGAGTAAGTGCCTACTTCAAATAAGGCATTGACATACGTGGTGAGCACCTCAAAGTGTTCTTCAAACTCCAACTGATGAATGGCTGCTTCCTGTTTTTCGTAAAAATGAATGATCTGACGATACGCACCCGTATCAATCGCTTTGAAATCGCGAAAAATCTTCGACTGATATGTTGACGGTGAAAAAGACATTACGCCACTATTTGCAATTTATACAAAACAGGCTTGCTCGGACTTGCGTCCAATTCAAAACTTGCTATTTGGATATTCAACAAATATAAACCATCTTTTACAAAATTCGGTACATAAATCAGCTCCGTGATGGTACAATTTTTTCGCACATTGTCGGGATATTGCCAAAACGCCCGATGCGCCAGCAATTTTCCGCCATCCTCCTCCCGATCTACCGACGGAAGATCAATTAACAAATGCTGGACGCCTTTGTTTACGAGCCACGCTACTGCCTCGTGATGCAAATAAGGTGGATTGGCACCGGAATAATTTGTCACCAACTTCAAATCATCATTCGGCAGTGTACGAATAATAAGCGCCTCCGGTACTGGGTCATTCAAGACGTCCGCAAGTTGATTGTTAAAAATAATGCGGTCGCCCTCCTCGGTTTGCTGCGGATAAATGCTGACCAATTGCGCAATTAAATGAAATTTTTTTAAACTTTCCTGAATGGTAATCCTTTCTTTTGCAATATGTCCAACGCATTCCGTGTGGGTGCCATTGCCATGCGGATTGACTTTAATATTAAAAAAATTTACCACACCACCCTGCGCGGTGTCACCAATAAAATTGCCTGCTATCACCGGTGAAAATTCAACCGGCGGCGCATAAAAACAATTCACATTATCAAAACCATCGCGGATGGGAATGGCAATATCAATCGGCTGCGACAAATCTGCACCGTATTTTTTACCTTGATGGAAAAATTCAATTTGCATTATAAAATATTGTAGTAATATAATGTTATAATAATCTCAATAAGTACCTGGACAAAAATAAGTAAATAATAGCTACATTAGCGGCATGAGCCGTAAAAATAGATTTGTAGCAAAGTTGGATGAAGCGCAAAAGCGCGCTTTGGAAAAAGGGTACAAAACTG
>JBKBWT010000469.1:0-1395 GCA_046314415.1 Saprospiraceae bacterium
ATGTATATCATTATAAAGGATTAGTAAACAACAAAATACGTTTTTGCCTCATGCTTGATACGATTGTTGTTTATATTAAACGTATCTATAACTCATGTTAAACATGCAAGTGTTCCTAAGCAGCTAAAAATCAGCGCTTTATTCAATGTTTATTCGCACCTGATTTATAAACCTCAAAAATCAATTCACCATGAGAAAAATTCTTTTCCCTTTTTTGAGAAGATGTATAGGTCTTCTCCTGTTTTCACTCCTTGTTACCAGCCTTTTTGGTGGTAGCGGTACCATAACGCCTGCACCATCGAACACTGCCGGCATTCGTGGCTTAATGAATTTCACGGTTAACTTCCGTTATGTTCCGACCGCCGCTGACGTTACTGCCATGGAAAATGCGATTCGAGTAGCCAATGATGCGATTTGTGATGCTACCGACGGTCAAATTGTATTTGGTACGGTGACCATTACTTCCGGCGCGGTGAATGAGGAGCAGGCAGATATTTGGGTATTGCCCGATCCGGGACGATCCGGGGTGAGTTTTTGGACGGATGGCAGTGGTTTTGGGCGAGAAGGCGCACACATCAATCTGTTTAGTAGCGGTATTGATGGTCGGGTGATTGCGCACGAGCTGGGGCATCTGGCTTTTGGTATCGGCGATGAATACGATGAACAATGTCGTTGGGGTGGACCTTGCGGCATTGGTCCTGCCTTTGATGCGGCAAATATTAATGACCGCAATAACACCATAATGGCGAACCATAATACCATGTCGGAGTTAAGTGTGGCTGGTAATCATGACCCGCTCCGAGGGGATGGCAGTGGCTGCCCCAGTACGGCAACCTGCATGGGAACCGGCACTTGTACAGGAGATGCCTGTAATGGCTTCAACGGCACAACCAATCGCTATGAGGCGAGTCAGAATACTTTACTCAATGGTGGTTTATCCGATTGGGAGGTACTGCGCCGCAATTATATGGGTTTGGGTATCACCATTCCAACGTTGCCGGTGGCAGCGGTGCCGACTACTTGTGGTTCGTTTCTCAACATCGTGCGTCAAGTACAAGGATCGAGTTTAGTGGTGCTGGTGCTGGACCGCTCCGGGAGTATGTCGATTCGGGATGTGGGTGACCGGACGCGCATGGAGTTTGCCCAAGCCGCCAGTCGAGCCTTTGTAGATTTACAACAGAGTAAGAATATTAATCTGGGGATTGTCGCTTTTAGTACCAATGCTGCCACCGTGCGATCGGTACAGGACCTTACCACCGCTAATGCGAATGCTTTCAAAACGGACATTGATGCCCTTACTCCCAATGGCTCTACGGCAATTGGGGATGGATTAATCGAAGGACGCGTACAACTCCAGATCGCCCAGGCTATTGCTGCTGCCAACGGGGAGACCCT
>JBKBWT010000469.1:1405-4328 GCA_046314415.1 Saprospiraceae bacterium
CAATCCCACGGTTTTTCTGATGTCGGATGGACAAAATAATACCGGGGCAGATCCTGAAGCAGTAGGGAATAACCTGATCGCCGCGGGCATCACAATTCACTCCATTCCCGTGGGCAATGGTGCCGATATAGATTTGTTGGCAGACCTGGCTTCCGAGTCTGGTGGCGTGATGTTGCCGGCTTATTCCGACGATATGATTCCAGCGATTTATGCCGAACTGGCTGCCCGACATCAAGGATTTAGCTTGATTAATGACTCCATTCGATTGACCGAACACCTTTTCTTTGGTACTGAATTTTCGTCTTCCGCTGTCAGTGCTGCGCTCTCCGTCGAGGAAGGTTCTGGTCCGCTCACCATTTTTTTGGGACTTAAAAATGTAACGGATTTCAATACTCGTTCCAATAGTATTTTGCGCAGTGTGGATCTGATTGGTCCGGATAGTAATTTGGTTTCGCCCAACAATTATAGGGTATTGGACGATCCTTTTTACCGAATTTTAATTATACCTAACCCTACCCCAGGGACCTATACCCTATTTGTAGGTAATTCCCAGCCTATTGCGCCAGACGTAAATGTTGTCAGTTTTGTAGAAAATCCGGCGCCCGATCTTTACATCGATGCTATTCCCAGAGTACTAACCACGCCGGATACGGTTACGATTTCTGCTTCCACTACTTTTTTAACCACCCTGTATGACCCTGATATCCAATACAATAGTATTGTTATTCGACCGGATAGCTCCATTGTACCCCTTGATTTAGCGCTGGACCTATTTACCGGAACGGTAGCGGGTTATTTTGACGACTTTAATGGCGGCGGTACTTACAAAGTGCAGGTAGAGGTTTCCGTTCCCGAGGGTGCAAGGGTTTTGCCCGGTGAGTCTATATTTGATGCGCCCAGCGAATTTAACCCAACGGTCAAGCCTTTTGTTCGGGTTGCTTCTACTTCCTTTACTTTATTCAGGCCTGGTGAATGTCCGCCCTGCGATGGAGAGAATCGCGATTGCGACGAAGACAGACTGCCCAATGAGATAGAAGATGCTTTCCCCAATCAGGATGTAGATGGAGATGGATTACCGAATCGTTGTGATGAAGATAGTGATGGCGATGATATTCCTGACGAGCAAGAGCTTGATTTGGATCTGAATCAAAATGGTGTACCGGATGTATATGAAGTGCCCGAAGGTTTTGCTTGTGCTCCCGACTCAAAATTTGAATTGATGGTGGCAGATACGACTAGCCCTGCTTGTAGAGCAGATAATGGCAGCATCCGGGTAAGTGTCGCCGACGCGATGGGAGCCGTGACCTACCGCTGGTCGCATGATACGACTTTAAATAACCCAATAGCCCAGAACTTAACTGCATTTATCTACGCAGTGACCGCAACGGATGAATCGGGCTGTAGAAGAACCGTTACCATAGACCTCCGGGAAGATTGCTCCAATCTGCCTGAGCAGGAAGATATCGTAGTAAGCACGAATTGTCCGGAGCGCGTACCTCAAAATTGTGAATTCCCTGTTGTCATAACGGTAGATATGAGCGGCAGTACTGCGCCCGATACGCTTTTAGGTAGTTTTACCGGCGTTCTGACCTGGAATCCAGCCGTGTTGCAGTACGTAGGTCCTTCTAGTGTCCTTTCCGGTTTTAATGGTTTTATTAATCTGGATTCCCTGAATGGTAGATTGATTTTTAACGGAGCAAACGCTGCAGGCGTAAATGGAGTCATGGATATATTCAAATCCAGATTCCGCGCCATTGGTCCAGTAAATAGTAGTGATAGCATCCGGGTTGAATTTTTATCTTTTGCCGCTGCGCGTACCTTCACCAATTTAACGCCGATGCTGCGTACGCCGCTTTGTACTTTCACCATCATTCCAGCTGGTTTACTCGGTGATGTCAATAATGATGGAGCGGTCACTTCAACCGACGCGAATATTATTCTTTCTTTTGATGCCGGCTTGACCTTGCCAACGAACATCGAGGAGCGCATCGACAATGGATTTGGAGATGTAAACCGGGATCGTTTAACCAATGCAACCGACGCTTTGATCGTGCTGACGTATGATGTGCAACTACCTGTTCCGTATCCGGTGGGCGAGTCTTTCTGTCCAGGTGATTCCAGCATCAATGATGCGTTGGGATTAGAAAAGCGCAGTTTGCCAGCGATTGATATAGTAATAACACCTCAACAGATAGCAGACCATCCTGAAAGCATTAAAGTGCCGGTTTATGCTGATTGCAATCAGGCAGGCGTAAAATTAGGAAGCTACAAAGCCGTCATTACCTGGGATCCACAGGAACTGGAACTAAGCGATTTCTTTGGCGGAAATACCCCTGGTTTTGAACTGCCTACCCTCAATGAAAGCGAACTGGAAAGCGGGAAACTCGTCATTGTGCATGCCAATCCGTACGGAAAAGCCGGTATCGTTCCATTATTTACGCTGCAATTCAAGCAATTAGGTCAGCGTGGACTCGAAAGCCTGAAACTGGATTTTGTGAATATGGCGGCAGCAGGCTCGTTTGATCAACTGAAGGCAAATGTACAACCGCAAGCCAGCGTCCAGCAGCCAACCTTGCAGGCAGCATCCGTGCGAATTTTCCCCAATCCATTCTCCGAAACGGTGCAGATTGTTTATGAACTTCCTGCTGATGCGCCGGTACACATTGAAGTACACAATGTAATCGGACAAAAAGTAGCGGATATCATTCAAGCAGAACAAGTGAAGGGAACTTATCGCATCAACTGGAAAGGGCTTGCCGATGCAAAACTACAGTCGTGTATCTACGTCTTTACCGTTAAAATTGGAGATTACATGCACTCAGAAAAAGTCTTATATCTAAAACGATAAAAGTACGCTGATTATCTGGTAATATCCAATGTACAAGACTCCTGGAAGCTCCAGGAGTCTTGTTTTTTACCAATT
>JBKBWT010000470.1:0-4293 GCA_046314415.1 Saprospiraceae bacterium
TCGTGCCGCGCGTTTCCTCGATCGGCTAAATTACAATATGCAAACGACTACCGAAAGAGTAGGGGACACCCCCGAAGAATTGTACGCTCGCCCCCTTTCGGATGATTTGGGGCATTACCGCATCTTGCGTACTTCTACCCTTACTGCCGTGCCAGAGGTATGCTGTGTAGGTTGTTGAAAAATATTTAGATTGGTGTAATAATTTGGCAATGTATTTTAATATATGTTGCTAAATTATTACATTATTTTATTTAAATGAAGTGTTTATTATAAAGTATATAGTAATTTTTAAATCCAAAATTCTTTGCCTACCCAATTATTATAAAATCATCCATTGCCCATCATCTATTAATAATCATTTATAATTTGGTTTTACTCCAATTTTCCACAGCTTATTTTAGCTTATAAATGCTGTAAATAATTTAATTTTGAGCAAATCGGAATATCTTCGGCAATTCATTGGATCAAAAATCGTTTCGGCGCATGAAAAAAATGCGATGGCTCATTGGCGGCAGTATTTTGTTAAGCATTGTAGCGCTTACCTGTTCGACACCCGCGAACACCAATGTGGCGGGATCAGAAATCGATTACAATTTTCACATTCGTCCCATTTTATCCGATAAATGCTTTAAATGTCATGGTCCTGATGCCGCACAGCGCAAAGCCGACCTGCGCCTGGATACGGAGGAGGGCGCTTACGCGGCGTTGAAAGACCAACCGAGACATTTTGCAATTGTGCCGGGCAAACCGGAGCAATCCGAGCTTTGGCTGCGTATCAATAGCACCGATACCGCCGAAGTGATGCCCCCGCCCAATGCGAATTTAGCGCTGACGCAAACCGAAATTGACCTGATCGGCAAATGGATTCAACAAGGCGCCAAATACAAGCCACATTGGGCATTTATTCCGCCACAAGTAGCTGATCTTCCAAAAGTTAAACATAAAGGCTGGGTACAAAATGAAATCGATTATTTCGTACTTGCCAAAATGGAGCAACAAGGTTTAAAACCGAATGAAGAAGCGGATAAAGCCTTGCTGCTCAAACGCGTATGCTTTGATTTGACCGGATTGCCGCCTTCGGTGGAATTGCAGCAGCGATTTTTACAAGACGAGTCGCCGCAGGCTTATGAAAAAGTAGTGGACGAATTATTAAAAAGTCCGCATTATGGCGAAAAAATGGCGATTCACTGGCTCGATGTGGCGCGTTACGCCGATTCGCACGGCTATCAGGATGATGGCTTACGTACGATGTGGCCCTGGCGAGATTGGGTGATTCATGCTTTTAATCAGAATTATACGTATGATAAGTTTGTAATATGGCAATTGGCAGGCGATTTACTACCCAACCCGACGAAGGAAATGCTGCTGGCGACGGGCTTTAACCGCAATCATAAAATTACCCAGGAAGGCGGCGTAATTGATGAAGAGTACCGGATTGAATATGTGACTGACCGCACCAATACCTTTGGCAAAGCTTTTCTGGGCTTGACGTTTGAATGTGCGAAATGCCACGATCATAAATACGATCCCATTGCTCAAAAAGATTATTACAGCACCTTTGCATTTTTTAATCAGGTGCCGGAAAAAGGCATTGTTGGCACGATTGACGCGTCTTTTGCCGATCCTCCTAACATGATGATTACCGATGCCGATATCAAGAAAATATTACATTTTGTAAATAAAAAAGATACGGCAACCGTAGCGGTGATGATCATGCAGGATACGAATCAGGTGCGTCCGACTTTTGTGCTGAATCGTGGCGTGTACGATGCGCCCACGGAGCAAGTGAATTTCAGTACGCCCAAATCCATTTTATTATTCGATACATTAAAATTTGCTAAAAATCGTTTGGGCTTGGCAAACTGGCTTTTAGATGAAAAAAATCCACTAACCGCACGGGTTTTTGTCAATCGCATCTGGCAGGAAATTTTCGGACGCGGCATTGTAAAAACCACCGGTGATTTTGGCATGCAGGGCGAGTTACCTTCTAATGTAGCCTTGCTCGATTGGCTGGCGCTCGATTTTCGGAATCACAACTGGGATATTAAATATTTGATGAAAAAAATAGTAATGTCTGCTACTTATCGCCAGTCGGCTATCATAACCAATAAAAAATATGATATTGATCCTGAAAATATTTACTTGTCGCATGCATCCCGTCTGCGCTTGTCTGCCGAATTGGTGCGCGACCATGTGCTGGCGAGCAGCGGCTTGCTGAATCGGGAAATCGGTGGTCCCAGCGTAAAGCCTTATCAGCCCGACGGCATCTGGGAAGTGGCGACTTCCGGGCGCGGTATTTTGTCGCAATACATTCAGGATGAGGGTAGTAAATTGTATCGCCGGGGCATGTACACCTTCATCAAGCGCACTGTGCCGCCCCCGGTTTTGTTGATGTTTGACGGTTCTAACCGCGATCAGTGCGAGGTTCAACGCCTCCGCACCAATACGCCCCTACAGGCGCTCGTGATGCTAAATGATCCGACGGTACTGGAAGCTTCGCGGGTGTTGGCAGAGCGTTTGCTGGAAAAATCAAATACGATAGAAGCCAATATTGACGAGGCTTTTCAGCGGATTATTTGTAGAAAACCCAAACCAGCGGAAATGCAATTATTATTACAATATTATAAAGAAGAGCAAGCAAATTTTAAAAAAGAGGTAAAAAAAGCCGAACAATTATTAAAAGTGGGCGAATTTCCACAGGCGAATATTAAAGATCGGGCTAGTTTGGCGGCATTGATGCAAGTGATTCACACTATTTATAATATGGAAGAAGCTATTATGAAAACTTAACACATTGTGAAATAAGTTTTTGATTGTCCTCCCGCAACCTTCCTTCCCTAAAGGGACGATCCGCCCGCGCGTGGACACCCTTCTGGGATGGGGTGAGTGAAGGCAGTTTTTATTAAATAATTTTATGCGCAATGTACCTAATCGGAATTTTATGATGCATGAATCGGTAAATGCTAAATGGTAAATGTAAATATAACATCATGTCCAACGAATTTTTACAACATCGACTCAATATTAATCGCCGTCATTTTTTAGGAAAATTGAGCCTGGGCATTGGCAGTGTGGCGTTGGGTTCATTGCTTGTACCGGATTTATTTAGTGGCAGCGCCAGCGACGAAGCCACGTTGCCATTGGGTTTGCCGCATTTTGCACCCAAAGCCAAACGCATTATTTACTTATTTCAAAATGGTGCGCCCTCGCAGTTGGAAAGTTTTGATTACAAGCCCATGTTGCGTAAAATGCACGGACAGGATTTGCCGGCATCCATTCGCCAGGGGCAGCGCCTGACCGGTATGACCGCCGAGCAGGAACGTTTTCCACTGGTGGGCTCCAAATTTAATTTTCAACAATACGGACCTTCCGGCGCGTGGATCAGTGAGTTGTTTCCGCATATTGCCAGTATAGCGAGCGATATATGTATTATAAAAACAATGCATACGGAAGCGATTAACCATGATCCGGCACTGACCTTTCTTCAAACCGGCGCGCAGCAGGGCAACCGACCAAGCATGGGCGCCTGGCTGAGTTATGGCTTGGGCAGCGAAAATAAAAATCTGCCGAATTTTTGCGTCTTGCTCTCGCGCGGGCGTGGCAATGGGCAGGGTGTTTACTCCAAGTTGTGGACCAACGGTTTTTTAGATAGTATTCATCAGGGCGTGCAGTTTAGCGCAAGCGAAGAGCCGGTATTATATCTGAATAATCCGGAGGGAACCGACGCGCAAAGCCGCCGCCGGATGCTCGATAAACTCGCCGAACTCAATGAAATGAGCTACCAGGAATTTGGCGACCCCGAAATAAGTACAAAAATTCAGCAATATGAAATGGCATACCGCATGCAAACTGCCGTGCCGGAATTAACCGATGTAAGTAAAGAGCCGGAAAATATTATACGCATGTACGGTGCGGATTGTCTGGTGCCGGGTACTTATGCTGCTAACTGCTTGTTAGCGAGGAAGTTATCCGAGGCAGGTGTGCGTTTTGTACAATTATATCATCAGGGTTGGGATCAGCATGGCAATCTGGTGGGCGAAATGCCTTTGCAGGCGCAGGATGTGGACCGGGCTTCGGCGGCGCTGATTACCGACTTGAAACAGCGCTTGCAATGTTAGATAGGTATGGGGTGACTGAAGGAGAAATAGAAAATAAAAATTTAATCCTGATTTCTTTGCACCATAAATCTGAATTATAAAATGACCTATTATTGAACCAATTAATGTTCCAAGAGCAAAACCTTCAATCTTTTTTGTGTTGCGTTCACCTCCGAGCAAAGTCTGTCCGCCAAAC
>JBKBWT010000471.1:0-4251 GCA_046314415.1 Saprospiraceae bacterium
CCGGCTTTGGCAACCAAGTAACTTTTAGAGACTTGGGAACCACGAGACTCCCTTGATCGCTTGGTCTCTTAGTCGCTTAGTCACTCAGTCTCTACTAAGTCTTAAAAAATGGCAAAAAAATAGATAAAAAAACGCTTGGTTTAGGCGTACGTGCGCTGCTGGCTAATATTGAAGAGCAAGTAGCTGAAAATCAGGAAGAAGTGGTAAAGGAATTGTCGCATACGGTGGCAATGATTCCGCTGGAGGAAATCGAGGTCAACCCGTTCCAGCCACGCAACGATTTTGATACCGCCGCGTTGGAAGAACTGGCGGCTTCCATTAGGATACATGGTCTGATCCAACCCATCACGGTGCGTCGTCTGAGCGCCAATGAATACCAGTTGATCTCTGGAGAACGGCGTTTGCGGGCTTCTAAAATTGCAGGGTTAACGGAAATTCCGGCTTACATTCGCCTGGCAAATGATCAGGAAATGCTGGAGATGGCGCTGGTAGAAAACATTCAGCGCGAAAATCTGAATGCGATTGAAGTAGCCATCACCTATCAGCGTTTGAAAGACGAATGTAATCTCACCGATGAAACGCTGGCAGAACGCGTTGGTAAACAACGCAGTACCGTCACCAATCATCTGCGCTTGCTGCGCTTACCGCCGAATATTCAGAAAGCCATCAAAGACAAGCAGATTACTGCGGGTCATGCCAAGGTGCTCGCCGGGATTGATGAATTTGCCTTGCAAGATGCACTGTTCAAAGAAACCATTAAAAAAGGCTTATCCGTGCGGGCGCTAGAACAACTGGCAAGTATGGAAAGCTCCGAAAAGCCTAAAAAATCAGCGCCTAAAATTGGCAATGAATATGAACAGGTACAGCAGCGTTTTCGGGAGTTTTTTGGCTCCAAAGGTGTGCAATTAAAATTAAAATCGCCGGGCAAAGGGCAAATCGTCATTCCATTTGATTCGGATCATCAGTTGAATGATTTGCTGGATTTGTTGGAAAAGTAAAGCGTTATTATTCCATTAGATGTGGCACATTTCAAAAATGTGCCACATCTGTTATGTATTAATTATAAAACCAATATGAAAATCTACGGCATTATTTTGCTGGTGTTCATGATGGGCGTGCCGGGCTGGGCGCAACAGTCCGATTCGCTTGCCACTACTCCCCTACCCGATACCATTCTTGTGCTGGACTCAGCAGCGGTCGCAAAAAAAGGCGTATTCGCATTTTTTTCAAAAGATTATCCCAGCCCTAAAAAAGCGGCTTACTTGTCACTTGCACTCCCCGGCGCCGGTCAGATATACAACAAACGCTGGTGGAAACTACCTTTGGTATATGGCGCAATTGGTGGCGTGGTGTACGCGATTGATTACAATCAAGGTTGGCATCGAGAATTCCGCACTGCATTTAATCAGAAAATAAACGATATGCCGGTGACCAATCCGCAGCTGGCAGGTTTCGATGTCCGTACTTTGCGTATTTTGCGCGATCGTTTTGATAAAAACACCCAATTATCTTATATTGGCTTAGTAGTCGTTTATGCCCTACAATCCGTTGAGGCTTTTGTAGATGCACATTTGAAAACTTTTAATGTAGATGAAGATTTGACCCTGCATTTAAAACCAAGTTTGCAGATGGAGCCATTGGCAGGACAGCCAACGCTAGGCATTGGTGTGGCTTTGAAATTTGATTAAAAGAAAGAGTCTGAACTATGATTATTTTAAATAATATGATATTTAAAATAAAAATTCATTAAAATATTATAGTGATTATCATAATTCAGACGAATATTACTACTCCTGATATTCTACAGCATCGTGCTGCATTAAATATGCTTTCAAAAATCCGTCCAGATCACCATCCAGTACGGCTTCGGTCTGGCTGGTCTGATAGCCTGTGCGGTGGTCTTTCACGCGGCGGTCGTCGAGTACGTAGCTGCGAATTTGTGAACCCCACTCGTTCTTCATTTTGGTAGATTCTATCTTTTCGCGTTCAGCGCGTTGTTTTTCCAATTCCATTTCATACAAGCGCGAGCGCAGCATTTGCATGGCTTTTTCACGGTTGCCTAATTGCGAGCGGTCTTGTTGGCAGACAATCACAATGCCCGTCGGTTTGTGGGTCAGCTGCACTTTGGTTTCCACCTTGTTGACGTTCTGACCACCCGCGCCACCCGATCGGGAAGTTTGAATCTCAATGTCCGATTCTTTAATTTCAATTTCAATGCTTTCATCAATCAGTGGATGCACAAAAACCGAGCAAAACGAAGTCATGCGCTTACCCTGCGCATTGAACGGACTCACGCGCACCAGCCGATGCACGCCATTTTCACCTTTGAGCAAGCCGTAGGCAAAGTCGCCGTTGATTTCCATCTCTACCGATTTGATCCCGGCAGCGTCACCTTCCTGGCTATTCAATTCACTTACTTTGAAACCCTTTGATTCTGCCCACATCAGGTACATGCGGCGCAACATATCCGCCCAATCACAGGCTTCGGTGCCACCCGCGCCGGCATTGATTTCCAGAATGCAGCCCAATTCATCTTCCGGTCGGTTGAGCGTAGATCGGAATTCCAAGTCATCAATGGCAACCAGTGTTTCCTGATATTTGGCTTCCACCTCCTCTTCACTTACTTCGCCTTCTTTCAGAAACTCGTGCAACACCTCCAGATCATCCGTCATCATGGCGACCTGCTGAAATTGATCCACCCAGTTTTTATGGCTCTTGATGGTTTTTAGAATGGCTTGTGCTTCCTGTGGATTGTTCCAAAAGGTAGGATTGAGCGTTAATTGTTCTTTGTCTTCTATTTCAAGCTGTCGTTTATCGACGTCAAAGATACCTCCTTAACGAGGCGAGCCGGTCTTTCAGGCTTTTTAATTGTTCAATAGTCATAATAATTGCTTTAGTAATCTGGTGATTTGGTGATCCAGTGTAGGCTAATGTCATAGCTCACCAGATCACCGAATCACTAAATAAAATCTGAAACGTTATTTTACTTCCTGAAGTTCTACGTAGAAAATCAATTCCGCATTTGCAGGAATAACAGGCGGAGAACCTGCTTTGCCATAACCCAGGTCAGACGGGATGAACAAGACCGCTTTGCCGCCTTCTTTCAGCAAGGCAATGCCTTCGTCCCAGCCTTTGATCACCATATTCTTACCCAGCGCAAAAGAGAAGGGCATTCCTCGACCAAAAGAGTTGTCAAACATCGTACCATCTTTCAATACACCATAATAGTGTACATTCACCAGTCGATCATTTTGCGCTTGCTTACCTGTTCCTTCTTCGAGTATCAAATATTTCAATCCTGAACCCGTCGTTTTGAGCTGGCTTGCCAACGCGCCGCTATTGTAGTCTTTTACGACCTGCGCAACTTTGTCTGCCACTTCTTTTTCCCGTGCCTGTGATTGAATGCGCTCCGCATCCAGTTTTTGGCGCTCTACTTCGCTGTCCTTGTTAAATTGTTCTTCACTTTTGATATTGATCATCACTACGTCGTAGTACAATTCCTTGGCATTTTCGAATCCGGGAGGCTTTTGTGGCAAGGTATCCAGTTTCACAATTACCGTAATACTATCTCCTACTGCCATGTCGCGCAGTACCTCTTCTACGGGCGAAGGTGTTCTGCCGGCTTGTGACTGATCGTCTTTAGGAATTTGCAGGAAAGGCTCTTGTCCTACCATTCGGCTGGAGTAAACCACGGAGTCGCCGTTGCGCGCCTGGGCGTGAAAGTAAACATAATCGCCAGGATTGGGCTTGGCGCCACCCGTACTTTTTTGTACAATGTATGTGTAACCGCTCGGCGTTACCTTTTCGTCTTTTTTGCAGCCGACGAAAGCCAACACAGCAGCTACCGCAATTAACAAGGAAAGTCTCATAAAAAGTTGTTTAATAAATGATTTTAAATTTTTTCTAATTGCTAATGTAAATATAATATTATCTATTTCTATTATTTTAGTTATAATTTATTCACTGTTAAATTTCTAAAAAGATAATTTTAATTTAATATTATGTAATAGGCCTAAACTATTAAAAGTGTATCGGAATATAAATTATTATAATTCTTGCAATTGTTTTTGATATTCAGGTAATATTTCTTTGAAACGCCGCACAGTAATACGCAGATTTTGAAACGAATATCCGCCTGCCGCATTTTTATGTCCGCCGCCTTTAAAATATTTCTTGGCAATTTCCTGCACCGAAAAATCGCCTTTTGAACGCAAAGATAACTTTACAATGGTAGGTTGTTCGGTAATAAAG
>JBKBWT010000472.1:0-4244 GCA_046314415.1 Saprospiraceae bacterium
TTTATCCGAATACCGGTTGTGGTTTGTTGCAAAGCAGTTAAAAAACTAGCATGTTCTTTCAGGATGGCTGCTCCCTGGGGAGTCGCAGTCGTCTTTTCAAGCGGTTCGTAAGCAACAATCAGGGCATTCGGTACGTGGTTCAGTTCTTGTGCGGTGATGACATTAAAATTCGTTAGTAGCAAGTAAATACTAATGCAAAAAAGTGTAATAACGGGTTTCATAAGTCGGGTTTTATGTAATATTTTGCAAGCTTACTTTAAAGTCAGACATAGCCCATCTATTCTTGAATGCTACCATTCAAGGCAACCGACGGGCATGCCCGCTTCCATCAAAACAATCTGATAATACTGAAAATGCTTTTTCTCGCTTGGTGCTTGCTTTTTTGTTTGTTTATATAATCCAGCTACTGTTATACTACATTTTTATACAATTGTGTAAAGATGACCTTGTTTTTGTAATAAAGGGCTATTGGAAATAGAGTGGAGTTGCCGACAATCATTGTAAAAGCAGGAGCATGATGGTGGTGCATCACGTGAGGCAGGCTAATCCCTAAAATAAAATAAGTTTGTTTAATTCGGGTGATTCATGTTGGGTTATCCCAGCCGAGCCGTGATGCACGCATCCATTGTTTTCATTTGATAGCGTCGTTCATATTTTTCTTTTGCAAAAAATTGCAACTTTTTGCAATCTTTTTCCTGCGTTTTTCGAGGTTTGTAAAGTCGGGTGATTTCGGTTTACAGGATACAGCCGGTTGAAACCAGCTGTATTTCCTGCATTTTAATCCTTCTCAATTTTCAACAGTCGGGTTTTAATGATCTGCATCCTAACGATGCATTTGATAGCACAAAGTTGCAGGAGTTTGCAGGAAAAGTAAATAGCATGAGTGTGCGGGAGTGGTGCTTACGGGATGAATACGAGGTTTTTTCTGCTTAAAAGCTGCTTTTTTTCGATGAAAATTTGATTTTTAAAGTAGTTGCTGAATCGGTTCGACCGATCTATGTCGCTTTTGTACAATAAAAAAGGCTTTGATTCACATCTTTATGTTAGCGTAAAAAATACACTTATTACCAACGCTTTGAGGGCAGTTGCCTGTCCGCGCGTGCAAAGGTGGGTTAATGGAATAATGGAATGATGGAATGTGTGTTGGTGTTTTAATAAAGCGCTGATCTTTAGCTAATTATTTTAAATTTACGCGTTCACATTGCAAAATGGGCATTGCATAATAGCATTTTGAATTCAATCAAGTAGCTTTTCGCGCATGGCTTTTAGCACGGCTTCGGTTTTGGAGTTGACCTGGAGCTTGTCATAAATACTGCGAATATGTGAGCGCACCGTATCAATGCTGATGTCAAGATCATCGCCAATGAGCTTATAACTAAAGCCTTTGACCAAGCCGCGAATGATGTCGAGCTCACGGGGGGAGAGATTGTAATGCTGCGGTTGTATTTTGGGCTGCTGCTGAAAAAACTGTAACACTTTGCGGGCAACATTGGCGGTCATAGGTGAGCCGCCGTTGTAGATATCAAAAATTGCCTGAATAATTTCGGAAGGAGGCGTATGCTTGAGCAGATAGCCACTGGCACCGTTGCGTATAGCGGCAAAGATTTTTTCTTCATCGTCAAAAACGGTGAGCATCATTACTTGCGTCGTCGGCGAAGTGGTTTTCACTACAGCGGCTGCCTCGATTCCGGTAATGCCCGGCATATCTACATCCATTAGTACCACATCGGGTTGGAGGGTAGCCACTTGCTCGCGTACCTGCATACAATCACTGAATGCTCCCAGTAGCCGTAAGTCGCTGGTAGCCTGGATCAGGAAACTCATTCCCTCGCGCAGATCGCGATTGTCTTCGTAGATAAGAACTTTGATTTTTTTGTTTTCCATAGCTTTTCACAGGGCTGATTAATAATTATGATATGCTGTTTATTAAAAAGGCATTTTAATTTTTAAGGTAAATGCCAATTATTATTTTTTATAGCGGCAAAGATACAATAAGTAAATGGAGTGCGTTATCGCATCTTGGTGTTAAAAACTGGATTATTTGTTAGTGGGCATCAGGCTGGACACTAGTATTATTATAAATATAGCTATTATATACATAGGTAATGGGAATCAAAGGCTGATACGCAGTTTAGTTTTAGTAGTTTACGGGACAGATTTGCCAAATTTCAAAATTAGTAAATCTCTACAATTGGCATTAATAATGCTTTAAATTTTAATCATCAATTCAATACATGTTCC
The DNA here is from genome assembly GCA_046314415.1 of Saprospiraceae bacterium. Taxonomy (GTDB): domain Bacteria; phylum Bacteroidota; class Bacteroidia; order Chitinophagales; family Saprospiraceae; genus JADJNW01. The sequence continues at coordinate 2,242 of JBKBWT010000472.1, forward strand.
GGTACCCGGCTGCGTATGAATAGATAAGCTGCCGCCGATTTCACTCGCGCGTTTTTGCATATTGAGCAAGCCATTACCGCGTTGTACCGATTCAAGATCAAAGCCCTTGCCATTGTCGGTGATTACCATTTTCAAGTAGCGTTTCACCTGATGCAAGCGGAGTTCTACCTCGCTACAATCGGCATATTTTGCTGCGTTGGTTACGGCTTCTTTAAAGATGAGATAAATGTTGCGCCGCTGATTGATCGTAAGGCGGGTGGGTAAAAAATGCTCACTGACATTGGTATGAAAACGAATGTTGCGTGCCTCCAGCAAACGCAGGGCAAATTGGCGCATTCGGGTCACCAGGTCGTCCAATTGGTCATGCTTGCTGTTGATGGTCCAAATGATGTCCTGCATGGATTCCGACAAGGTGGCGGCGCTCTCGTTGATGCGTTGCAAAATGGGCGTTACTTCGGGATTTACTACTTTAGAACGGGCAAATTCACTAAAAAACCGAATACTACTCAGCGTGGAACCTACATCATCGTGCAAATCGCGGGCAATCCGGTCGCGCACGGCTTCCAGTTGTAAACGCTGCTGCCAGCGATACCACAAAATACCTGCAACGATGCTAAAACCCAACAGCACCAATAAGCCCCAGAACAACCAGGTGCGTCGGAACGGAGGAATGACATGCAGCGTAGCTAAAGTGACCGGAGCGCTCCAAACGCCATCATTGTTGGCTGCCTTCACCCATAAAGTATAATCACCGCCATCCAGATTGGTGTAGGTTGCAATGGGTTGATCCGTGTAAATCCAATCGGGATCGAAGCCTTCAAGGCGATAGGCGTAGCGGTTTTTGGCAGATTGACTAAAATTCAAGGCAGCAAATTCAAAGGAAACCACATTTTCTTTCGGGTGAAGCACTACTGGTTGCGTAGGATCGAATTGTTTCTCTTGGTTTAGTACCTGTAAATCAGTCAAGGTTATCTTGGGTGGCTTAGCATTGAAAGGTACTTTCAGCGGGTCAAAAAAATTAAAAGCATTTTGAAAACCGATAAAAATTTCGCCACGGTCGCTTAGGTTAAAAGCATCAGTCAAGGCATTGTTAAACAAGCCGTCGCTTTTGTCAAAAGGCAGAATTTCGTTGGTTTGTGGATTTAAACGATGCAATTTATTCGTGGTTGCCAGCCATACCAGCCCGTTGCGGTCTTCCAGCACGTCAAATATGTGTTCGCTTTGCAAACCATCTTCCGAACCATAACGCCGGATGAATTTTCCATTGGTGTCCAATTGTACCAGCCCTTCTACCGTTGCTACCCAAATGCTGCCCCTTTGCCCGATCCATAAGCCGTCGCTGCGATAAATATCGGGCAGTTCACCGCCGTGAATAAAGCGAGATTCTCCGGTTTTGGGGTTTAATCGAAAAACACCACTGTGTGTCGCAATCCACAACTGCTGGTTTGCATCTTCCCGGATGGCTGTGATATAACCCGTGGTCTTTTTTATTTCGGAAGGCTTGTAAAATGGAATCTTTTGGATGGTCTTCGTCTGGGGATTATAGCGGAAGAGTCCGTCATAATTGGCACCAATCCACACTTGCCCGGCATGATCTATTAGAATTGCCAGCGCTTTGTTGGATACAAAAGGATATTGCATAAAATCGTTGAAGAAATGCGCTTCATTCGTACGCGGATTGTAAACCGTTAAGCCCCCGGCATTCGCCACGTAAAGGGTACCATCTGAATCCTGTGCCAGGTCAAAAATTTCGCCATTCAGGGCATTGTTGGGTCGGGCTGGGATAAACCGGAAAACATTCGTATGCCGATTCCATTCAAATAAGCCGGTGCCCCACACTGCCATCCAATAGCGTTGCCCGGTAGGGTCAAGCCGGTCGCGCAGTACACAGGAAACAAAGCTGAATTGCGAGAAGCCTCTTTCGATGGGGAGCAATCCTCTCCGGAATTTACTGGCATTAGGGTCATATTTTTCTACACCACCGTATTCTGTCGCAATCCATA